>NZ_JEMA01000547.1 GCF_001589285.1 Sorangium cellulosum | reverse complement strand
ATCGTGACGCGCGCCGCGTGCGCGCCGCGTACCTGCGCCTGCGCCGGCACGAGCTCGAGGCGGCGCTCGGGGTGCGCGACGACGCGGCCGCCTGGCTCGCGGACGNCGGCGCTCGGGGTGCGCGACGACGCGGCCGCCTGGCTCGCGGACGCGTTCGTGATGGTGCAGCGAGCGCGCGCGCTCGCCAGCGCCGAGGGCGCCGGCGCGGCGCGCGCGGGCTCACCCGAGGGCGAGGCGCAGTGGCTCGGGCGGCTCGGCCCGGACCGCGTCGCGCGGTGGCTCACGGCGCTCGTGGGGACGAGCGCCGCGGCGTGGCCGATGGGGGCCGTCGCGTCCGTCCCGGAGCGCGCGCTCGCGGAGGCGCTCGTGGCGCTGTCCCGGCAGATCCCGCCGCGGGCATGGACGCTCGCTGACGTCGAGGCGGCCGCGCTCGGGAGCGGGGCGCGGCGGCGACGGAGCGCGGC
>NZ_JEMA01000546.1 GCF_001589285.1 Sorangium cellulosum | reverse complement strand
CGGAGGAGTAGCGCCCGGGCGACGCGGCCACGTCGCGCGGATCGGCGAAGGCAGCGCGCACCGAGGCGTCGACGGCGGTGGTGATCGTGGCGATGTCGCGCGGCGTCTGCTCGATCAGCGCCGCCATCGCCCGGTTCTTGTGGGTCTGCTCGAGGTACCCGTCGTACTCGGCGCGCCGCTGCTTCGACGTCAGCGTGTCCTGCGCGAGCGTGATGCGCGTGAAGATGGCCTCGATCTTCTGCTTGTACGAGCCGAGCTGCTTGCGGAAGTAGGTGTCCGGGTGGAACTCCGGCGCGAGCAGGTAATAGGCGCTCTTGATCTGCTTCTTGTCCGCCTGGTCCGAGACGCCGAGCAGCGCGTAGTAGCTGAGGTCCTCGAGCCGGTAGTAGAGGTCGAGGATCCGCCGCTTCCGCTCGGGGGTGAGCTCGACAGGCTCGTCGAGCTCGGCAGGGTCGTAGAGCGGCAGGGACTCCGCCTGATGGAGCGCATCCCGGCCGAGCGGCGGGACCGGCTCGCCCCCGGACGACATCGCCCTCTCCGGATCCGCCGCGCCCCCGCGCCGCCCGGCCTCGGAGGCGCCCCGCAGCGGAGGCTGCCCGGCGGCATCGCCGTCCAGCGTGATCGCGCCGAGGTCGCGCAGGCGTCGCAGCGCCTCCACGGTGTCGCCGTGCGACATGCCCGTGATCAACGACAGATCCCGATCGGTCAGGACGCCGTCGATCCGGGAGAGGAGGAACGCCTCCGCGGGTTTCAGCGGGAGCGACTTGAGGTCGTACCCGGGCTTCAGCCTTGGAACACGGAACGTCATCGGCTCGGGCAGCGGCCCCTCTCCGCGAGTCTAGCGAGGAACGCGCGCGCGTCGCAATTGCAGACCACGGCGGCCCCGCGCTTCCCCGGGCGCGCGCTTCAGCGCGGCTTTTCGGGGGCGCTCTTCAGGGCCTCGGTGATAACCTGGTCCTGGATCGAGATCGCCCGCTCCAGCAGCCCGACCGCGCGCTGGCGGCCCTGCGCGGCCGCCTCGCGATCGCCCCGCTCGTCCAGCGCCTTCGCGCGGCGCTCCTCGACCACGCCCGCCACCTCGTAGAGGTGGCCCTGGAAGTGGGACGGCGCGGGCGCCAGCTCGAGGCCCGCCTCGACGTCGCGCGCCGCGGCGTCGAACTCGCCGGCCTCGCTCCGGAGCTCCGCCAGGCGGGCGTAGGTGTCCGAGATCACCTCGGCGACCTCCGGCGGCGTGCCCGGCGGCCTCGGCGCGGCGATGATCCCCTCGAGGGCGCGGATCGCGNCGGCGCGGCGATGATCCCCTCGAGGGCGCGGATCGCGGCGGCGCGGTCCCCGGCGCCGAGCGTCACGTCGGCGGCGTGGTGCGCCGCGCGCGCCCTGGAGAGGAAGGCGAGCAGCGTCGGATCGACGACCTGCGTCGGGGCGCACGCGCACGCCGACTCGCTCCGGGCGCCGGCGGCGCGCGCCTGCGCGTCGTCGCGCGCGCACCCGACGTGCGCCGCCGCGAGCGACGCCAGGCAGGCGGCGGCGAGGCGAACGCGCAGCATCAGCGCACCCCCCACGCCGCGTAGCGGTTCTGGCGCAGATCGGACGCGCGCGCGGAGGCGATGCGGTCGATCCGCTCCGTGTGACCGCCCTCCCTGGGGAACGGCGCGGCCGGATCGAAGAGCGCGGCGGTCGAGCGCGCCTCGATCAGCAGGGGCGGCGGCGCGGCCGCGGCCGCAGCGGCGGGCGCGCGCGCGCCGGGAGCGCGCGCGAGTGGGGCGCGCTCTTGCCGGATCTCGCCGAACATCAGTGCCACGGCCGCCGCGACCGCGGCGAGGGTCGACAGCGCCGCCATCGTGACCGGCGCGATGCGCCG
>NZ_JEMA01000545.1 GCF_001589285.1 Sorangium cellulosum | reverse complement strand
CCGGCAGCGCAAACGCCGGCCGCCCGGCCCAGGCCCGCGCCGAGCAACCCGGCTGCGCCTCCTGGCGCGCCTGCGGCGCCTTCCGCTGCGCCTGCGGCGCCTCCAGGCGAGACGCCGGCGCTCCCGGAGCCGTCCCCATCGCCTCCGGAGTCACCCGTCGCGCCTCCGGGCGCATCGCCAGCGCCGCCGGGCGGCGCGCCGATGCTGGTTCCGCAGGGCTATTACCTGATGCCCCCCTCGCTCCCGCCGTGGGCCAACCCGCGGACCATCGAGTACCAGGAGGGGGATCCGATCCCGCGCGGCTATGCGCTCAAGACCAGGGCGGACCGCACGCTCGCCGGGGCGGGGCTCGTGACGTTCGGCGTCTCGTACGCGCTCTCGTTCACGGTGGCGGGCATCGCGACCCTCGCGGAGGAGGACTTCGACGAGTTCGGGCCGCTGTTCATCCCGTTCGTCGGACCGATGATCGCGACGACGACCCTCGACGACGTCGAGGGCGCGGGCCTCTTCTGGCTCACGATGGACTCCGTGACCCAGATCGGCGGGCTCCTCCTTTACGTCGCCGGCCTCGCCCACGAGGAGGTCTACCTGCAGCGCCAGTTCAAGGTGCCCCCGCGCGGCACCGAGGACGGCGCCGCGTCGCGCTGGCCCACGGTCTCGATCGGCGCGTCGTCCGCGGAGCTCCGATGGCGATTCTGAGCCGGCGAGCCCACGCCGGGAGCCCTCACCTCGAAGGGAGACGCACGTGACAGCGATCCGCACCGTCCTCTCGATGGCCACGCTGCTCGGCGCGCTCGCGCTCGCCGCGCCGGCCGTCGCGCAGAGCGCCCCATCGTCCGCGCAGAGCGCGCCGCCTCCTGGCGACGCGCCCCCGCCGGGCTACGCGCCCCCGCCGGGCTACGCGCCCCTGCCGGGCTACGTGCCCCTGCCGGGCTACGTGCCGCCTCCGGGCTACGCGCCCCCGCCGGGCTACGCGCCGTATGCGCCGCCCATCATCTACGGCACGCCGCGGACGCTTCCCTTCAACCAAGACGGCATGCCGCCGGATGGATACCGCCTCGAGACGCAGGTGAACCGCCGGCTGGTGGTCGCGGGGGCGATCGTCCTCGGCAGCGGGTGGGCGCTCGCGGCGCTGACGGCCGGGACCATCCTCAGCGAGGGCGAGCGCGGGAGCGGCAGCTACGTGCCGCTGTTCTTGCCCGTGGGCGGCCCGTTCATCACGCTCGCCACGGGGGAGGACGTCGACTTCAACGACGACGACGGCCAGGTGGCCGGCTCCCTCATCCTCCTCGACGGGATCACGCAGGTCACGGGCTTCGTGCTGCTCGTCGCGGGCCTCGCCTCGAACCAGAAGGTCTGGGTGCGCAGCGACATCCCGCGCAAGGTGTCGCTCCACGACCCCGAGCTCCTTGTCGGCCCGACGGGCGGGAGCCTCCGCGTCCGCTTCTGACGCGCAGCGGCTCGCGGACCGCGCGGCCCCTACCGCGCGGCCCCTCACCGGGTCGCAATCACCGCGCAATCACTGCGCAGAACGATACGTCGCGTCGAACGGCGAGCCCCCCTGCGGCACCTCCCGCACGACGCCGCGCTCCGGGTTCGCCGCGAGGTGGCGCAGGATCCAGAAGACCGTCTCGACGTCGTCCGTGCCCGCCGCGCGCGCGATCTCCTCGAGCCGCAGCGCGCGCCCCGCGCCAGCGCCGAGCGCCGCGAGCACCTTGGCCTGCAGGTCGAGCACCTCCTGCGCGGCCTTCTTGCCGGCCTCGACGCCGGGCTGGTGGTACGCGTTGATGCCGACGAGCGACGCGTACAGGCCGACCGCGCGCTCATAGAGCGCGATCAGCATGCCGACGGCGCGCGCGTCCACGGCCTCGATCGTGATCGAGATCGACTCGCGCCCGCTCTCGGTGAGCGCCTTGCGCGTCCCCTGGAGGAAGCCGGAGAGGTAATCGCCCGTCGTCACGCCGGGGTCGACCTCGAGCGCGCCGCGCGACGGCGCGCGGTCGCGGAGCACCTCGATGAACGTGACGAAGAAGTTGTCGAGCCCGTCGCGGAGCTGCTGCACGTACGCGTGCTGATCGGTCGAGCCCTTGTTGCCGTAGACGGCGATCCCCTGGAAGACCTCCTTGCCCTGCCGGTCCAGCCGCTTGCCGAGCGACTCCATCACGAGCTGCTGGAGGTAGCGGGAGAAGAGCTCGAGCCGGTCCTTGTACGGCAGCAGCACCATGTCCTTGCGGCCCACGCCGCCCGTCGCCGAGTACCAGGCGAGCGCGAGCAGCGCCGCCGGGTTCCGGAGCGCCTCCTTCGAGCGCGTGACCTCGTCCATCTCGCGCGCGCCCTGCAGCATCTCCACGATCGACAGCCCCTGGAGCGCCGCCGGCAGCAGGCCGACAGCCGAGAGCTCGCTCGTGCGCCCGCCGACCCAGTCCCACATCGGGAAGCGCGCGAGGAAGCCGTGCTTCTGCGCGTACCGATCGAGCTCGCTCCCCTCCCCCGTCACCGCGACAGCGTGCGCGCCGAGCGAGAGGCCGAGCCGCCTGTACGCCGCGTCGAGCTCGAGCATCCCGTTGCGCGTCTCCTTCGTCCCGCCCGACTTGGAGATGATCACAGCGAGCGTCGCGCCGAGGTCGTCGCCGATCGCGTCCAGCGTGCGATCGATCCCGTCAGGGTCCGTGTTGTCGAAGAAATACGGCTGCATCCGATCGGCGGGTGTCCCGAGCGCCGAGGCGACGAACTGAGGCCCGAGCGCCGAGCCGCCGATCCCGACGACGAGCACCTTGCGGAAGCGGGCCGCCCGCTCCGGCCGCACCCGCGCCGCGTGCACGTCCGCGGCGAAGCTCAGGATGCGCGCGTTCGTCGCCTCGATCGCGGCGCGGAGCGCGGCCTCGGGCGCGAGCTCCGGCGCGCGGAGCCAGTAATGGCCGACCCGGCGGCCCTCGTCGGGGTTCGCGATGCTCCCGCCCTCCAGCGCCGCCATCTCGGCGAGCGCCGCCTGGACGCGCGGCTCCATCGTGGCGAAGAAGCCGTCCTCGAAGCGGATCCGGCTCACATCCAGCCAGAAACCGAGGCTCGGGTCGTGGAAGAGATGGTCCCGGAAACGGTCGAAGGGGAGGACGGCGGGCGCCGGTCCTCGACCCCCGGTTGCGCGGTCTTGATCCATGGCCCCCTTCTACCGCTTCTCCCTACCGTTTCTCCAGGCGCTCGGACCCCTTGCCCGCGCGATGTTCCGCCCCATGCGCTAGAGCCATCGAAAACGACTCTAGCGTGCCGAGCCGACACGCGTTATTTGCAGCCTGAACACGATGCAGCTTGATTTCGGAATCAATGCAGGGCTCGTCGAGGAGCTCTACGCCCAGTACCTCGAGAATCCGGAGTCGGTCGACCCCGGCTGGCGCACGTTCTTCGAGGGCAAGAATGGCAGCGCCGCGCCCGGCCGGCTGCCCGCTCCGGCCCCGCTGCCGACCGTGCAGCCTCATGTGCTGCGGCCCTCGTCCGCGCCGGGCAACGGGAACGGGAAGAAGACGAACGGCGAGGCCGCGAAGACGCTGGAGGCGGCGTTCGCGCAGACGCTGAGCGAGCACCCGACCTCGATCGAGGCGTCGCGCGATCTCAAGGTGCTCGCCGAGGCCGCGCTCAAGGCGCGCGTCTACGCGCTCGTGAACGCCTACCGCGTGCGCGGCCACCTCTTCGCGCACGTCGATCCGCTCGGCCTGCCGCCGGCGACGCCGCCGGAGCTCGACCTCACGAACTTCGGGCTGCGCGTCGAGGACCTCGACCTCGCGTTCCCCACGACCGACCTCGCCGGCGTGCCGCCCGTCCTCACGCTGCGCGAGATCATCCGCCGCCTCGAGGAGACGTACTGCCGCTCGATCGGCGTCGAGTTCACGTTCATCGAGGAGCCCGAGGCGCGCCAGTGGCTCCAGCAGCAGATGGAGTCGACGCGCAACCGCCTGACGCTCGACCGTCAGAAGCAGCTCCGCATCCTGACGAAGCTCTCCGACGCCGAGATCTTCGAGCAGTTCATCCACAAGTCCTACGGGGCGGGGACGAAGCGCTTCTCGCTGGAGGGGGCCGAGAGCCTCATCCCGCTGCTCGACCTCATCATCGAGCGCGCCGGGTCGCACCAGGTCGACGAGATCGTGGTCGGCATGGCGCACCGCGGCCGGCTCAACGTCCTCGCGAACATCATGGACAAGAGCCTTCGCGAGATCTTCGCGGCCTTCGAGGACAAGGACGCGGAGCGCCACCTCGGCAGCGGAGACGTCAAGTACCACCTCGGCTACTCGACCGACAGGACGCTCGAGAACGGGCGCAACGTCCACCTCACGCTCACGTTCAACCCGAGCCACCTCGAGTTCGTGAACCCCGTCGTGCAGGGGCGCGTCCGCGCGAAGCAGGACCGGCGGCTCGCCGACGGGACGACCGACGCGCGCCGCCGCGTGATGCCGCTGCTCATCCACGGCGACGCGGCGTTCATCGGGCAGGGCGTCGTCGCCGAGACGCTCAACATGATGAACCTGCCCGGCTACACGACCAGCGGCACGATCCACGTCATCGTGAACAACCAGGTCGGGTTCACGACCGATCCGATGGAGGGGCGCTCGACCCGCTACGCGTCCGACATCACGCGGATGCTCAAGGTCCCCGTCTTCCACGTGAACGGCGAGGACCCGGAGGCGGTCGCGCACGTCGCGCAGCTCGCGATCGACTACCGCACGCGCTTCGGCTCGGACGTGGTCATCGACATGTACTGCTACCGGCGGTACGGCCACAACGAGGGCGACGAGCCGCGCTACACGCAGCCGCGGATGTACGCCGCGATCGACAAGAAGCCCACGGTCCGGCAGGTGTACGTCCGGCGCCTCATGGAGCTCGGCCAGGTCACCGAGGAGAAGGCCGAGGAGATCGTGCTGCGGCGCCGCGAGGCGCTCGCCGCCGCGCTCGACGAGGTGAAGCAGAAGGGCTTCGCGCCGGTGCTCTACTCGATGGGCGGCGTGTGGTCGCACTACCGCGGCGGCGCCGACCGCGCGACGCCCGAGGTGCCGACGAACGTCCCGGCCGAGAAGCTCATCGCGCTGTCCGAGAAGCTCCTCGAGCTGCCCGAGGGCTTCAAGGCGCACCCGAGGGTGCTGCCGACGCTGCAGCAGCGGCACGATCGGCTCGTCGCGGGCGAGGCGTTCGACTGGGGCACGGGCGAGATGCTCGCCTACGCGTCGCTGCTGGCGGAGAAGACGCCGGTGCGCCTCTCCGGGCAGGACGTGCAGCGCGGCACGTTCAGCCACCGGCACGCGGTGCTTCGCGACGTCGAGACGGGCGCGCGCTACGCGCCGCTGTCGCGCGTGGCCGAGGGGCCGGCGCGGTTCGACGCGTACAACAGCCCGCTCAGCGAGGCGGGCGTGCTCGGCTTCGACTTCGGCTACAGCCTCGACTACCCGGACGGGCTCGTCATCTGGGAGGCGCAGTTCGGCGACTTCCTGAACGGCGCGCAGGTCATCGTCGATCAGTTCATCACGTCGAGCGAGGACAAGTGGCACCGGCTGAGCGGCATCGTGCTGTACCTGCCGCACGGCTACGAGGGCCAGGGGCCGGAGCACTCGAGCTGCCGCGTCGAGCGCTGCCTGCAGAACAGCGCCGAGGACAACATCCAGGTGTGCAACCTGACGACGCCGGCGCAGCTCTTCCACGTGCTGCGCCGGCAGGTGCACCGGCCGTGGCGCAAGCCGCTCATCATCGCGACGCCGAAGAGCCTGCTGCGCGTCCCGACGACGTCGACGGGCCCGCACCGGCCCGTGTCGACGATCCGGGACCTCTCCGAGGGCAAGTTCCACCGCGTGCTGCCCGACACGAGCGGGGTCGATCCGGCCGACGTGAAGCGGATCCTGCTCTGCTCGGGCAAGGTGTACTACGACCTCGCGATGGCGCGGGAGGCGCGCGATCTCAAGGACGTGGCGATCCTGCGGCTGGAGCAGCTCTTCCCGCTGAACGAGGAGCTCGTGAGCGCGCTCGCGCCCTACAAGGACGGCACGCCGCTCGTGTGGGTCCAGGAGGAGCCGCGCAACTACGGCGCCTGGTACTACATCCTCGCGGTGCTCCAGAACCGCATCGGCGACCGGCTGCCGCTCTCGTGCGTGAGCCGCGCGCCGAGCGCGAGCCCGTCGACCGGCTCGCGGGCGAGCCACCTCCTCGAGCAGAAGATGCTGATGGACGAGGCGTTCGTGGGGGGCAGCCGGTGAGCGAGGGTGCGGCGAGCCTGCAGGACAGGTATGCGCCGCAGAGCCGCTGCTTCGGGTGCGGGCCGGCGAACGACCGGGGGCTCCGGCTGAAGAGCCGCGTCGAGGGCGACGCGGTGGTCTGCGACTTCACGCCGGAGCCGCACCACGAGGCGTTCCCCGGGATGGTCAACGGCGGCATCCTCGGGGCGCTGCTCGACTGTCACTCGAACTGGACCGCGGCTTACCACCTCATGCGGGCGCGAGGGGCCGACGCCCCGCCGTGCACGGTGACGGCGGACTTCCACGTGAAGCTGAAGAAGCCGACGCCGCTCGGCCCGGTGCGCCTGCGGGCGCAGGTGGCCGAGGCCGAGGGCGATCGCGTCGTCGTCGAGGCGACCCTCGAGGCCGGGGGCCGGGTGACGGCGACGTGCCGCGGGACGTTCGTGGCGGTGAAGGAAGGCCACCCGGCCTACCACCGCTGGTAGACGCCGCCTGACGCGCGGCGCGGGCGGCCCGCCCGCGACAGGGAACGCGGTGCTCGCCGCCTCCGTGGCACACGCGATGCTCGCGCCCCGGCGAGCGGCGTTCCCGGCGTGGCTCGCGGATCGGATCCGCCGTCCTCGCGGCGCCGCGCAGCGAGGAGAATTCGCAATGAAGGCAAACACCGGGGTCGCGATCGCCGCGGGTGCGGTCGCCGTGCTCTGCGGGAGCGTCGCCTCCGCGCAGGATTTCGAGGGCGACGTCCCGCCGAGCTACCTGCGCTCTCCGCTGAGCGCGCCGGCCAATGCGCTCGAGGTCGGGCTCAACCTCGGTTACGCGCAGGGGTTCGGCGACATCGGGAGCGAGCGGGGACTGCGCGACGTGTCGGGCCCGGGCGCCGGCGTGGGCCTGAAGCTCGTCTACCGCGCGGTGCCGGGGGTCGGCCTCGGGCTGACGTCGAGCTACGAGCAGTACAGCGCGCCGGGCGCGGAGCGGCGCGGGAGCGACGTGCGCGGCATGACGCTGGGCGCTGAGGCGAGCTTCCACCTGGCGCCGTTCGAGCGCGTGGATCCGGTGATCTCGCTGGGCAGCGGGTACCGGGCCCTGTGGACCGCCGCGGCGGTGCCTGGGGTGCGGGGCGACACGGTGACCCACGGGATCGAGCTCGGGCGCCTGCAGGCGGTGATCGACGTGCGCATGTCGGAGAGCGTCGCGCTGGGGCCGTCGGTCGGCGGCGGGCTCAACATGTTCCTCTGGGAGAACACCGTGGGATCGCTGCGCGGCCGCGAGGTCCCGGGGAGGCGCTTGAACGGCTTCGTGTTCGCGGGGCTCGAGGGGCGCTTCGATCTGGGCGGGCAGCGGGTGCGGGAGGTCGTCCAGATCGCGCGGCGGCGCTGAGCGCGGCGCGGCGGCCCCGCCCGGCCGCCCCGCGATGGCCTGGCGCCACGCCCGTTTCAGGTTCCGCAGCGCGCGCGCTCGGCTACCCTACGCAGCCGGCGCTGACCGCCGCGCTTGCTCACCCGATGCAGCTCTTCATCGCGCTTGCCCTGTTCGAGGGCTGTCCCTTCGACTTCCTGAACAGCCCGGCCGCGCTCCGCGGGGCGCTGGAGGCGGCCGTCGCCGCCGGGCCGTTCACGCTGCTCGAGATGGTGGTCGTCCCGTTCTCGCCCCAGGGCATCACCGCATGCGCCGTCGTCGGCGAGTCGCACGTGGCGTTGCACTCCTGGCCCGAGTCGGGGCGGCTCTTCGTCGACGTCGCCTCCTGCAGCACGCTGGAGAGCGTCCGCCGCGCCGTGGCCGCCATCGGGAGCACGCTGCCCGAGGGGCGCCTCGCCACCCTCGACGAGCGGATCGTCGACCCCGGCGGCGCGCGGGCGCCCTGACGCGGCAGCACGCCCCCTCCGAGGAGGGCGCTGCGTGAGGCGAGAAGGGCGTCGCGTGGGGCGGAGGAGGGCGCTGCGCGCGCCCTCCGAGGAGGGCGCTGCGTCAGGCGAGGGGCCGTGTCACTGATTGCCGATCACGCGGCGGAGCGGCTTGTTGAACGCGAACATCGCGGCGCCGGCGCCGACGCCGAGCACGGTCAGCAGCAGGAAGAACATGTCCTTCGACCACCGCTCGTAGAAGATGCCGATATAGCCGCTCAGCGTGTTGCCGAAGAAGCTCGAGACGAACCACATGCCCATCATCATCGACACGATCCGGACCGGCGAGACCTTGGTCACGAGCGACAGGCCGATGGGCGACAGGTAGAGCTCGCCGATCGTGAGGAGCAGCGTGCAGAAGATCGGCCAGAACAGGCTCCCCTTGCCGTCGCCGACGGCCTGCGCGCCGAGGATCATCACGACGAACGACAGCCCGAGGACGGTGCAGCCGATCGCCATCTTCGACACGCTCGTCGGCTCCGTGCCCCGCTTCGCCTGCCAGCGCCAGAAGATGTCGAGGAGCGGCGCGAACAGGATGATGAAGAGCGGGTTCGCCGACTGGAACCACGTCGAGGGGATCTGGAAGCCGAGGACATTGGGCCACACCGTCTTCTCGTCGGCCCAGCTCTGCATCGTGTTGCCCTGCTGCTCGTAGACCGCCCAGAAGACGACGTTGAGCGCGCAGAGCGCGACGAGCGCGCCGACGCGCTTCCACTCGTCGCTGGTGAGCGGCTGCTTCTGCTCGCCCGCCCCCTCCGACGCCTTGGTCAGGTTGTCCTTGGCCAGGTACTTCTGCCCCATCAGGTAGACGACGAGCCCAAGGCACATCCCGACGCCGGCGGCCGCGAAGCCGTAATGCCAGCCGTAGATGGCGGCCAGCGTGCCGCACACGAAGTTGCAGATGAAGGCGCCGAGGTTGATGCCCATGTAGAAGATGGTGAAGGCGCCGTCGCGGCGCGGATCACCCTTCGGGTACAGGCTGCCGACCTGGGTCGAGATGTTGGGCTTGAACGCGCCATTGCCGAGGATGAGCAGGAGCAACGCGAGGAAGAACGAGTTCTCGAAGGCCATGACGAAGTGTCCGGTGGCCATCAGGACGCCGCCGACCACCACGGTCTTGCGCTGGCCCCACACCCTGTCGGCGAGGATGCCGCCGAAGAACGGGGTGAGGTAAACGAGGCCGGTGTACAGCCCGTAGAGCATGGACGCCTGCTCGCCGGGCGCGTTCGGGAGAAAGCCCCTGATGAACTCCCAGCCGAGCACCGATTCCGGGTTGCCAGCGACGAGATCGCACGGCGCCGCGTGCTGGCGGCACCCCTGATATGCCTCTCGCGCCGCGACGAACAGGTAGTTCGCCATATACAGCTTGAGGAGGCCGCGCATGCCGTAATAGGAAAAGCGCTCCCACATCTCCGCGAAGAAGAGGATCACGAGCCCCGGCGGGTGCTTGAAGCGCCTCTCGAAAGCGGTGACGGGAAGGGCCGGCTCGGTTGCTTGCTCGCTCAATGCTACCTCTCCACGAGCTGGGACCACGCTGCGTGGTCGTCGGGCGATGCAGGGGATCGTGGGGCACGCTGCCCCTCGGCACGCGGATGCTACGCGATCCGCGACGCCCACGTCACGCCCTTGTTGCGCACAGCGTCGACCCGGGCGAACAGGGTGTCCGCGTGGGCAGCCCCGCGCGCCGAGGCCGCAGGGTCGTCGTCCAGGCAAGCGGGTCGTTGCGCTGGAGCGCGCGCGATCGCGCCGCAGCCCGCGTGGCGAAACGACGGCCGCGCCCGCGCGGGCGCGACGGCACGGCGGCCGCCCGCGCCTGGGCAGCGTCAGCACGCGCTGGACAGCTTTCGCCTGCACCTCGACAGCGACGGCACGCGCGTTGTTGCGCCGAGCGCGCCGCGGGCGGGATCGCCGGCTCCGCCCTGGCCGCGTGAGGCCCCCTGCGCAGCACGGGAGATCGACAGTCGAGGGTTCCGGTCAGACACCGCCGGTCGTAGATGGCCTGTGATGCAACCAACCAAAACTCGCTTTGTCCCCGCGGACAGAGCACGTTTGATGTGTCTCCTGTGGACTCTGCTCCTCTCCGCCTGCGCCGGACTCGAGCCCTCTCCGCCCGCGGCGTGCGCGCCCGGCGAGGAGCTCTTTCGCGGGCGGTGCGTCCAGCCCGCTGCCCGCTACGAGCCGGAGGAGCGCGTCGACCACGACAACGTCGTCGCCTTCGGCGCCCCGCCCGCCCGGCTCGCGCTGCCGGAGCCGCCGCGCAGCGGCTTCAGGATCATCGCGCCGCCGCGCACCCTGGCGCCCGGCGAGGAGACCACGTTCTGCCTCTCTTGGCCCTTCCCTGCCCTCGTGAACACGACCGTCCACGCGGCGCGCGTCTACACGACGGCCGGGCTGCACCACAGCAACGTCATCGCCAAGCCGGTCAATCCGGCGTTCGGGCCGAACCCTTACCCGGGCTGCCATCCGGGCGCCGACGATCCCTTCGGCGCGCTGCCCTACGTCATCCCGGACGTCCTCTTCGCGAGCTCCACCCAGGTCGTCGGCGCCGAGACGCTCGCGTTTCCGCCGGGGATGGGCTTCACCCTCGATACGTCCCGCGAGATCGCGACAAGCGTCCACCTGCTCAACCCGTCGGCCGAGCCCGCTGTCGTCGAGCTCGCCTATGACTTCTTCACCATGCCCCTGTCGGAGCGCGCCGAGGAGCTCGTGCCGTTCGTCATCAACGTGAACGACTTCCTCGTCCCGCCGCGCGCCACCCGGAGCGTGGGCGCAACGTGCGCGACGTTCGGCGGGAACATCGTGTCGCTCATGCCCCACACGCACCGCTACGCCGAGGCCTTCGACGTGGACGTCGTCCGCGAGGACGGCGGCGAGGCGCGCATCTACGAGGGAGGCGCGTTCGACCTCGAGGGCGATATCGAGGTTTACCGACAGGCGATCTCGCTCGGCGACGGCGACTCCATTCGATATGCGTGCCGGTTCCGGAACACGTCGGAGCACGATCTCAGGTTCGGACTCGGGGACAACGAGATGTGCACGCTGTTCGGGTACATGTATCCGCCGGAGAAGCAGCTCGCGGCCTTCGCGGCGCGCGACGGCGAGCCGTGCTCGTCGTTCGGCCTCGGCGCGTTCCGGTGAGGAGGTGCGAGGAACCGGGTCCCCTGTCTCACCGTGAGGAACGAGCCAGCAGCCGCATCATCGTGATCGTCGGGGCCGCTGCGCCGGCCACGACCTTCGTGCGTTGCACGGCCGGTACGTCTTCAGCGAGCGGCTGATCGCCAGCGCTCCGAGGTCGAGGTGCCTACGTCCGCCTCCCATCACACCATCGCCTCCAGCGCGGCCGCCGTCCGCGGGTCGACGGCGATCGGCTCCTGCTCGAGCCACAGGTCGCGCGCCGCGAGCCGCCGCACGAGGTCCGGGGTGTCGCGCAGGTCGAGGTCGGCCGGCCACGCGCAGCGGCGGCCCTTCGCCTCGACGAGCTCTTCCCAGAACGGCGGCACGAACCAGCGGAGATCGGGGCGCACGCCGCGGAGGTGCCGGAAGATGCGGACGCCGTTGGGGTCGAGATCGCCGAAATGCACAACGGCGGCGTGCGCGAGGCGCTCGAGCAGCCGCGTGACGGTCGCCGTGTCCCACCCCGCGACGTGCGCGAAGAGCCAGCCGTCGATCGCCGCGAGATCGCAGAACGCCCCGAGGTTCTCGACGAGGAGCGCCGCGCGCACCGTCCCCTCGAGCGCGAGCCCCCCCTTCAAGGCGCGCTCGGGCAGCGACACCTCGCCCAGCACCGCCGCGACGGCCCCGAGGTCGACAGCGCCGCGCGGCGTTCGGGCCAGGAGGCCCTTCGGCGGTCGGAGCCTCACCGAGCCGTCGTGCGTGGCCTCGACGTCGCCGAGGGCGGCGAGCCGCCGCCCTGTGAGCGCCGCCTTCGTGTGAGGGGCGGCCAGCGCCGCGGCCGTCCGCCGGTTGAGCTGGTCAGGGAGCGCCGGGAGCCCCTCGGCGCGCCGCGCGTCCTCGAGCGCGGCCCAGCCGTCGGGCGTGGGCGGGAGGCCGCGCGCGGTCAGCTCCGCGAGCCCGGCGCCCCACCCCGGCCAGATCCGATCGAGGAGCGCCGCGAGCTCGCCGCGCCGGCCCTCGACCAGGCCGAGCTCGTCCCGCCGCCCGGTCCGCCTCGTCCAGGGCAGCTCGGCGAGGGCGTCCCACGCCGCTGCCTGCGCGCGGCGGCGCCGGAGCGCGCCGCGCACGAGCAGCTCGAGGGCCGCGAGCCGCTCGCCCGCCGCCTGCCACATCACGCCTCGGCCCTCGTGCGCCGGCCGCTCACCAGCACCTCCTCACGCCCGTCCGGCGTGGTGCGGCGAACGAGCCGGTACGTTGTGTTGCCCTCCGCGCGAGCGACCTCGGGCGCGGCGATCAGGAGCTGCAGGTCGAGCGTCTGGCAGAGGTCGAAGAGCACGCCCAGGTTGTCGTGCGAGAGCCGGTTCGCCTCGTCGAGGAACAGGAAGCGGAGCGACCCGTGGGACTTCTTCCCCCTCAGCAAGGTCGCGTCGCGCTCCCACTCGGTCAGGACGACCATCATCAGCGCCGCCCCGACGCCGATGGCCTCGCCCGTCGACAGCCGCGTCGGGTTCGCGACCTCCCAGTCGGCCCCGGCCTTGCGGCGGATCTCGACCTGGAGGTGGACGTACTCGCGGTAGTCGAGCAGGCGCTGGCCGCCCGTCCGCCCGCCGCCGTAGCGGCGGAAGATCTCGTCGAGGGCGTCCTCGATCGGCATGTCCGCCTGGAACAGGAGCCCCTGCGCCGCGCCCTCGCGCAGCGCGCGCAGGACCTGCTCCATCCTCTCCACCGGGTTCAGGCGAACACGGATCCCCTGGATGCTGCCGAAGCTCACGCCCTCGAGGTTCTTGTTGAGGCGCGTGACCTGCCCGCGCGCCTTGCGGATCTGGACGTCGATGCCGCGGGCCACGTCCTCGCTCGCGCCGCGCAGGTCGCTCTCCTGGCGGGCGAGGCGCTCCTCGAGGCTGGAGAGCTGGTCGCGCAGCCGGAGCAGGGCGTCGCGCGGATCGTCGACCTCGGCCACCTGGGCCGGCAGCCGCCGGCGCAGCCAGTCCCGCACGGTGAGCCAGAGATCGAGGTAGGCGTCGGCGAACGCGGCGTCCGATGTGTCGCGCAGCACCTGGAGCTCCGCGAGCAGCGCGGCGCCCCCCTGCGCGGCGCGCAGCCGCTCGAGGAGGAGCTCGCGCCGCGTCCTCGCCTCCTGCACGAGGTTCACGTGGCCGCGCACGTCCCCCAGCTCGCCCGGCCCTCCGGCGAGCAGGCCGCCGAGCAGCCCGTGGCGCGCCGCGCGCTCCCGGAGGTCGTCCCACCGCTTCACCGCCGGCTCGGCCTCGCGGCGCTCGCTGGCGAGCTTCTCGTCCGCTTCCTTCACGCGCGCCTCCGCCTCGCGCAGGGCGCCCTCCTGGCCGCCGCGCGCCGTCAGCAGCGCGTCGCGCCGCAGGTCGTGCGCGCGGAGCTCCGCCTCGAGGCGCGAGGCCTCCCCGGCCGCCGCCGCGGCGGCCTCCTCGCTCGGCGCCGGCACGCCGAGCTCCTCGAAGCGCTCGGCGGCCGCCGCGTGCTCCTGCGCGGCGACGCGCCGCCCTCCGTCGGCGTCCTGGAAGCGCGCCGTGGCCTCGTCGTATCGCTCGTCCGCGCCGCGCGCTGCCGCCTCGGCCCCGCGGAGCTGCTCCTCGGCCTCGCGCAGCTGCGCCTCGAGCGCCGGGACGAGCGCCTGGCCGTCGGCGAGCCTCCGCGGCGCCTCGTCCCAGCCGAGCGCCTCGACGTTCGCGCGCACGTAGGCGAGCGCGTCGATCCCGGCGTCGAGGCGCTCCCTCTGCGCCTTGAGCTCGCGGGCGCGCTCGCCGAGGCGCGCGACCTCCTCGTCGGACAGCGGCGCCTGGCGCAGCGTCGCGAGCTGCCGGTCGACGAGCTCCGCGTGCCGCCCCTGCGCGGCCACGCGCGCCTTCGCCGACAGCGCCGCCGCCCGCTCCGCCTCGAGCGCGCGGGCGCGCTCGCCCTGGTCGGGCGGATCGAGCAGCATCGCCTCGCCGAGGAGCGCGCGCAGCCCGTCGAG
>NZ_JEMA01000544.1 GCF_001589285.1 Sorangium cellulosum | reverse complement strand
TCGCGGGGCTCGCGCCCGAGCAGCGCCTCGCAGGGCTCACNGCCTCGCGGGGCTCGCGCCCGAGCAGCGCCTCGCAGGGCTCACCGAGGCGCAGGCGGTGCTCGCGTTGCCGGACGCGATGCTTCGTGCGTTGTCGGAGGAGTACCTCGCGACGCTGCCCCGCCAAACGCAGGCTGCGATTCAGAAGCGCCTCGGGGCGGCATCGGGGCGGCAGCCCGCGCGCCGACGAAGGACGCGCGGCCCTTCAAAATGACGACGGGAGAACGCAAGCTGCGGTGGCGGTCGCGTGATTCGTTCTTCCTGACCGGGCGCCGAACATGCCAATGCGGCTGACGGTTCGGGCAACCGCGCTTCGCGCGGCAGCCCGCCCCGCAGCAGATTGGCAAGGCGTTGGGCTGCCCGCGCTTCCGTTACGATGCCTTCGCTGGCAACTTGATCGTCCGATGCAGAACCCTGGCGTGAACCTGTAGAGGTTGACGGTGAAGGTCGAAGAAGCCCGAGAAACTCTCGCGAGTGCAGCCGAGGACGAGGACCCGATCATCATTCCGGCCTCCGTACTCAAGGAGCTTACGCTCGACGACATCCCCGAAGGCGCATCCGTCCAGATCGGGACGATGAAAGAGGGCGTCTACCACATGGAGTGGAACGGACGGCTCTATCGAGACGGTGGCGGTGTGAGCGGGGAAGCTGAACATCTCTGGACCCGGAAGTATTGGTACGCACCGCTCGGATTGGAACAGTATCTCGACCTCGTTCGTCGAGCCGTCGAAACCCGCCACCGGCTCCGCGGAGACGTAGAGTTGACGGACTACGACGACGATGGCGCATACATTCGCCTTCAGTTCAAGATCCGCACGGATGAGAGCAACCCGGCCAAGGCGTACGAGAAGGTTCGTAAGATTTCTGATGAGGTTGAGGAGGTCGCAGAGCGCGCCGCCGACGAGGTCGGAAAGCGCATCGCAGAGGTTGCGGCACGCCTCTCTGGCTGGGGCTCGGAACCTCTCGACAAACTCGTCGAGAAGGTTGAGACCTCAAAGTCCACGGATGATAAGGGGCGCAGCCTTGAGGAACTCGCCAGCCGGCTTTTTGAACAGATCCCCGGATTCGCCGTAACCGGCAGATTGCGCACGGCGACGGAAGAGATCGATATCTCGATCGTGAACGATGCAACGGAGCCGCGAATCCGGCGCGAGTCAGCGCTGCTGCTCGCGGAGTGCAAGAACTGGACGTCCAAGTGCGGGAAGGACGAGTTTGTGATCTTTCGCGAGAAGCTCGAGAATCGCAAACGCCGGTGCTCTCTCGGCTTTCTCATCTCGTGGAACGGCTTCACCACTACGGTCACGAAAGAGATGCTGCGAGGGAGCAGAGAGGAGGCACTCATCGTTCCCGTGACCGGGCAGGACATCCGTGCAGCGGTTCGGTCTGGCGACGTTCTGAAGGAACTTGTGCGGTGCTGGGATGCGGCTGTCACCCTGTAGGGCAGCCCAACAAGGCAATGCACCCGACGGCGCACGGAGGCTCGCTCCGCTCGCCACCGTGCCCGGCGGGTGATTGCCAAGTCGTTAGGCCCAGAGCCGCCTCGAACCAGAAGCAGATGGAAGGTGTAAACAATGGGTTATAGGTTTGAACTGCGGCACAGCAACATCGTGGTGTATCTTACGACACCCGCCACGGAACCGCCTCGCGTCGAGCGCGACTTGCTGCATGGATTTCTCGGCGCCATGCGAAAGAGGCTGGATCGACCGTGGCGCAGCGGCGGACGCATTCTTACCCGCGATCCATCATGGCACGAGCGACTCCGCATCGAAGCCGAGGTGGCGCTCGACGCGCTCGATCGGGTGGACGACGAACCGGTGTTGGCCGCGGAGGTCGTCTCGCGGGTTCTTCGCCCGCTTCGGATGTTGTTGTCTCAGTTCCGACTATTCGTCCTTCCTGTATGGAGCGGGCCGCACGCTGCGGACCATCTCCTCATCCGCTCCGAGTCACTTGCGCTGGATACCGAGGAAGCGCTCGTGCTGTTTCCAGAAGTTGGACTGAAGCGTCGCCAAGCCGCCGGACTCGATGCGCTACCCGCATTCGACGTCGCTCTTCAGCACCAACGCGAGTGGCCCGGAGCGCTGCTCTGGACCGACCGCGGTGGCGCCGCCTTCGTCCCAGACCGTGGAATCGACAGGGCTTTCGAGGCATGTGCGCGTGCGCTGCGAGGGCAGGATGGTGTGGCCCTCGAGAATGTCATCTCCGACTTGTCCAACGCCTCAGGAGATCGCCTTCGAAGAATTCTGCACCTCAGCGATCTCCACTTCGGATCGAAGCACGCCGCAATCAATGCCCCACTTCTCCAGGCGGAGCTGCACGACGCTGTACGTTCTGTTGACCGAGTGGTCGTAACGGGTGACCTCTTCGACAACCCGAGCCCACCGGACCTCGCGCGGTATCAGAACTTCGCACAACAGCTTCACCGAACTTCTGGCCACGAGCCGATCTGCATTCCTGGCAACCATGACATGCGTTGGCTGGGCAACATCGGCTCGACCGCCGCGCAAGTTGCAGCGCTTCGGTGGTCGTCGCACGTTGTTGACGATAAGATCTCGACCATCTTCCTCGGTTTCAATTCTGCAGAAGGAGGAAGCTGGGCACGAGGAGAAGTGGGCCAAAACCAGATGACGAGAATTGCCGCGGAGCACCGCAATGCGGTGGCGATTCGGCCCGAACTCCGCAATTATCTATCTGTTGCACTGGTACATCATCATCCCTACTCGTTCGAGACGACGCCCGCTACATTCGTCCAACGCATGCTCGCCGCGTTCAACATCAGCGACGAACCCGCTATGCGACTGGTCGATGCTGACCAGTTCACCGACTGGTGCGCGCGGTGGGGCGTCTCGGTGATGTTGCACGGACACAAGCACGTGCCCCGATATGAGATCCGAACGATTCATCCGGAAGGCGGAACCGCTCATGCCCTCCCGGCTGTCGGCTGCGGCAGTTCACTGGGCGCCGAGGGTGCTCCGATGTCTTATGGCGTCCTCACTTGGAGTGAGACGCGCAGGCGATGGTCCACCTCGTTCTTCGAGAGCCGTGGTGGCGGGCCGTTCGTAACCAAGCTAATTACTGTCACTCGGGATGCGGATGCACTGCCCGAGGTGGCGGCGTAGCCGGCGGGCCTAACAAGGGCCTGCACCCGACGGAGCGGGTGAGGCCCAAGTCGTTCGGCGCCGGAGAGCGTAGC
>NZ_JEMA01000543.1 GCF_001589285.1 Sorangium cellulosum | reverse complement strand
TCGCGGGGCTCGCCCCCGAGCAGCGCCTCGCCGGGCTCAGNCGCCTCGCGGGGCTCGCCCCCGAGCAGCGCCTCGCCGGGCTCAGCGAGGCGCAGGCGGTGCTCGCGTTGCCGGACGCGATGCTTCGTGCGTTGTCGGAGGAGTACCTCGCGACGCTGCCCCGCCAAACGCAAGCGGCGATTCAGAAGCGCCTCGGGGCGGCATCGGGGCGGCAGCCCGCGCGCCGACGAAAGACGCGCAGCCCTTCGAGATGACGACGGGAGAACGCAAGCCGCGGTGGTGGTCGCGCGATTCGTTCTTCCCGATCGGGCGCCGAACATGCCAATGCGGCTGACGGTTCGGGCAACCGCGCTTCGCGCGGCAGCCCGCCCCGCAGCAGATTGGCAAGGCGTTCGGCGGGCACGCACACCAGTCCCTGTTTCACCACGTCCATCAGCATCTCGGGACGGTGGGGCTTTCATACTTCAACACACAAGCCTAAGATCGCAACATCTGTGCTCCGCCATTTGCAGGTAATATATACGAGCAGCATGTCGAACCTAATCTTTCGCGAGAAGAACAAATTCGAAGAACTATTCGGCATGGCGAGCGGATACGTCATGACGTTTTCCGATAGCACCTTCCAGGAGTTCGTTGCCGAAAGCACCCAGAAAGACATCTTCGATCCGCTGTACAACAAGGCAAGCGGCTCAAAAGCCAACCGACTGCGAGCGTTCTGGGAGCGCGAATCTGGTGACCTTGTAGGGAAGTTGCTCTCCGATCTGCTGGACCACTGGCAGGATCTCAACCCTGAAAGCGAGGAGCGGCAAAAGCATCTGCACCAGGAATGCCGTCTCATTGCGGAAAGACTCCGAGATGGTATCCCCGGGCGCGATGACGAACCGGCATTGCAGGCGTCTGCACCGCAGCATGAGCGTGCACTGGCGGCGCAAGCTCCAACTCTACCCGAACCTGTTCTTCCCGAGGTCGGACCGACTCACAACGAGAATCGTGCTGCCCGTCAAGGTATGCATCAATTCCCTGAGATGCCTGCCTCCGACGATCTGCTGAAGATGCTAGAGGCGCTGAAATCAGGCGTTGTCGGATGGCCCGAGGACGATTTTGACGAGGAGTACCGCCGCATTAGGCGAGTGCTCGTTCGGCATCCGTCGCTCAAGAATATTCTTCCTGATTTCCTGCAGAAGTGTAGAGACGTGGGCGACTGTCGGGCGTATAGCCAGAGAAAATTTGAAAGCCAACATTTGTGGGACGCACACGTGCGCGAGTCGCTGACCCCACTGTTTTCCCATCTGGAAGATAGCGCTCTCGCACTCGACGGCTATGAGATCCGGGACCGAATCGGTGAAGGAGGCTTTGGGGAAGTCTTCCGGATCCAGCACAAACTTCTCGGTCGAGAGTTCGCTGCGAAGGTGTTTCAGCCGGCTTTTTACGAGGGCGGCGATGGCCTCGAACGCTTCTTCCAAGAGGCCAGCATGCTGTTCGAGCTGAACCATCCTAACATCGTTCGGGTGTATCAAGTTGGACTCATCGGGCAGCGTCCATTTTTCGTAATGGACTACTTCCGTGGTCAGAACCTAACCAAGGCTCTTATCGCTAAAGGCGCAATGCCTCCCGGCAAAGCCTTGACGCTCACGCGACTTATCTGCGGCGCAGTTCAGCACGCCCACGAAATGGGCATCGTCCACCGCGATCTGAAGCCGAGTAATATCTTGGTCGCTCCAAGAGAGCAGTGTCGAGTTATTGATTTTGGCCTAGGAATCTACGTGGAAGGAAAACTTGGATCGCGCCTCACCAGAACTGGCAACGGTATTGGCGGAGATCAGTTTACGGCGCCAGAACTCTTGGCAAACCCAAAACGGGTCAGTCCAGAATCTGACGTATACTCCATCGGTGCCATCTGGTACCACGTGCTTTCCAATAGATTTCCTATTGGGGCGAATGTTGCCGGTGCATTGGATCAGGTAGACGGACTTGACGCTGCTCATCGCGACATCATTCTCGGGTGCCTGAGCGATGCTGGTACTCGTTATCAGTCTTGCAACGATGTTCTGGACGCCATGGATGCGGCGGCCAGAAGAGGGAAGAAATGAAGTGGGCCGAGCTCCACCTTCCATACTTTAAGCAAGGTGACGACCTCGCGCACTGGTTGAGGAAGACGCGTCAGCCGGTCGCGGCCCTGGAGGCGCACGCTGAGCAGTTGGACTGGTCAGCCGCGCGATTGCGCCAAGTCAAAGAGGCTATCGTGGGACAGAAGGTACAGATCGATGCTGATACTCACGTGATTTGCATCAGCGGTCCTGATGGTCTTATTGATGGAATGGTCAGATCTGGCCTTTTAGAGTTCACGTCCGATGATGATGCCGATGATGAGCCAGATGATGGTGGCTGGAATGAGATCTTCTGACGTGGGCATCCGCGCTATGCATAGCGTTTCGCCGCCGAACCTGAGGCTGCAGCCGGCCGCGCTTCGCGCGGCGGCTGAGCCGCAGGGCGTTGGGCGGGCGATCGGGAATTGGGGCTTCCGATCCATGCTTCGCATAGCATGCCCTCACGCGAGATCGCCGAACTCGATCTTGACGCAGCCTAGCGATTCGCCTCAACTTCGTCACAGGTCGTTCACTCTTCATCATCACCGCAAACGGGTCTTTCATGGATGCAAAACAGCGTGAGCGCCAGCGGGCGCGAAAACTCAAGCAGGACAAGAAGGACAGGAAGTCGGCGGGGCGCCGCGAAGCGGAGAAAGCGGTCACGCGCCGAGTACCCGTGACGCCTGTGGAAAGCCGTAGGCTCGATCCACCTGCGGCGCCGGCGTACCTGTACAAGTACGTCGGAACCGCTAATCATCACTTCGCGATCATAGAGAACTTGGAGATTCGATTCAGCCAGCCATCAGTGCTGAATGATCCTCAGGACTGCCAGCCGCAAGTAGTCGCCCCGAGAGATCTCCAAGCCGCGGTTGATCGAATCATCCAGCGCAACGTCGTCAAGAATCCTGGTCGCTGGTCGAAAGCCGAAATCGCCCGCGCCCGCTCTGATCAGCTTCGTTCCTACCGCACTAACATCGACAAGCGGATTCAGGAGTCCGCGGATGTCCTGCGCCACAATCTGGACGTGCTCGGCGTCCTGTCTCTAGCAGACACTCCCGACAGTCTCGATATGTGGACTCGCTATGCCGATGACCACAGAGGCTTCGCAATCGAGTTCGACACACGCTACGGTCCGTTGATCCAACGGCCTGGTGAGAGCGGATGGCAGGGACTGCCCGCACCTGTGACCTACCAACCCAATAGACCTGAGGTCTTTTGCGACTCGGCGCAACTCGAACTGCCGGACGAGCTCGTCCTTGTTAAGACTACCCCGTGGTCCTATGAGCGTGAATGGAGAGTGGTCCGCGACAGAGCAACTGCCGATCGGATCGTTTCACCGGGAGCCACCGAAGTCTCGCTCTTTTCCATCGACCCGCGTGCGATTTCGGCGATCTATGTCGGTAAGGATGCCTCCGCAAGCAATGCCCAGCGGCTTCGTGATGCTCTCGCGCGCAATGCCGCATTGACTCATGTTCGTCTGGTACATGGAAGTGTCTCTGACAAGGGCCACCTTGTGTTTGCGTGAACGCAGTTCGCGGAACGTGAGCTTGCCCGTCAGTTCGCACCCGAGGTGGACCCGTGCGCGGGCGCAGAAGGAAATCGGCAGAGAGCCCCGCTTGGTATAAGCGGCATGCCGCCCAACAAGGGCCTGGTGACCGACGCGTGGGTGCGCGCAGCGCACCCACGCGCGGCACAGCCCCAAGCCGTTAGACGCCCCCCGAGTCGAGCGGACCAATCGAGGAGGTCGATGGTGAGCAGTCCCAAGTGCATCACACAGGGTTGAGTGCATGAGTAAGGTTCCGCCGCCCGTTCCGATCCCTCAGCCTCCGGCGCCGCCGCCCGGCCTGGCTGCGGATGTCGTGGCGTCCGGGCTTCCGGTGCATCCCGAGGACCGCGTCAGGCTCTTCAGCCCTGACCAGTGGGAGCGCTTCGTTCAGGAGTGGGTCGACTCACTCCGCGACGAGTACGATCTGGTCGAGCGCTGCGGTGGTGCCGGAGACATGGGCCGCGACGTCATCGCGACGGTGAAGGGCGGCAACGGCGCGTGGGACAACTACCAGTGCAAGCACTACGAGAAGGCGCTCACGCCGGGCGATGTCTGGGTGGAGTTGGGTAAGCTCGCCTACTACACGCAGAAGGGCGAGTACTCGTACCCCCGGCGCTACTATTTCGTGGCGCCCCAGGGCGTCGGTCCGAAGCTCTCGAACCTCTTGAAGAAGCCTCACAAGCTGCGAAACGACCTCCTCGCGAACTGGGACAAGGCGTGTCGCACGGAGATCACGAAGACCGACGTTGTCGAGTGCGACGCCGTGATGAAGGCGCACATCGCGAGCCTCGACTTCTCCGTCTTCCAGACAATGCCGCTCCTCCGCATCATCGAGGGGCACGCCAAGACGCGCTGGTATGCGGCGCGGTTCGGAGGCGGCCTTCCTCCTCGCCCTGAACCCCTGGCACCTCCGAGCGCTCCAGCCGCCAACGAAGCGGTCTTCGTCGGCGAGCTCCGTCGCGCCTACGCGGATCACCTCAAACAGTACGTGAAGGACCTCGACGCGGGGCTTGCGACCCGCGATGACCTCCGCGAGCACTTCCATGACGCGCGCGTCGAGTTCTACAGCGCCGAAGGGCTGAGAACCTTCTCGCGCGACACGCTACCTCAGGGCGAGTTCGAGAAGCTGCAGGACGAGGTCCATTCCGGGATCAAGGACGACGTGCGTGGCGACCATGCCGACGGCTACCGTCGCGTCCTCGCTGTGGTTAAGACGGCCCGCTCGCTGCAGCTCACGAGCAACCCGCTGACCACGCGCATCCACACCCGTGACCGAGGCGGCATCTGCCACCAGCTCGCGAACGACGGAAAGGTTCGGTGGGTCAAATGACGACCGAGACGCCGAGCCACTTCATCTCGCCGTTCAACGGGCCCGTCGAGATCGGCCTGCGCGCGCTCTGCGTGCTGACCACGGCTTTCCCCGCTGCGTATGCGCTGCAGCGGCTCGTCGTCTTCGACTACTTCCTCGTCCACTCCGACGACATCGACGGCGGCCCCGAGGGGCTGCACCCGAGAACCCCGCATCGCGGCGGGGAGATCCTCGTTCGACGCGGCGTGATTCAAGACGGGCTCACCCTCTACGAGAGCCGTGGACTCATCGAGCGCGTCTACAAGGACGGCGGCATCTTCTTCGCGGCTACCGACAAGTCCGCCGACTTCCTCGACACGCTCAGCACCGAGTACCTGGCGGGGCTGCGTGAGCGCGCGGATTGGGTGGTCGACAGCTTCGGTGCCCTCGACGACGCAGAGCTCGATGCGATGGTCCGTGACCGGATCGGCACGTGGGGCGCCGAGTTCTCGATGGAGTCCGTTCTCTGGACGGAGGAGACGTCATGAAGTTCGGCTTCGCCCTTCGGCGTCTCGCTCTCACCGGGCCCGGGAAAGCGCCGGCCGAGGTCACGTTCACGCGCGGCCTGAACGTCATCGCGGGCCCCTCGGACTCGGGCAAGAGCTTCATCGCGCAGTGCCTCGACTACGCGCTCGGTGGCGGTGCCGCGCCGAAGGAGATCCCCGAAGCAGAGGGCTACAGCACCGTCGTCCTCGAGATCGAGGCCTACAGCGACGGGCGCATTTACTCGCTGGAGAGGAGCCTGCGTGGCGGTGAGGTGCTCTGCAAGACCGACGGGCAGTCCGACCGCGTGCTCGCGGCCAAGCACCAAGGAGGCAAGGAGGACACCGTCTCGCAGTTTCTCCTCGACCTGTCGGGGCTGGGCACGAAGAAGGTACGCACCAACGAGCAGGGCAAGACGCGCCCGCTCAGCTTCCGCGACATCGCCCGGCTCGTCATCATCGACGAAGAGACGGTCATCAAAGAGGACTCGCCGATCCTCAGCGGGCAGGTCATCCACAAAACCGTCGAGAGCGGCGTGTTTCGCCTCCTGCTCACGGGGACCGACAACTCCTCGATCGTCGCGAAGGAAGATCCGAAGGTCGCGAAGGGACGGCAGGCCGGGAAGGTCGAGCTGCTCGAAGGCTTGCTGAAGGCGACGCGTGAGCGCCTAGCCGAGCTTGGCGAGGTGAGCACGCTTGCCGAGGAGCGCGACCGCCTAACCCGGATCGAGGCATCGATCCAAACGTCCCTCATCGAGCGCAACGCCGCGCAGGCGAGCGTGGCGCCGCTGCAAACGAGGCGCAGCACGGCCTGGACAGCGCTGAAGGCGGTCGAGTCGAAGCTCGCGGTTCTGTCGGAGCTGCAGACGCGGTTCGACCTGCTGGAGCAGCAGTACGAGTCCGACCTACGACGGTTGGTGGCGATCGCCGAGGCCGGTGTTCGGCTCGACCAGCTCAAAGAGGAGCGGTGCCCGATGTGCGGCGCACTCGCCGAGCACCAACACCACGACCATCGTGAAGCGCACCCGGCACCGGCGGACGTCTCTCAGGCGTGCAAGGCCGAAGCGGCCAAGACCTCGAAGCTGCTCCAGGACCTTCAGACCACGCGAGCTGCCAACGCCTCCGAGGTCGAGCAGCACCAAACTGCCCGTGCCACCCGCCAGGCCGAGTTCGACGCGATCTCGGCGGAGCTGAAGGCACTGATGCAGCAGCACGTCGACGTCGCCTCCAAGAAGGTCGATGACCTGCGCGCGCGCGCGGAGACTTGCCGCAAGGTGATCGAGCACCTCGAGCGAGTCCAGGAGCTCGAAGAGCTGCTCGACGAGGCGAACAAGCCGAAGAAGAAGCAGAAGACCGACGTGGCTGGCGCAGCGGTGAGCACCGCGCAGGCCGATCCTTTCAGCCGGGAGGTCGAAGCGCTCCTGAAGTCGTGGCACTTCCCCGACCTCGATCGAGTCTCGTTCAGCGAGAACGACCAGGACGTCGTGATCTCTGGCCGCGCGCGCAAGAGCCACGGCAAGGGCGTGCGGGCCATCACGCGGGC
This sequence comes from Sorangium cellulosum, assembly GCF_001589285.1. Taxonomy (GTDB): domain Bacteria; phylum Myxococcota_A; class Polyangia; order Polyangiales; family Polyangiaceae; genus Sorangium; species Sorangium cellulosum_G. The sequence goes on along the minus strand of NZ_JEMA01000543.1, from coordinate 1,427 downwards.
GGCGTTCAACCTCGCACTCCTTCGCCTCTGCATCGAGGACGAGCGCCCCTTCCCGAACTTCGTCCTCATCGATTCCCCGCTGCTCGTCTACGAGGAACCCGACGCTGATGAAGCCTCGTTCCCACAGGACATCAAGAGGCACTTCTGGGAGAGCGTGAAGGCATCCTTCACCGACGCGCAGGTCATCATCATCGAGAACAGGAACCAAGTCCCTGATGTCGGAACGCTCAGCAAGGTGAACGTCATTCGATTCACGGGGAACGACCAAGGGCGTCGCGGGTTTATCCCGGAGGCACGAGGCGACAAATGAACTGCCGGACCGTGCAGGAGTGAACGATGTCCCTGCTCGCGGCATTGAAAACATCGTGGTGGCCGGCGTCTAACGACGCGCTCGGCCGTGAGCCGCGCGTGCGCGAGCACCGCGTCGATCAGCGCCGCGTCGAACCGCGCCGGATCGTCCTCGTGGCGCATCCGCGTGAGCGGATCGAGCGCGCCGCCGGGGACCGCCTCGATGAGCAGCGATGGCGCGACCCCGCCGAGCGTGAGGTACTGGTTCTCGAAGATCTCGCCGTGCCCCGGGGAGAGCTGGAACATGAACTCGAGCCGCTCGGGCATGCGGATTCCGCAGACGATGCCCGCGAAGAGCCGCCGCTGGGGCCCGGCGTGCGGGCTGCGCTTGGGGATCTTCGGGAAGAGGTCCGAGAGGCCGGCCCGGCCCGTGGCGACGACCACGAACTCGTGCCCCGCCGTGAGGTCGCGGGTGCCGGATGCGTCGAGCGAGGCCTTCACCACGCGGCCGCCGCGCGCTGCGCTGATGCGACCTCCAGCAGTGCCGCCGTCCGCTCGACGGCCTCTTGAAGCCGCGCGCGCTCAGGATCCGGAGGTCGCGAGCAGCTCCCTGGCGTCGCCGACGGATGCCGCGCGGCGGATCCAGCGGTCCAGCTCGGCGATGTCCGTGCTCGCGAGGACGCGCTCCCGGACCTCGGCGGGGACCTCGAGACCGCGGGCCTCCAGGAAGGCGAGCACGTCCTGCGCCTTGCCTTCGAGCAGCCCTGCCAGCCGGCCCTTCTCCACGCCCTTCGCCACGTAGCTGCGCGCGAATTCGCTCTGAAATTCGTAATCGCTCTTCATGATCGCCTCCAACGTCCGCCTCGCCGCTGCGTTCAGCGAGGATAGCACCAGATCCCAGTAGACGTCGCGGCGCTCCTGATCGAGCCCGGCGGCCGCCGCCAGGAACGCCACGCCGATCGCCTCGGCCGCCGCACCCTGGCCGTGCGCCATGGCCGAGAGCACGACCACCTCGGGCGCCGCCGCCGCCTGCGCGGCCTCGGTGACGACCGGGACGCCCTCGGGCCCGAGCACCAGCGGGGTCAGCGTCAAACCGGGGTGGCCCGTATCGATCGGCCGCGCGCACCACCGGGCGATCT
>NZ_JEMA01000542.1 GCF_001589285.1 Sorangium cellulosum | reverse complement strand
CTCCCCTCGCCCGTCGACGCGCGCCGGGTGCTGCTCCCGCCCGCGGACCTCGCCGTGCTCCAGGAAGACGGCGACGCCTCGGCCGCGCCCGGCGTCCCCGACGCCATCGCGCTCGGGCGCGCCAGGACCGGCGATGTCGTCTTGCTGCTCCGGTTCGCGCCGACCTTCGGCGTCGACGCGGACATCGCGAGCGCCTTCGTCGTGCTCGATCCGGTCCCCCTCGCGCCGCCCGCCGAGCGCGCGCTCCCCCTCGAGGTCGCGCGCATCCTCGAGCCGTGGCGCTCCGAGACCGCGACGTGGGGCCGCCAGCCCCGCCTGTCGATCCCGGAGCCCGCCGCCGTCGCGCGGCGCCTACCCACCGTGCCGCTGCGGATCGACGTCACCTCGCTGGTGCGCGGCTGGGCCAGGCGGCGCATGGACGACCACGGCATCGCCATCGTCGCGCCGGGCCGCGACGCCGTCGGGGCGGCCTACTCGATGGGCATCTCCCAGGGCACCGGCCCGCTGCTCGAGGTGTACGTACGGTGAGCTCCGGCCACGACGACGAGGACGACGACCTCGGCGGGCGCCCGTCTCTCCCGCTGCCCCTCGTCCGCCACGNACCTCGGCGGGCGCCCGTCTCTCCCGCTGCCCCTCGTCCGCCACGACGCCGGCCGGCGCAGGCCCTCCACGCCGAGCGCTCCGCCGGCGCCCGGCGCGCCGCCGTCGCCGAGCGCGCCCCCCGTGTCCGGCGCCTCGTCGTCGCCCGGCGCCCCGACCTCGCCGACCGTCCCCACCTCCGCGCGCGGCGCCCCGCCCGTCTCCGGCGCCCCCGCGCCCGGCTCCCCCACGTCCGCGCGCGGCGCCCCGGCGATCCCTGGCGCCCCCACGTCCGCGCGCGGCTTCCTCGACGACGACGAGCCCGCCGTCACCCAGCGCTCGATCGCGAGCGTCCGCCCCTTCCCGCTCGTCCGCACCGCGCCGCCCCCGGCGGCCGAGGCGGCCTCGCCCGCGGAGGCGCTGCTCAAGGTCAGCGACCTCCGCGTCTCGTTCTCCGCCGACGGCCGCGTCACGCGCGTGCTCGACGGCGTCTCGTTCACGGTGCCCCGCGGTCGCACCGTGGCGCTCGTCGGCGAGTCGGGCTGCGGCAAGACGATCACCGCGCTCAGCGTCCTGCGGCTCCTGCCCGCGCCGTACGCGGCCATCGACGGCGGCTCGATCGAGCTCGACGGCCAGGACCTCCTCGCGCTGGGCGAGCGCGAGATGCGCGCCGTCCGCGGCGGGAAGATCGGCATGATCTTCCAGGAGCCGATGACCTCGCTGAACCCCGTGTACACGGTCGGCGCCCAGATCGCCGAGGCGATCCGCCTGCACCGGCCCATGTCCCGCGGCGACGCCCGGCTCTACGCCGTGAGCCTGCTGCGCAAGGTCGGCTTCCCCGAGCCCGAGGTCCGCGCGAACAGCTACCCGCACGAGCTGTCCGGCGGCATGCGCCAGCGCGTCATGATCGCCATGGCCCTCGCGCCCGGGCCCTCGCTGCTCATCGCCGACGAGCCGACCACCGCGCTCGACATGACCACCCAGGCGCAGATCCTCGACCTGCTCGAGCGGCTCAAGGCGGAGACGTCCATGAGCCTCCTGCTCATCGCGCACGACCTCGCCGTCGTCGGCGAGCTCGCCGACGACATCGTCGTCCTCTACGCCGGCGTCGTCGTCGAGCAAGGGCCGGCGCGCGACGTGCTCGCCGCGCCGTCGCACCCCTACACGCGCTCGCTCCTCCGGAGCATCCCCGCGCGCGGCTTCCGCCCGCACCGCGTGCGCGGCCAGCGATCGCTGCGCCTGCCGACGATCCCCGGCGGGCTGCCCGATCTGCGCGACCCGCCGCGCGGCTGCCGCTTCCAGGACCGCTGCGAGGCGGTGTTCGACCGCTGCCGCGCCGAGCCGCCGGACCTGTACGCCGTCCCGCCGGGCGCGGGGCACCACGCGGCGCGCTGCTTTCTCCTCGCCGGCGCGGGCCGCCCGGGGGAGGAGGGCGCGGCGTGACGCGCGACAGCGACTTCCCGCTGCCCGCGCAGGGCGACGCGGCCGGCGCCGCCGAGGCCCGCGCCGAGAGCGCGCGCGGCGAGCGCCCGCTCGTGCAGGCGGAGCGGCTCTCGAAGCTCTACCCGGTGCGGCGCGGCCCGTTCGCGAAGCCGGCGTTCGTGCAGGCGGTGGACGGCGTGACCTTCCACGTGCACCGCGGCGAGGCGCTCGGCCTGGTCGGCGAGTCGGGCTCCGGCAAGAGCACCCTCGGGCGGCTCGCGATCCGGCTCATCGAGCCCACGGTCGGCCGGGTCTTCTTCGACGGCGAGGACCTCACCGCCATGTCGGACCGCGCGCTCCGGGCGATGCGCCGTCGGATGCAGATCGTCTTCCAGGACCCGTACGGCTCGCTCAACCCGCGCATGACGCTGCGCGAGATCGTCGGCGAGGGCATCGTGATCCACCGCCTCGCGAGGACCCGCGACGAGGAGACCGCGATGGTCGAGGCCGTGCTGCAGCGGGTCGGCCTGCGGCCGGACATGATGGAGCGCTTCCCGCACGAGCTCTCCGGCGGCCAGCGGCAGCGGGTCGCGATCGCGCGGGCGCTCGCGGTGCGCCCGGACTTCATCGTCTGCGACGAGCCGGTGAGCGCGCTCGACCTCTCGGTGCAGGCCCAGATCGTCAACCTCCTCGAGGAGCTCCAGGACGAGCTCGCGCTGAGCCTCCTGTTCATCTCGCACGACCTGCGGGTGGTCGAGCACGTGAGCCACCGCGTGGCGGTGATGTACCTCGGCAGGATCGTGGAGATCGGCCCGGCGCAGGGCGTCTCCGAGCGGCGCCACCACCCGTACACGCGCGCGCTGTTCGACGCGACGCCGTCGATCGACCGCGGCGGCAAGGCGCGCCGCCTGCTCCCGGGCGCGCCGGCGAGCGCGATCAACCCGCCCGAGGGGTGCGTGTTCCACCCTCGCTGCCGGAGGGCCGAGGAGGGCAAGTGCGACGTGGAGATCCCGCCGCTGGAGGAGCTCGTCCCGGGGAGCGGCCACCGCGTGGCGTGCTGGTACCCGGAGCTCGAGTGACGGCCGCGGGCCGGCGCCGGGCCGGGTGGCCCACTTCGGCACAATCGCGGAGCTGATGTCCCGGGCGCCGGGCGCTGTCCTGCGCGGATCAGCGCAGGGTTCGCGCGAGGCATCTCTCTTGCTGCGCGTTCGCGGCCGCGCGCGATGTGCGGCGGCGAAGTTGGAGAGGTGATTGGATGGCGAGCGACGTGCTTCGAGCGCTGATGGCAGCGCTCATATCCGGTGCGTGCCTGATGGCATGTGACGGTCGCAATGACGGCGGGGGCAGCGGCGGCGCAGGCGGCGGCGGCGGAGGCGGCAGCGCCAGCGATGGCGG
>NZ_JEMA01000541.1 GCF_001589285.1 Sorangium cellulosum | reverse complement strand
GTGGACGATGACGGCCCCGTGCACGAGGAGCTTGCCCGGCGCCTTGCCCTCGGCCGCCCAGAAGAACCCCTTCGGGATCGCGCCCGGCTCGCCGGCGAGCGCGCGGTCGAAGACGCCCTCGAGCACGCGCTGCGCCTCGCCGCCGCGCGCGATCGCGCCGCCGCGCACCAGGCGCGCCGCCATCCGCACGGCCGCGTCGAGCGCCGCGAACGACCGCCACCCCGGGTCGGCGCCCGCCCGGCCGATGAGCGCCTCCCCCTGCGCGCCCAGCGCGCGCAGCTTCGCGCGGAGCGGCGCGAGCGAGTCGTCGGACGACGCCCACCGCCGCCACCTCTCGATCGAGATCGGGATCGGGAAGTGCGGCATGTCCTCCATGAACCGCTCGCACCGCACCCAGCGCCGCCCGCTTCCGGGGTCGAGGATCTGCACGAACGGCCCGATCCTCCTCCAGACGACGACGAAGTGGAGCGCGTCGCCCGCGCCGCGCTTGACCACGATCGCGGGCAGGCAGTCGGCCTCGGGCAGGAGGAAGCTGTCGTGGGGGACCACCATCTCGGCGGTCGCGAGCCCGAGCTCCTGCCCGAGCGCGGCGAGCGCGTCGATCGACGTCCCGTCGACGTCCGTCTGGCAGCGGTCGCGGAGCCACTCGTAGTGGACGTCGATCCCGAACCCCTGGAGCACGGCCTTGAGCGCGGCCGGCCCGCAGTCCATGAGCGACGTCTGCAGCACCTCGGGGACGAGGAACGCGCGCTTCATCGCGGGCCTCCCGGCGCCACGGCGCGCAGCAGCAGCGTCCAGGGGGACACGCGCTCGACCTCGACCTCGGTCGTCCCCGGCATGCCGTGCTGCACCGGGATCGACGCCGCGCTGTCCGGCCGCACGGCGAGCTCGACGCGGATCGCGCCGTCGAACGGCTCGCTCGCCACGTGGGAGACCTCCCCCTCGAGCATGCCGAACTGCGTCCACGCGAACCCGTCGAGGCGCATGCGCGCCCTCTGGCCGGGGACGACGCGCCCGACAGCGTCGGACGGCGCGAAGAGCGCCACGGCGTGCACGTCCTCGCCCGGGACGACGGTCGCCACGACGTCGCCCGCCTGGAGGACGTCGCCCACCTGGAGCGCGGCGATGTTCCCGAGCTTGCCCGCGATGGGCGCGCGGATCGTGCGCCGCTCGATCTGCGCGAGCGCCGTGTGCACCGCCGCCTCGGCCGCCCGCTGCTCGGCCGCGAGGTCGCCCAGCGATCGCTCGAGCTCGGCGAGGTGCGCCGCCGCCTGCCGCTCGTCGTGGCGCCGCGCCACCGAGAGCCGGTGCAGATCGGCGCGCGCCCCCTCGGCCTTGAGCAGCTCGTCGGCGGCGCGGGTCCTCGCCTGGAGGTGATCGGCCGTCGAGGCGAGCTGCTCGCGGTGCAGCTTCTCGGAGATGGCGCGGAGCTCCTCGCCCTGCGCGGCCGAGAGGTCGCGCTGTCGCAGGTCGATCCTGGCGCGGGCGATCGACGCCTCGGAGAGCTTCCCCTGCCACGCGCGCACCTCCTCCTCGACCGCGATCTGTCGCCGCAGCGCCTCGATCTTCGGCGCGAGCACGGCCACCCTGGTGCGCTCCTCCTCGAGGCGCTTCTCCTCGACCGCGGCGTCCAGCTCGACGAGCACCTCGCCCTGCTCGACGCGGCGCCCGAGCTCCACCCGCACGACCGACACGCGCCCGGGCTCGGCGGCGGCCACGCGGTGGGCCATCCGGCTGACCTCCAGGCGCGCCTTCGCCGTCGTGGCGTAGACCGACACGCGCGCCGCGTGCATCCAGCCCGCCCAGGCGCCGAGCACGGCGAGGATCACGGCGAGGCGGATCCAGGTCCTCGGCCCGCGCTCGATCTCGAGCGACCGCATGGTGCGGAGGAACGGCGAGGCCACGTCAGCACTCCTCCAGCGCGGCCTTCTTGCGGGGCCGCGCGATGCCGTACGCGTTGAGCTTGTTGGTGAGGGTGCGCCGCGACACGCCGAGCAGCTCCGCGGCGCGCGTCTGGTTCTGGCGGGTCCTGTCGAGCGCGGCGAGGATGCGGTCCCGCTCGAACGAGCGCACGTCGCCCCGGATCCCGGCGTCGGCCTGCGCGCGCGGCGCGACAAGCATCAGGTGGTCCGCCTGGATGGGACCCCCCTTGGCCATGACCACCGCGCGCTCGATCACGTGGCGCAGCTCCCGGATGTTCCCCGGCCACGGGTGCGCGAGGAGCGCGGAGGTCGCCGCGGGCGTGAGCCGCGGCGCCGGGCGCTCGAGCCTGCGCGAGAGGCGCGCCGCGAACAGCTCCGCGAGCGGGAGGATCTCGCACGTGCGGGCCCGGAGCGGCGGGATCCGCAGCGTGACCGCGTTGAGGCGGAAGTAGAGGTCCTGCCGGAACTCTCCCTCGGCCACCATCTGCTCGAGATCGCGGTGGGTCGCCGCGATCACGCGCACGTCCACGCGCCGCGGGCGCGTGCTCCCCACGCGGACGATCTCGCCGTACTCCAGCGTGCGGAGCAGCTTCGCCTGCGTGCGCGGGGACAGCTCCCCGACCTCGTCGAGGAACAGGGTGCCCTCGTGGGCGGCCTCGAACAGCCCTTCGCGGGGCGCCACCGCCCCGGTGAACGCGCCGCGCTCGTGCCCGAAGAGCTCGCTCTCGACGAGCGTCTCCGAGAGGCTCGCGCAGTTGACCTTCACGAAGCGATCGCGCGCGTGCCGCGACATGCCGGCGATCCACTCCCCCACGACCTCTTTCCCCGTCCCCGTCTCGCCGAGGATCAGGACCGGCAGCGGCGTCGGGGCCACGGTCTCGAGCGCGTCGCGGAGGCGACGCATCTCCGGATCGAGCGCGAGAAACCCGCTATGACAGTCATCCATCATGAACGCTCTCCATCACGACGAAGGCGCGTGATTCAGGTCATGTTCCGTCGCGGCCAGCGCCGTACGACCGCGTATCTCCAGGGCACGACGGAACGCTCAGATATCGATCTCTCTTCATCATCCGCTGACAGGCCACGCATGGATTCGGCGGGAGGCGCCGGCCTCGACGGATCGCGCGCAGTCGACCGCCGTCCGGGCGACCCCGCTCGTGCCCCCGCGAGCGCCGCCGGCCCTCATCCGTTGCTGCGAAGTGCCTTGTGCGCCGTCGCGCGTGGCGCGCGCGGCGTTCGAGCCTCGCGGCCGTGGCCGAGGGCAGGAGCGATCAACGATCAACGATCTCAAGCAAGTCGGTGGCCAACGCCTCGGCCCGCTGGCGCGCGCTGGGCCCGGGGGAGCCCGTGGGCGCGTCGGGTCGGGGCCGTGTGACGGATCATGCAGGACCTGCGCAACCTGTCGCAAAGCCGCGCGACCCGCGCTGCTCCGGAGAGCGTCGCTCCGTCGCGGACCGGCGGCGGTCGCGCCGGCGCTCCGGCGCCGTGGGGTCGCGCGGCGCACCGCCGCCGAGGTGAGCGTGGCTCGCGTGGGATGTCCCCGGCGTCGGCCGCGCGTCACCGGTCATCGAGGGGCCTGGAGGCTCGAGCCTCCACCTGATGGCGGCGGCCTCCACCTGACGGCGGCGGCCACCATCACCCGGGGAAGCGGGGCGTCGGGATCAGGGGCTGCGGCGCGGGGCGCCGGGGATCAGGTGCTGCGGCGCGCGTCGCCGTTCATGCTCATCGCATGACGCCGAGGGCGGCCTCGATCTGATGGCGGAGGATGACGCCGTGGTCGTCGACCGAGTAATCGTCTGCTTCGAGCCGGAACGTGCGGCTCGCCGTGACGTCCGCGCGGCCGCTGAAGCGGTACGGGATGACCGGAGAGGAGAACGACTCGCGCAGGAGCTGGAAACCCAGGTCGACGGGGATGCTGACCGGGACGCGGACCTGGGTCGTGCGGTCGGAGGGGAGCCAGACGCCGTCGCCGTCGGCGCGGAAGTCGACGGGCATCGTGTAGCGGCCGGCGAGCATGACCTGACCGCGGACGGCGCGCACAGCGACGTCGTACGAGTTCGGGTTGTGGACGTTGACGACCACGGTCATGAGGACGCCGAGGCTCGGCGGGAAGCCGATGCGGATCCCGGTGATCTCGGCGTGGTCGAGCTGCATCGTCGGCTTGCTGACGCAGGCGGGGCCGGCGATGGCTGTCAGCGCGACGAGCGCGAGCGCGGGCAGGCAGCGCAGGGGGGTGGTCTTCCGGGGGCTCGGCACGGCGAGAGCTTACCCGCGCCCGGCCGCCCCGTCACCTCGCAGCGCCGCGGCGGCGGGCGGGGCGCTCCCAGAAGCCGGCCGCGCTGGTGGGCCCGCGTTGCGCTGGAACCGCGAGTCGGGCTACGGCCGGGCGGACGTGGCGGAAGAGGAATGAAAAGCATGTTGCTTCGTCCCGGCGGCCTGCGCGTCGGTCGAGACTTCGCCGGCCGTCGTGGGCTCCCGTTGAGTGATGTCCTCTGGCGGTTGCTCGGATCGGTTTCGCATGGTGGGGAGGCTGGCATGCGGTGCGGGCGAGACGAAGAAGAATGGCCGCTCCGGCCGCACGGCGGACACCACGACGAGCGCTTACGCACGCTCGGGCCGATGCGTTTGGAATTCGGTGCATTTCCTCCGCGGAGCGCTGGATCGCGCCATGGCCAGACGTCTGGCCACGCACAGCCAGACGTCTGGCCGCGCGCAGCAACGCGGCGCTGACGGCGCCGAGCGAGCACGGGTCAGTCGATGATCAGGACGAGCGCCCGGCGGCAGTGCCGGCGGCGACAGCGTCGTGCACCTCCTCGCGCGTCCCGGTGCCGGCCAGGAGGTGCCACGCTCGGAGCGTCGGCAGGTCGCGCATGGTTTCCACGACGGAGCGCAGCGCCGGCGGGATGGCGCCGAACCGAGCCTCGTACAGCT
>NZ_JEMA01000540.1 GCF_001589285.1 Sorangium cellulosum | reverse complement strand
GACGCCGCCGCCGCCCGGCACCGGCATCTGCGCCGGCACGCACTCCTCGTCGCCGGTGTCGACCGTGGTGACGTCGTAGCAGCAGAGCTCGCCGTCGAAGTCGCCCTCGCCGTCGATCGAATCGATCTCGCTCAGGCAGCCGGGGTTCTCGAAGAACACGAGCGCCTCCTCGCTGGACGGGCACGCGCCTTCGAGCTCGGTCCAGTGGAAGCAGGCCCGCTTGCCGCAGCCGGATGCGAGCAGGGCGGCGAGCGCGAGGACCAGCGAGCCGAGGTGGGCGTTGCTCATGTCGATCTCCTGAAGCTGCGCCCGCGCGCGGGCGCCCGGGGCCCTGGCGATCAGAGCTCGTGCGGCATCAGGTCGCGCGGGCTCCGGTAGTACTGCAACGGAGAGTAGGCGAGCAGGTTGGAGACCCGCGACGTGTAGATGCAGGCGTACTCCTCGACCTGATCGCCGAAGCTCGAGGTCTCGTTCGCCTCCTTGAGCAGCGAGCCCCAGTAGGGGTGGAAGCGGCGAGCGATCTCGCGCTCCAGCTTGCCGACCTCGGCGTCGACGGCCCGGAGCTGGCCGCGGATGCGCTCGACGGCGCGCTTCGTGCGGCCCCGCTCGGCCTCGTAGAACGACGTCGCGTAGGCAATGTGGAGCTCCGCGCCGATCGCATCCGCGAGCAGCGCGCTGCCGTTGCCGCTGCCGCTGCCGCTGCCGCTGCCGTTGCCCGCGCCGTTCTTCTTCTGCTGCTCGTCCTCGATCTTGCGGGTGAGGTCCTTGTAGCGCTGCTGGTAGAAGCGGAGCTGGTCCTCGAGCTCCTCGCGGCGGCCCTCGAGCATCGCGCTCTCCATGTGCTCGCGGCGGCACGACTCGTGGGCGGCGACCTCCGCCTCCATCTCCTGGATGATCATCGCCGTGCGCCACGCGCTCTCCTTCTTGGAGCGGAGGATGTCGCCGTAGATGTGATCGCCCACGTAGAGGACGCGATCGCCGGAGATGTTCAGGAACTTCTCGAAGTCGAGGAGGTTGCCCCCCTCGTAGACGACGCCGCGCTCGAGCGGCGGCGTCGCGGGGCGGGTCTCGGCGCCGTCGCGGATGAGGAGCGGGCGGCGCTCCTGGAAGAACGCCGGCTTCTGCGCGGCGACAACGATGACGTCGAAGTAGTGCCGGAAGCTCGGGTACTCGGGCATCGCGTCCCCGAGCAGGTACGTCATCATCTTCTCGGTGAACGGCCAGCGCGAGTTCGTGAGCAGGAAGAGCTTCTTGCCCGCCGATCGGAACTTGTGGAGCGTCTGCGCCAGGTTCGGGTCGCGCTGGACGAAGCGCGGCAGGTCGGAGAGGACGACGTCGAGGATGGTGCCGTCCCGGTGCGCCTCGTCGATGCACTCGCGGATGTCGGTGAACAGCCGCGCGTAGTCGAGCGGCACGCCGCGCTCCTCGAGGGCGTCGACGATGCCGGCGTAGAGCGTGGCCTCGCTCAGCGCGTACAGCGTGTCGATCCAGTGGTAGCGGGCGGTGTTCGGCCGGATCTTGCGGTGCTGGTAGAGCCCCCTGAGCTCGTCCTTCGTGAGCTCGCGGAGGCCGTGGTAGCCGCGCTGGACCACCTTGAACCGGTCCATCTTGAGCACGTGGCCGAAGCGCTTGTCGATCAGGAGGCCGCGGATGGGGAAGTGGATCGGGTAGCGGAGGCGCCGCAGGAGCTCCTCGGGGTAGCCGCGGGCGGCGAGCTTCGTGACGGTCCCCTGGATCGAGAGGTTGTCCATCTCGGTCTGGTTGTAGATCGCCAGGGTGTAATCCATGTCGAAGCCCACCCAGTCGATCCCCGTGAGCTTGAGGTTGCGGTTGACGAAGACGCGCCGGGTCCGCGGGATGCGCGTGGGCTCGGTCTGCGGATAAAGACCTCCGAGGGGAAGCTCGAGCTGCTCGAAGAACACGGTGGGTCGACTATGGTATCCCAGCCGGCGAGGCGTACAAAGCGCGCCACCTTGACGGACGCGCGGCGGGGCCACGGCCGGGGAATCAGGGACCCACGACGGACCACGACGGACCGACGACCGGCCTCCGTCATCCGAGCAGTCTCCCCCTGGCGCGCCCGCGGGCGCCGCGCTCCCGGCGTGCGCTGCGCGGCGGAACTGCGCTATGTTGCCCGCCCGTACCGTCTCGAGCGGCCGCGACGCGGCCCCTCATCCGTCAACGACGGGCACCTTGCTCGATGCTCTTCGCTGCGCCCTCGCCGATCTCCCGGAAGCCCCCTGTCCAGCGCCCCACGTCGTGGTGGCTCAGCATGCTGCGCCGCCGCGCGGAGCGGATGTACGACGAAGAGCTCGACCTCTCCCGGCCGATCCCGTGGGAGAGCGAGGCCGAGCGCCAGGCGGCGATCGCCTTCTTCAACGCGGCGTTCCGCGCCGAGGAGTCCGGCCTGATGCAGGCGCACGCCCTGGCGGACGAGGTGGGCCGCTGGGACCCGGAGCTCGGCGAGTGCCTGCGGCTCTACGGCGACGAGGAGGGGTGGCACCGCGAGCTGCTCACGAAGTTCCTCGCGCACATCGGCGGCGAGGTCCGGCCGATGGGCCGCGTCACCGGCACCTTCTACCGCCTGTACGGCCGCGCGAAGCGGGTCGAGACCATCGTGCTCACGAACCTCATGTTCGAGACCATCGGCTCGACGACGTACCGCCTCGCGCTGCGGGAGGCCCGGTACCCGGCCGTGCGGCAGATGCTCACGATCCTGACGCGCGACGAGTCGTTCCACGTCCCGCTCAACGTCCACTTCCTGCGCGAGGCGCTGAAGCGCAGCCCGCCGTCGATGCGCGTCAGGCTGCGCGCCATCTACACGACGCTGTTCGCGGCGCTGCTCGGCTCCGCGGCCGCGAGCCGCCGGCGCGCGTTCGCCTTCGACAGGATCCCGTTCCGCGCGCTCGCGGGCGCCTACGCCGAGCACCTCGGGCGCCTCTTCGTCCACGAGAGCGACCTCGACTTCGCCCCGCCGGAGCTGCTGCTCCGCCTCTTCGGGCACAGCCGGCGCGCGCTCGCGGCGTCGGACGACCCCTCCGCCGTCAGCGTCCTCTCGGCGGAGGCAGCCGTCGACCGCGAGCGCGTCGTCGTGACGGCGCTCGATGACGCATGGCGCGCGCGCGGCCCGCGCGACGCGCGCCATGCGCCATCGAGCGCGCCGCTCGACCCCGAGCGGGAGATGGCGGCCGTCCATCGTCAAGCGTTACGGTAAACTTTTCTTCTGCGTGTTGTCCGGAGTACACTCGGGGTGCGGGCGTCGTGGGCTCGCGCGGGGCGGGCGCCAGGGCGTCTCGGGGCGTGGATGGCAGGCAAGGAGCAGCGCCGGAGCGGCCCAGGGAGCCGCCCCGGCACGAGGAGCAGCGAGTCCGCGGAGCGCGCGCGCGCGCCGCAGGAGCCGGAGGCGCGCGCGGCGACGCCCGCCGACGAGGGCGTGGAGGCGGACGCCCTCGCGCAGATGCGGCGCGAGATCCGGACGCTGCTCGGCGGGATCATCGGCGTCAGCGGCCTGCTGCTCGACACCGAGCTCGACCCGGAGCAGCGCGCCTGGGCCCGCCGCATCCGGAGCAGCGGGGACGCAGCGCTCTCGATGATCGACGATCTCCTCGACGCGGGCCAGCCGGGCGGCCGCGGGCTGGACGTCGACCGCGTCGACTTCGACCTGCGCCGGGCCGTCGAGGACGCGGCCGAGCTGCTCGGCGACCGCGCGCACGACGACCGGACCGAGCTCGTGCTCGACGTCGATCCCTGCGTGCCGGGCGCCGTGCGCGGCGACGCGGCGCGGCTGCGGCAGGTGCTGCTGCACGTCGGCACCCTCGCGATCGGCGCGGCGCCCCGGGGCGAGGTGCTGCTGCGCGCCGCGCTCGAGGGCGACGACGGCGAGGCGCCGGCCGGGCTCGAAGGCGCGCGTGAGGGCGCTGGCGTCCGGGTGCGCTTCGACGTGCGCTTCGCGGGCGGGGCAGGGCTCGCGGCCGGCGCGGCGGGGCAGGGGGCAGGGG
>NZ_JEMA01000539.1 GCF_001589285.1 Sorangium cellulosum | reverse complement strand
GGGGCCCCTCGCCGCCGCGGCCGCCCCGGCCGGCGGCTCCGGGGCGGCGGCGAGCCGCTTCAGCACCGGCAGGAGCGACGCGAACGAGAGCGGCGCGTTGCACCGCTTGCACGGCATGTACGGCTCCCGGCCCTCGAGCGCGGCCTGGGCAGCCTCCTTCACGTCGAGCAGCGTCTGCCTCGGCGCGCTGCACCGCCCGCAGACGCCGTCCACGAGCGCCGTGACCACCGCCGCCCGCAGCGGGGGCCTCGCCGAGGCGATGTGATCGAGCAGCGCGAGCGGACAGCCCTCGATCCGGATCGACGTCACCTCGTCGCCCAGCGCGCGGAGCGACAGCTCGAGCGCCCTCGCCCCCTCGGGCGTCGCCCCCGCCGCGCCCGTGAGATCGAGCACCAGGTCGCCCTCGATCCCGTCGAGCGCGCGCTTCCACCGGACCTGCGCGTCGAGGTTGCAGCGCACGCGGATGCGCGTGCCGCGCTCGTCGACCGTCTTCTCGATCGCCTCGTGCGCGCCGGCGTCGAGCCGCGCGATCTCGTCGAGCGCCACCCGCACGTCGTGCGGGAGCTGGATCCCCGCGTGGCTGGCCGCGAACGCGAAGTAGCTCTCGGCGTCGTCGTCGAACACCGCCGCCCCGCCGCAGCGCGGGCAGGGGCTCGCGGGCGGCTCGTGCGTCCTGACCACGCGCGCGTCCCGGTCGCAGTCGAACAGCCGATCGAAGGCGTGGCCGCAGCGCTCGCACCGGTACGGGCCGTAGAAGGACACGACGCGCCCGTCGCCGAAGAACCGGCGGATCATGCTCACCTGGTTCACGAGCGGCTCGGTGCAGCGGCCGACGTAGATCTCGGACGCGTTCAGCGAGACCTCGGCCAGCATCGCCATCCACTCGCGCACGCCGAACGACGTGACCCGCTGCACCCCGCCGAGATCGAACAGCACGCGGCCCGTGATGCCCCGCGCGACAGCGAGCCCCTGGAGCTCCTCGGTCATCCGCCCCGACATCGCGACGATCAGCAGGTCGCCCAGCTTGCGCCGGGTCACCGTGAGCGCGCGGGGCGCGTGCCCGTGCGCGCCCTCGGGCTCCGCCTCGACGACGGTGTCCGGCGACGACGACAGCGACGGGTGCCGCCAGGAGCGCGGCGGCGGCGGGTCGGCGTCGCGCGCCGCCTCGAGCCGCGACGCCGAGAAGAGCGGCGCCGACCGCTTCGTCGCCGCCCCGCCGCTCTTCTCGGCCGCGCGGTGGCTCGACGGCGAGGCGGCGGCGTCGAGCTCGCCCGCGAAGGAGTCGTCGTTCTGTATCGACGCCTGCTTCTCGACGATGTGCGACAGGAGCTCCGACTCCGAGGCGAGCGCGCCGCGCCAGGCCTCCACCCGCTGGCCGAACAGCTCCGACATGAACGACGACAGCGCGAGCGCCGACGTCGCCAGCCGCCGCTCCCGCGCGAAGGCCTCGAGGTCGATCTGCAGATCCCGGGCCGTCGCGTACCGCTTCTCCCTGTCGCGCTCGAGGCACCGGAGCACGATGCGCTCCAGCTCGGGCGGGTAGTCGGTGCTCACCTGGCTCGGCGGCATCACCGGGTCCTCGACGATCGCCCGCATCAGCTCGAACTCGGTGGCGCCGCGCCGGAACAGCCGGCTGCCCGTCGACATCTCGTAGAGCACGATGCCCACCGAGTAGATGTCGCTCCGGCGATCGAGCTTCTCGCTCGTGCACTGCTCGGGCGACATGTACGGGACCTTGCCCTTGAGCGCGCCGTCGCGCGTCTCGTTGACCCGGTTCGCCGCCTTCGCGATCCCGAAGTCGAGGATCTTCACGGCCCCGTCGTAGGTGACGAACACGTTGTGCGGGGACACGTCGCGGTGGACGATGTCGAGCGGCTTGCCGTCGAAGCCGACCTTCTCGTGGGCGTAGTGCAGCCCGGCCGCGACGCCGGCCGCGATCGTGATCGCGTGCTCGACCGGCATCCGCCGGTTCGCCGTCCTGAGCGCCTTCTTGATCGTCCGGAGATCCTCGCCGTGGAGGTACTCCATGGCGATCACCGGGACGCCGTCGACCTCCTCGATGTCGTACATCTGGACCAGGTTGGGGTGGTCCAGGGTCGCGGCGATGCGCGCCTCGTCGAGGAACATCCGCACGAACTCGGGGCTGTCGGCGAGGTGCGGGAGGATCTGCTTGACCACGCAGATCTTCCGCACGCCCGAGATGCCCGCGACGGAGGCGACCCAGATCTCGGCCATCCCGCCCATGCCGATCTTCTTGAGCAGGCGGTACCTGCCGAGCGTCGTGGGGCGGCGCGACGCGGCGCTCATCGGGCCGGCGGCGTGGCGCTCGCTCATGCGCCCGCCTCCGCCGCGCGGGCCGGCAGCGTCACTCGTCCGGGAGCACGGCTGGCGGTCATGGTGCTCATCGAGGGTCGGCGACCGGGGACTTCGCGAAGCTCACGCTGCGGCGCGCGCCGCGCGACTCGATCTGGAGCGATACCGTACCACCGGCCGCTGTGCGCGCCCACGCGTCCGCCGTGGCCTTCCCGAAGGCCTCCACGGACTGGACAGCGCGATCGTCGACAGCGAGGACGATGTCCCCCGCGGCGATCGCCGGATCCGCGCCGCGCCGGGGGCGCTCCACCGCGACGACGACGAGGTCGCCCGCGGTGCGGACGCTCGCCGCGAGCCGGGGGAAGAGGCGCGCCACGGTGAGCCCCTGGAACGTGGCCGTCCGGCGGTAGGTCTCCGCGGCCGCCTCGAAGCTCGGGCGGGGCAGCTTGTAGCGCGCGAAGGCGACGACGCCGCCCTCCCGCCGCACGATGGCGTCGACGCGCTCGGGCGTCGCGAACGATCCGACCTGGGCGAGATAGCGGCCGGCGATGCGCTCGGCGACCTCGGCGCGCTGCGCCGGCGGGGTCTCGTCCGGCGGCTGCGCCGCCAGGAGCTCGGCGACGGGAGAGCTGGAGAGCTCGCCGGCGAGGCCGGACGCGAGGCGCGCGATCGCGCTGTTGCGCGCCGCGGCGAGCGCGTCCGCCTCGCTGGCCGCGGGGCCGCCGCGACCGACGGCGAGGACGCTGTCGCCCTCGATGACGAACGGCCGCTCCACCCACGGGGGCGGGAGGTCGTCGATCGACGACCAGCCCGAGGGCGCCCG
>NZ_JEMA01000538.1 GCF_001589285.1 Sorangium cellulosum | reverse complement strand
GGCGGCGGTCACCGACGTGCGCTTCGAGCACCAGGCGACGATCGATCGGGTCATCATCGAGCTCTCGTCGATCCCGAGCTACCGCGAGTCGACAGGCAAGGGGGGCCGACGCGTCATCGAGCTGAGCGGCGTGCGGCTCCCGGACGCGCTCCAGCGCACGCTCGACGTCGGCGCCTTCGGCGGCCCGGTGCGCGCGATCTCGACGTTCCGGCGCAAGAGCGACGGCTCGAAGGTCGTCGTCGAGGTCGAGCAGTCCGAGGGCGCGGCGGGCGCCGTCGCGCGCGAGGGGAACGCGCTCGTGCTCAGCGTGGCGCGGGGGGCGCTGCCCTCGACCCTCTCCGGGATCGGCGCGGACGGGCGCGCGGCGCGGCGGACCCGCACGGTCGCGCGCGAGGAGGCGCTCGACGGCGGCGCGCCGCGGATCGAGACGTCGTTCGAGGGGGCGGACGGGGGTGTGGGGGCAGAGCCCGGCTTCGCCGGGCGCAGCCCCCACCAACCGATGAGCAGCCAGGAGTCGCTCGTCGAGCCGGACCAGGCCGGCGCCTTCATGCCCGCGATCGCCGGGCAGCAGCGGCGGTTCACGGGGCGGCGCATCGACCTCGACCTGAAGGACGCGGACATCCACAACGTCCTCCGGCTGATCTCCGACGTCGGGCGGGTCAACATCGTGACCGCCGACAACGTGAGCGGGACGGTCACCATCCGCATGCGCAACGTCCCGTGGGACCAGGCGCTCGAGACGGTGCTCCAGGCGAAGGGCCTCGGCGTGGTCCGCCAGGGCAACATGATCCGCGTCGCGCCGATCGCCGACCTCAACAAGGAGCGGGAGCTCGCGATCGCGCGGCGCAAGAGCGAGCTCCAGCTCGCGCCGATCGAGACGCGGCTCATCCCGATCAACTACGCGGACGCGCGGGACCTCCAGGATCGCTCGAAGGACATGCTGTCGCCGCGCGGCTCGCTCGCTGTCGACGAGCGGACGAACGTGCTCATCGCGCGCGACGTCGCGGGCAACCTGAACCAGATCGAGGAGCTTGTCCGCTCGCTCGACACGCAGACGCCGCAGGTGCTGATCGAGGCGCGCGTTGTCGAGGCGACGAGCCGCTACGTGCGCGACATCGGCATCCAGTGGGGCGGCGACGGGACGTTCAGCGCGGCGACCGGCAACCCGACGGGGCTCGTGTTCCCGTCGGCGATCGGCGTGACCGGCGGCGCGACCGACTCGAACACCCCGACCGGCGGCCTCTCGCCGTTCGCGAACCAGGTCGCCAACCCGAACTTCGCGGTGAACCTGCCGGCGATCGTCGGCACCGGGACCGGCGGCGCGCTCGGCTTCACGCTCGGCTCGATCAACAACACAGTCAACCTCGGCGTCCGGCTCTCCGCGGCCGAGGCGAGCGGCATGCTGCGGATCGTCTCGAGCCCGCGCATCCTCACGCTGGACAACAAGGAGGCGCGGATCAGCCAGGGCACGCTGATCCCGTTCTCGCAGATCAGCGCCCAGGGCGTGCAGACGACGTTCCAGGAGGCGAAGCTCCAGCTCCTCGTGAAGCCGCACGTCACCTCGGACGGCAGCGTCGCGATGCACGTGAAGATCAACCGCGACGAGCCCGACTTCAACCAGACCTCGGCCCGCGGCGACCCCACCATCCTGAAGCGCGAGGCCGAGACCGACCTCCTCATCATGGACGGGCACACGGCGGTGATCGGCGGGATCTTCACCCGCAACACAGGCCGGAACCTCGATCAGGTGCCGTTCTTCGGGGACATCCCCGTCCTCGGCCTGCTCTTCCAGCGGCGCCGCGCGAGCGACACGCGGAGCGAGCTCGTCATCTTCCTGACGCCGCGGATCGTGAACCGCGCCGAGGCGCTCGGCCGGTAGCGCGCCGCGGCCTTCGTCCCGGCGCGGCGCGCCTCTTCGCCGGTCAGACGCGCTTCCGCCGGGGCGGCTCGCGCATGTGCGGGACGGCGTCCATCACGAGCCGGCGCAGCCACGCGCGCGCCGGGTCGTGCTCGGTCCGGCTGTTCCACGCCATGGCGATCTCGATCGGCGGCAGCTCGAACGGCAGGTCGAAGGTGCGGAGCGGCAGCACGCTCGAGAACGCCCGCCCGAGGCGCGTGGCCACGGTCGCCACGAGGTCCGAGGCCGTGACGACGTGCGGCAGGAGGAGCACGTTCGGCACGACCATGACCTCGCGGCGCGCGACGCCGCGCGCGGCGATGAGGTCGTCCGCGACGCCTTCGTGCGCGCCGTGCGCGCGGGGCCGGGAGGCGACGACGTGCGGGAGGGCGGTGTAGGTCGGCAGGTCGACGCGCCCGCGTGCTGTCGGGTGGCTCGCGCGCGCGAGCCCGGCGAAGCGGTCCTCGAAGAGCGCCGCGCGGCGCAGGTCGGACGGGAGGCCGTCCGGCGGGAGGACGCCGATCGCGAGATCGATCTCGCCGTGGCGGAGCGCGTCCACCGCGCGGGCGTCGAGGGGGAGCAGGTGGACGGCGAGCCGCGGCCCGCCCTGCGCGAGCGCGGCGTTGAGCTGCGGCAGGAGGAGGAGCTCCACGTACTCGGTCGTGGCGATCCGGAAGGCGCGGTCGCTCGTCGTGGGGTCGAAGGCCGGCGTCGTCCCGCCGAAGAGGCCCGCGAGATCGAGCATGATCGCCGCGACCTGCGGGGTCATCGCCTCGGCGCGCGAGGTGAGCGCCATCTGCCGGCCGACCCGGATGAGCAGCGGGTCGGAGAAGAGCTCGCGCAGCCGCGTCAGCGCGTGGCTCATCGCGGGCTGGCTGAGGCCGACCCGGCGGGCCGCGAGCGTCACGCTGCGCTCCTGGAGCAGGGCGTCGAGCGCGATCACGAGGTTGACGTCGATCGCCGAGAGATTCACGGGCGGGATATAGACCGGCCGCCGTATCCACGAAGCGGATACTTACGTTTTCTTGCGCGCCGGGCGCCGGGGCGCGGTGGTGCGCTGCAAGTGGTTGGAGTTACAGACCGATTGTCGGCAAACCGCGGCCGCGCACGGGAAAGCGCGGCGGCGTGGGCGGGATGACCGATCCGGCGCTCGCGGCTGCTGGTCGCGCGGCCGGCCTGGCTGCTACGGTCGCCCGCGGCTCCACCGACCGGCGGCGCCCCGCGGAGACCATGACATCGACCGTTCTGCTCGGGGGGATCGACTTCTTCCACCTCATGAACGATCGCGCCATGCGATCGCGCGGCCAGGCTGGCAATCACTGCCTGTACGTGCTCGAGCTCGACGGCCGCCTCGACGTGGGCCGGCTCGCGGCGCGCCTCGAGCGCGCGACCCGGGTGCTGCCCGAGCTCCGCTTCCGGCTCGACAACAGCGTCCTCGGCCGGGCCGGGCGGCCCCGCTGGGTTGTCGATCACCACCGGCGCGCCCCCGCGCCGCGGCTCCACGAGGTGGCCGGCGAGCGCGAGCGCGCGGCGCGCGTCGAGGCGCTGCTCGCGGACCGGATCTCCGTGGAGCGGCCGTGGGCGCTCGACGTCGTGCGCGCGGCGGGGGAGGGCGACACGGTCGTGTTCCGCCACCACCACGCGCTGACGGACGGCAGGGGCGCCGACAGGCTTGTTGCCTGGCTCGGCTCTGGCAGCGGCGACGCGCCGGACGACCCGCCTCTCTGGCAGGAGCGGCACGACACCCCGGAGCGCCTGCTGGCCGCCCTCGGCCGCGACGAGCGGCTCGCCCTCGCGCGCGCTTACAAGGCCCACGTGCTGGCGCTCGGGCGCGCGCCGATCCTGTCGCTCGCGCGGGNGGCGCGCGCCGATCCTGTCGCTCGCGCGGGCGTGCGCGCGCGACAGGATCGGCGCGCGGGCCGCCGTCTCGCGCGTCCACCGGCTCACGCTCTCGGCGGACGAGACCCGGGCCTTCGACGTCCGGGTGCGGCAGCGCGCGCGCCTGGCCGAGTCGAGCCTGCTGCTGATCGCGGCGACGCGGCTCGCCGACAGGGCGCTTGTGGCCCGCGGCTTCGCCCCGCCGCACCACGTGATCCCGCTGCCCCTCTCGCTCGACCCGAAGGCGGGCTCGCGGCGGCTCTTCGGCAACCACCTCACGATGGTCCTGCTCTCGCTCGGCCGCGACGAGCTTCACGACGACGCCCGCGCGGTGGCCCGCCTGGCCGAGCAGCAGCGCGCGATGGTGCGCGACAGGCTCGACCTCGCCATGGTCGCCGCGCTCGATCTGGCGCGCTGGCTCCCCGGGCCGGTGTACCGCTGGCTCGGCGACCAGCCGTTCCAGGGGGAGCTCGCCTCGCTGATCGTCTCGAACCCCGGCGCTGTGACGGTGGAGCGGTTCGCGGGGCTGCCTGTGCGCTCGGCCTACCCGCTGCCAGCGGTGGTCTCGCCGCCGGGCTTCCAGGTCATCTTCAGCCGCTTCGGCGGGCGCCTCTCGGCGTCGATCGTCCACGGCGACGGGCTGCTCCGCCCGGACGAGGCCGCGGCGATGCCGGCCGCGCTCCGCGCCGAGCTGCTCGGCGAGCCCGGGCCGGCGGCCGCGGTATAAGGGCCGGCGTCATGCGCAACGTCGACATCGTCATCATCGGCAGCGGCATCGCCGGCGGCCTCCTCGCGCGGCAGCTCCGCCTCGCGTGCCCCGATCTCGGGGTCCTCGTGCTCGAGGCCGCCGCGGCGATGGAGGATTACAAGGTCGGAGAGAGCACGGTCGAGGTCGCGGCCAACTACATGGTTCGCCGGCTCAACCTCGGCACGTACCTCTACCAGCACCAGCTCCCCAAGAACGGGCTCCGCTTCTTCTTCGACTCGGAGGGCAAGGATCTCCCGCTCCCCCGGATGAGCGAGATCGGCTCCGACCACATGCCGTTCCACCCGAGCTTCCAGCTCGAGCGCGCGCGGCTGGAGCGCGATCTCGTCACGATGAACCGCGCCGCGGGCGCGGAGGTCGAGCTCGGCGCCAAGGTGGTCGACGTCGCGATCGACGGTCGCGGGCGGCACCGGGTCGTCTACGAGCAGGGCGGCGAGCGGCGCGAGGTCGCCTGCCGCTGGGTGTGCGACGCCTCGGGGCGGCGGCACGTCCTCTTCCGGAAGCTCGGCGTGAAGGTCCACAAGGAGACGCGCCTCAACACGGCGGCCGCGTGGGGCCGCTACCGAGGCGTCGCGGGGCTCGACGCGGTGACCGACGCCGCGTGGCGGTCGCGCGCGCGGTACACCTCCCGCCACCTGTCGACGAACCACTTCATGTACGACGGGTACTGGATCTGGTTCATCCCGCTCGCGGGTGACCTGGAGGGGACCGCGAACGCGGATCCCCGACCCGCGTTGATGAGCGTGGGCGTCGTGTTCGACAAGGACCGGATCGGCGAGGGCTCGGGCGCGGCGCTCCCCGGGCCGCGCACGCGCGCGGATTTCGAGCGGTTCCTCGGCGCCCACCGGGCCGCGCGCGAGCTGCTCGAGGGGGCGGAGCTCGAGGACTTCCAGAGCTACGCGCACCTGCCCTACCACGCAGCGCAGTACTTCTCGACCGACCGTTACGCGGTCACGGGCGAGGCGGGCGCGTTCACCGATCCGTTCTACAGCCCCGGATCCGATTTCATCGCGACAGCGAACGAGTTCATCACGCAGATGATCCTCTCCGACGTGGCCGGCGACAGGGCCGGGTTCGAGGAGAAGGTCGCGGCGTATGACGCGTACTATCGATTCAAGTACGACAGCACGCTCCGGCTCTACGAGCGCATGTACCCGATGTTCGGCAGCTTCGAGCTCTACCGGCTGAAGTACCTGCTCGACTTCAACAACTACTACAACCTCGTCGCCTGGCCGTTCATGGCCGATCGCGTGACGGACGTTGGGTGGATCCGGGAGGAGCTCAGGTTCACCGATCTGGTGTTGCGCGCCCTCTCCACGATGGGCGAGCACTTCGCGTCGCTGGCGGGTGACCTGGCCGCGCGCGGCGAGTACTTCGCGCAGAACGAGGGGCGCTTCGCCAACGGGCTCAACGGCGTCGCGCAGCTCGAGACGCGGCTCGGGCCGACGATCGACGAGGGTTTCCGGCGGGAGCAGGTCGACCGGGCGTACGGGAGCGTTTTCGCGGCGCTGGTGGAGCGGCGGCTCGGCGAGCCGGGGCTGTCCGACCGCGCGCGTGTTGTCTCGGAGCTCAAGCTCCCGCAGGTGCTCGTGTTCCGGGACATCACGCCCGAGCGGCTGTCGCGCCTCCTCGATCGCATCGCGGAGCGGATGACCCGGGAGCTCCGGGGCGAGTTCCCGGACGCGGGCGTCGAGCGGGTGGAGCTCGGGGCGGGCGGTGAGGTCTCGGTGACCGGGCCGGCCGTGGGGACCGGCGCGCACGCCGCGGTGCTGTCGCGGGCCCGGGCGCTCTGGGACGCGTCGGCGGGGTCGCTCGCTCACATCGCCCTCTAGGTTCCTGGGAGCTCTTCGCGCCGCCCGCTGTTTCTCCTGTACGCGCGTCCGTTCCGCAGTATCACAGGCGCCTGATGCGGTGGAGAGCAGCAGGTGGGCGTCTGGGTCCGTGGGCGGTTTCCCTGGCGCTGTCGATGGGCGCCGTCGGCGCGTGTGTCAGCGCCGTGGCCGAGGGTGGCGCGTCCCCTGCGTCGCAGCAGGATCCGTCGGGCCATGGCTGGGTGACAGCGGCGACGCAGGACGCTGGGGGCCCGCGGTGTCCGCACGGCGCGCTGGAGGATCCGCACCGTGGTTTCGTGCGCTGTCTGGAGCCGGGCGAGGCCGATGCCGGCTGGCTCCCGCCGCCGCCGCAGCCCGAGCCCCCTCCGGACGACGCAGGCGCTCCGCCCCCGGATGGCGGCGACGCCGGCCCCATCGACGGCGGCGCCCCGGACGCCGCCGTCGTCTCGGCCCCGCCTCCCGTCGTGGAGATCAGGGAGCCCGAGTTCATGAACGGCGACGTCCCGAACGTGGCCAAGCGTCTCGAGAAGGTCTCCCCCGATCTCGCGCAGTGCGTCGCCGATCATGGCGGGCTTTCCGGCGCATCGGGCAGTGTCAAGATCCAGTTCCTGGTCCGTGCCCGTGGTCGTGCCGAGGGGGTCGAGATCCTGGAGGCCCGCGGTGTGACGCCCGACGCCCAGCGCTGCATCCGTCAATTCCTGAAGAACCGCGCCATCGGCGCCCCCAGCGCCGACCCCGTCGGCGTCACCGTCACCCTCTCCCTTCGCGCCGCGAAATAACGAAGCCCCCGTCCCCGGCGAGGTGGTGATCCATCCCTCGCGAGGTGGTGATCCATCCCCTGCGAGGTGGTGATCCATCCCCTGCGAGGTGGTGATCCATCCCCTGCGAGGTGGTCCTCGATCCCCTGCGAGGTGGTTCTCGATCCCTGGCGAGGTGGTCCTCCATCCCTGCGAGGTGGTTCTCGATCGCTACGGGGGCCGGGGCGGGAGGG
>NZ_JEMA01000537.1 GCF_001589285.1 Sorangium cellulosum | reverse complement strand
TCGATGGTGACGCTCTCCGATGACTCGTCGAACTCGTAGCCGCCTTCGTCGAGCTGCTCGGCGGCGACGCACGCAGCCGTGGCGGCGAGCGTCGTGACAAGGGCCCATAGTCCAAATCGAATTCTCATCATGATCCCCTCTGTTCAAAGGCATACGAAGCGGGAAGCAAGGCACATCCGGCGGCGACCGGGATCGGCTGCGCGAGCTCTGACCTCACGGGTGGACCCTGTCCACCTGCGACCAGGCGGGCGAGCGCGCGCAGCGATCCCGGGCGCGCCGATCTCGGTGAACCGCGCGCCAGCGCGCTCGGCGTCAGCGCCCCAGGTAGTTCATCAGCCAGGACATGGCCGGCCGCATCTGGCCGCTGCTGCTCATGAGCCCTGAGTTCGCCACCCACGTCTGGCCGCTGACGTACCCCCACAGCGTGATGCCTTTCACGCTCGGATGTTCGTAGAACATGGGGAACTGGCTCTGCATCACGTTGAGCTGCTGTGTGTCGTTCGCCAGGTTGATATCGTACTCGGTGATATAGACCGGTAGACCGGTGGCGGCGAGCCGGTCGAGGAAGCCCTTCACGGTGCTCGTCGACATCGAGAACGCGGCGTGGGCCTGAGCCCCGATGCCGTCGATGGGAGCGCCTGCCGCCCGGATCCGATTCACGATGTTGATCGTGTTCTGATTGTCGTTGCTGTACTCGATGTTGTTGTAGTCGTTGAGCAGCAGCTTGGCGTTCGGGCAGTACTGCCTCGCCCATTTGAACGCCTGCACGATCCAGTCGTAGCCGCTCGAGCCCGCGCCGCCGAGGGCGTTCATGTACACCGGGGTGGTGTGCGGGGGCGGCTCGTTCACGACGTCGATGATGGCGACGTCAGGGTAGCGCTGGCAGAACGCCTGGATCCACTCTTCCACCTCTGCGCGTTGCTCGCTCTGCGATAGACCGTTGAGCCAGCCCGGCTGCTGGGCGCCCCAGACCAGGGTGTGGCCCTTGTAGGGAATGCCCTTCTCACGCGCGTAGTTCCGGACTCGGTCCATGCCGGCCCAGTTCATGACGTCCCGCGTGCCTTCGACGGAGCCCCACTTGCCCTCGTTCTCCGGGGTGATCTGGTTCCAGTATCGGGACAGATCCGCGCGCACCTGCCCGCCGGTGGTGATGTTGCCGACGAACTTGCCGCCGCCGCCGCCGCCGCCACCGCCGCCGGTGCCGCCGCCGCCGGTGCCGCCGCTCCCGGTGCTCCCGCCCGAACTGGCGGGCGTGAGCCGGAATTGCTGGTTCGTTCCGCTGTTCCACGTCCACTGGATCATGGCGGTGCCGTCCGCGGTGCCGC
>NZ_JEMA01000536.1 GCF_001589285.1 Sorangium cellulosum | reverse complement strand
GCCGGGCGGCCCTTGCCAGGGCGCGCGGACATGGCCTACAAGGCGGGCCCCCTGAAGGAGCCCCTCATGAACCGTCGCAGCTTCATCGCGGCCACGCTGGTCGGCGCCGCGGCCCTCGCCGGGTGCGCGCCGCGCTGGCGCGTCGTGACCCAGGCGAACCCCGATCCGTTCGTGGGCCAGCGGTATTTCGCCCTGCTGCCCATCGATTTCGTGAACCTCCGCATCGTCGACGAGCCCGAGGACAGGTACCTCGCCAGCAAGGACAAGGAAGAGCACCGGCGCTTCGTGAGCGACAAGGCGTCCATCGACGAGCAGTTCGCGAAGGAGCTGATCGCCGGCGCCAGGGACCACGGCATCGAGGTCGCGCAGGTCAGCGACCCCACGTCCGGTCCGTTCGTGCTCAGGCCCTATGTCAGCTACATGAACCCCGGCTTTTTCGCTGTCGTCTCCTCGTCCCCCAGCCAGATCATCCTGACGCTCCGGATCACGACGCTGGACGGCAAGGTGCTCGACGAGGTCGAGCTCTCGAGCCGCACGGCGTCGCCCAACCCGAAGACGTCCCTGAGCAGGGCCGACGAGGACAAGCTGACGAGCGGCGGCCGCTGGCGCGAGGACGCGCGCATCATCGGCGAGGCCGCGTCCAGCTACCTCGCGTCGCGCGTGAGCCCGTAGCGCGGCGGCGCGCCCCGCCTCACAGCAGGACGCCCCGCAGCAGCAGCTCGGCCACGCTGAAGTAGATCACGAGGCCGGAGACGTCGACGAGGGTCGCGACGAACGGGGCCGAGGCGCTCGCCGGGTCGAAGCGCAGCGCCCGGAGCACGAACGGCAGGAGCGCGCCCGAGAGCGTGCCCCACGTCACGACGCCGACCAGGCTGATCGCCACCGTCAGCGCGATCAGCCGGTAGTGCTGGCCATAGGAGCCGAACAGCTCCTCCCAGGCCACGACGCGCGCGAAGCCGATCGCGCCGAGGATCCCGCCGAGCGCCAGGCCCGACGCGAGCTCCCGGCGGCAGACGCGCCAGAAATCGGCCAGCCGGATCTCGCCGAGCGCCATCGCGCGGATGACAAGCGTCGTCGCCTGAGAGCCCGAGTTGCCCCCGCTCGAGATGATGAGCGGCACGAACAGGGCCAGCACGACCGCGCGGGCGATCTCGTCCTCGTAATGCCCCATCGCCGTGGCGGTGAGCAGCTCGCCAAGGAACAGCGCCGAGAGCCAGCCGGCGCGCTTGCCGAGCATCCTGAGCAGCGGAGTCCGCAGGTACGGCGCGTCGAGCGCCTGCATGCCGCCGAGCTTCTGGATGTCCTCGGTCGCCTCCTCCTCCACGACGTCCACGATGTCGTCGGCGGTGACGATCCCCTTCATGCGCCCCTCGCCGTCGACGACGGGGATCGCCACGAGATCGTGCTCCGCGAAGCGCCGCGCGACGGCCTCCTGGTCGACGTCCTCGGTCACCGCCACGACGTCGGTCTTCATGACGTCGCTCACGCGCCTGTAGCCCGGCGCGATCATGAGCTGCCGCAGCGACACCACCCCGAGCAGCCGCTGCTCGGCGTCGAGCACGTAGCCGTAATAGATGGTCTCCAGGTGATCCCGCGCCTGCCGCTTGAGGTAGGCGATCGCCTCGTCGACGGTGGCCTCCGGCCGCACGCGCGCGAACCACGGGCTCATCAGCCCGCCGGCCTCGTCCTCCGCGTACGCGAGGAGCGCGCTCACCTCCTGCCTCGTCGGCTCGTCGAGCAGCGAGAGGAGCTCTTCCTGCTCCCCCGCCGGCGCCTCGTGGAGGATGTCCGCCACGTCGTCGGGCGCGAGCAGGCGGAGCCACAGCCTGCGCTCGCCCTTCGTGAGCGCGACGAGGAGCGCGGCCTGGTCGGCGGACGAGAGACCCTGGAAGAAGTCCTCCGCGTCCTCGCGCCGGAGGCGGCGATAGGCCTGCGCGCGCTCCTCGCTCCCGAGGTCCGGCCACGACATGGACAGCTCGGCTGCCGTGATCGTCTCGGCCCCCTTGGAGGGCGGGCGTTCCACCATCGCCTCACCTCATCGAGCGCCTGGCCCGCCGCGTGGGCGACGCCCGGCAGAAGGTGCTCAGTCGGAAGGGCCTCGTGTCAGGCTCGAACGACGATCCACAGCGGTAGCAACGCGCGCGCCACGGTGATACTTGAACTTTTCCCTGACAGCCGAACTGTACCGACGTGCCCTGAACCGGTTTGACAGGAATCGGCCGCGCGCCCTAGGATGCAAGCGCTTGCCTTCAGGCTGGCTTGTCGATGTACATGAAATCTTCGTCTGAGGCGGTCACGACGAGCGCCGGCCTGCGGCCGTCGGTGCGCATGGAGGACGTGGCCCGCCACGCCGGGGTCTCTCCGGCGACGGTCAGCAGGGTCCTCAACGATCGTGGCAAGTGCAGCGCCGAGACCCGCGAGCGGGTGCTCGCCGCGATACGCGATCTCGGCTACGTGGTGAACGCGGCGGCGCGGAGCCTCGCGCAGGGCAAGACAGGGGCTCTCGGCCTGCTCCTGCCCGCCGTGAGCACCGACTTCATGTCGAGCTTCCTCCAGATCGTCGCCGCCGCGGCGACGGACGAGGGATATGATCTCCTGATCGCGCTGCGGTCCGAGGGCTCGCAGCGGCGGATGCTCGGGCGGCACAACACCGATGGCGTCCTGATCTTCGGCGGCGCCATGGGGGATCCGAGCCTGAGGAGGCTCTCGTCCGAGGGGTTCCCGGCGCTGCTGCTGTATCGATCGTCGCCGCAGGGCCTGGCGCTGCCGAGCGTCGTCATCGACAACGAGGCGGGCGTGCGGGCGGCGGTCGATCACCTGATCGAGGCGCACGGCCGCCGGCGCATCGCGTTCCTGCGGGGCCGGCCCGGCAGCGAGGACGCGGCGCGGCGCGAGGAGGCTTACCGGGAGTCGCTCGCGCGCCACGGCGTCCCTGTCGACCCGCAGCTCTGCCGCGGCGGCCTCAGCGCCGAGGAGGCGCGCGCCTCGACCGTCGCGCTCCTCCGCGAGCGNAGGCGCGCGCCTCGACCGTCGCGCTCCTCCGCGAGCGGGCGCCGTTCGACGCCGTCGTGGGCTGGTGCGACGGCGCCGCGATCGGCGCGATCGACGCGCTGCGGAGCGAGGGCATGCGCGTGCCCGCCGACGTGTCCGTCGTGGGGTTCGACGACATCAGCCCCGCGCGGCACCTCGATCCGGCGCTCACGACCGTCCGCGCGCCCACGGAGCTCGTCGGGCGCCTCGCCGTCCGGGAGCTCGTGCAGCTCATCCAGCGCGGCGCCGCGGAGCCGCGGTCCCGGCTGCCTGTCGAGCTCATCGTCCGCCACTCCTGCGGCTGCGCGCGCTGAGGGGGCGCGCAGCCCCGAGGCGCCCCCGCGCTCACGCGTCGAGCGGGTCGACCCCGAAGCGGCGCAGCAGGCGGCAGAGCGGGACGAGCGGCAGCCCCACGATGGCCGTCTCGTCGGCGTGGCGCACGTCGTCGAACAGCCACGGCCCGCGCCTCTCGAAGAGGTACCCGCCGGCGCTGCCGATCGGCCGATCCAGCTCGACGTAGCGCCGGATCTGCGCGCGGCCGAGCGGGCGCACGCGCAGCTCCACTGTCGCGACCTCGGTCAGCGTCCGCTGGTCGCCGGGCGCGGGCGGCACGCCCGGCGGCGCGTGCACAGCGACGGCGGTGTGGAGCGCGTGGACGCGCCCCGCCAGCCGCCCGAGCTGGTCGGCCGCCTCGTCGAGCGTGGCCGGTTTGCGCAGGAGCTCGCCGTCGAGCTCGAGCGCCTGATCGGCGCCGATGATCAGGGCGTCCTGGCGCGCCGGCGCGAGGCTCAGCGCCTTCCCCTCCGCGAACAGGCGCGCGCACGCGGCGGGCGGCAGCCCCCCGGGCGCGATCTCGTCGAACGCCGGCGCGAGCGCCTCGTACGCGAGCCCGAGGCGATCGAGGAGCGCCCGCCGGAAGGGAGACGTGGAGGCGAGGACAATCCGGGACATGGCCGGATCCATGGCATGGAACGACGCGCGTGCCGAGGAGAACCGCCGGCGCCGCGCGGCTCCTCCAATCACATCCCATGTTCACATCCAATTACCGTGCCGAGCGCCGCTCGCATGCGACTGGCGCTCTTCGTGCTTGCGCCGCGATTCGCTCTCTTTTACCCGCATTCCCTCGAGCGCGGCCGCGGGCAGGGAGAGTCGGCAATGGGGAGAACGCCGGGCGACATCGAAGGACTGGCAGAGACTGCTTGTCGTAAGGCGTATCCCTAATTACCCATCATGCATTTCATTAAAAAGCTGCTTGCGCCCTGACTCCACAGCACGCGAGATTGGGGCGATGCAGCACCTCAACACAAGGCACCTCCTGACGCTCTCTCTCGTCGCGCCGGCCCTCGGGCTCTCGGCGCTGCTCACCGCCTCCCCGGCGAGCGCGGCGACATACGAGGTGGGCCGAGGAAAGCCTTATTCGACCCTCGCGGAGGTCGCCCCCCGCCTCGCTGCCGGCGACGTCGTCGAGGTCGAGGGTAACGCGACCTACCCCGGCGACCTGATCTTCAAGAAATCGGGCACCGAGTCGCAGAAGATCACGATCCGCGGCGTCCGCGTGAACGGCCGGCGTCCCGTGCTATCCGGGGGGACGAACACGGTGGTGTTCGGCGGCAATCATTATGTCTTCGAGGGCTTCGAGATCACAGGGGGCTCTGGCCGCTGCGTGTTCAACCGGGCGCACGACGTCACGATCCGCGACGCGGTGGTGCACGACTGCCCAGGTCACGGCATCCTCGGGGCCGACTCCGAGTCGGGCTCGTTCACCCTGGAGTACGTCGAGGTCTACGCCTGCGGCTCCGGCGACACGCGACACCCCATCTACATCGCGACCGACGAGGAGACGCGCCTCGGCTCGGTGTTCCGCATGCGGCATTGCTACGTGCACGACAGCAACGGCGGCAACAACGTGAAGAGCCGCGCCGAGCGGAACGAGATCTATTACAACTGGATCGAGGGCGCGAAATACCACGAGATCGAGCTGATCGGGCCCGACGGCCAGGACGAGGGGCTCGCGCGCGAGGACTCCGACGTGGTCGGCAACGTCTTCCGCAAGACCGGCAAGCACTTCGTGGCGCGCGTCGGCGGCGACGGGACGGGGCAGACGTTCGGCCGCTTCCGGTTCGTCAACAACACGTTCCTGCTCGCCCCCGGCTCGAACGTGGCGATCCGGATGTTCGACGGCGTCGAGAGCGTCGAGATGAGCAACAACGTGTTCTATCGGTCCGGCGGCGGCGGCGTCGACGTCTACGTGGATCGGTCGGCGAGCTGGGCGACGGGCAAGGCGCTGATCGCGGGCGCGAACAACTGGGTCCCGAGCGGCTCCTCGTCGATCCCCGCGGGGTGGACAGGCACGCTCCAGGGCGCCGACCCCGGCTTCGCGGACGTGGGCGCGCTCGACCTCCGCCCGTCGGCGAACAGCCCGCTCGTCAACGCCGGCGCCGGGTGGACGCCGAGCCCGGCCGGGCACCCCTTCCCGCGGCCGCTCGCCGCGCCGCGGTTCACGCCGACGCGCGCGGCGCGCGCTGCGCAGGCGCTGTCGCGGCCGTCCGC
The DNA here is from genome assembly GCF_001589285.1 of Sorangium cellulosum. Lineage (GTDB taxonomy): Bacteria > Myxococcota_A > Polyangia > Polyangiales > Polyangiaceae > Sorangium > Sorangium cellulosum_G. Next base: position 255 of record NZ_JEMA01000536.1, on the reverse strand, counting down.
GGGCGCCATCGACATCGGCGCCTACGAGCACGGGTCCGGCCCCGTGGCGCTCGTGAGCGCGATGCGCGCCGACGCGAGCGAGATCGGCCTGGACGACGTCGACCTCGAGCGCGACGTCGCCGAGGGCGAAGCGGACGCGGTCGGCTGCGACGCGGCCGCGGAGGAGCACGCCGGCGCGGCGGACGCGGACGCCCCGTGCGCCGGCCACGCGGGCTCGTGCACCGTCGGCGGGGCGCTCGCGGGCGGCTCGTCCGG
>NZ_JEMA01000535.1 GCF_001589285.1 Sorangium cellulosum | reverse complement strand
GCGTCGGCCGCCGGATTCCCCGCGGCGGCGGCCTTCGCGGGCGCCGGGGCGGCCTTCGGGGCCGCCGGGGCGCTCTGCGCGAGGGCCAGCGACGGGGCGAGGCCGAACGCCAGCGAGAAGATCACGGAGAGGTACCGGGGAGGTCGCACAGTAGCAGTACAGCACGACCGCCCGGCCCGGAGAAGCCGGCAGCGCGATAAGCTCTGCGCGTGCCGCCGCGCGCCCCCCGCCTGTCGCACGTCGTCGGCGTCGACGACGCCCCGTTCGCCCGCGAGCACCGCGGCGACGTGCCGGTCGTCGGGACGGTCTTCGCGGGCCTGCGCCTCGAGGGGGTGCTCTCGACCCGCGTCCGGCGCGACGGGCGGAACGCCACGCCGGCGATCGCCGCGATGATCGCCGGCTCCCGCTTCTATCCCCAGGCGCAGGTGGTCATGCTGCAGGGCATCGCCGTGGCGGGCTTCAACGTGGTCGACATCGCGGCGCTGCGCGACGCCCTCGCCCTCCCCGTCGTGGTGGTCGCGCGGCGCCTCCCGAACCTCGACGCGATCCGCGACGCGCTGCTCTCGCGCGTCCGGGGAGGGCGCCGCAAGTGGGCGCTCATCGAGCGCGCCGGCAAGATGGAGCCCGTCGGGGGCGTGTACGTGCAGCGCGCCGGGATCTCGCTCGAGGACACGAGCGCGCTGATCGCGCGGCTCTCGGTGCACGGCCACCTCCCCGAGCCCCTGCGCGCCGCGCACCTCATCGCCGGCGGGCTGACCACGGGCGAGAGCCGCGGGCGCGCGTGACCGCGCGTGACCGTGAGCAACCGAGCGCGACCGTGCGCCCGCCTCCGGGTCGCGCCCGCTAGAGCTCGCGCCGGCCCGCAGCGCTGGCCGTGGCCGGCCCCTCGGGCTTCTCGCCGCGGCCTGTCACCTTCGAGTAGATGACGTCGAGGTTCGCGGTGATGTCGAGATAGAACTGCGCCTCGGGGCTGTAGAAGAAGTTCCTGCGGCGGCCGTCGGGCCCGATCTGGCGGTTGGTGTTGTTGTACCCGAGCGTGAGACCGACGACCTCGTAGACCGGGTAGCTCAGGCTGACGTTGAACGCTGTCTGGGGGACGTAGGTTGTCCCCCCGGAGCCGTCGTACGGGGCACAGCCGCCGAGGATCTCGACGCATCCCTCCCCGAACTCGTGCTTGAAGTCGCTGAGCAGCCCGAAGCTCGTCGCCATGGAGAGGTCCTTGTAGAGCGGCAGGTTGAGCTCGAGGCTCGTTGTCAGCCGATCCATAGCGAAGGACCACCCGGTGAGCTGCTCGTCGAGCGCCACCTCACCGCTCGGAGCCTGCCGCGGTCGCCGGAGGGAATCGTTCACCGGCGTGTACGACTCGGCGAAGAGGTGGGCGTAGGTCACGCCGAGCGTCGCCGTCACATGGTTGAGGCCGTCGGCCTTCGACCCGAGCAGCTTGACCTTCTGGATGAGCTGCGGGCCGAGCCCGAGCGTGAAGTACTTGCCGGAGTTCCAGCTCGCCGGCGAGGTCGGCAGGGTCACGCGCAGGCGCATGGCGGCGTCCGTCTTGTACTCGCCGCGGTTCGCGCCGCCGCTCTCCCATATCTCGCGGCTGTACCGGGCGTTGAGGGCCACGTCCTTGAGCTGCGGCTCCCGGTAATCGGTCGTGATGTCGCTGTTCGTGAGCTCGACGATCCAGCCGATGTCGGCGGACACCGAGACCTTGTCCCTGGGACGGTCGAGCACGTAGTAGTTCGGCCGCAGCGTGAAGTCCCAGCCGTAGACCTGGATGGCAGGTGTGTACTCGCCGCCGACGCCGAGGAGCGTCGTGCTCCCGCCCTGGTTCCATGTGAACGTCGTCCCGCGCCAGCGCAGGGTCGTCTCCTCTTCCTCCTCGAGCAGGACGTCGGCCGCGGTGGCCTGGTTCCAGCGCACAGCGGGTGTGGTGACCGGCCCCACGTCGGGGCCCGGGGTCTTCGTGGGCGGCGGCGCAACCTGGGGCGCCGACTCGGGGGGCGGCGGCGCCGGCTCCACGGGCTGGGCCCCAACGGTCCCAGCAGGGACTCCCGGGCCAGCGGCAGCGGCGCCGGGAGCAGCGGCGACGCCGGGAACAGCGGCGGCGGCACCGGCGGGGGCCGGCGCTGGCTCGGCCGGAGGAGCTTGCTCGGCGGGCGGCGCGGGATCGGCCGGCGGAGCCTTCGGCGGCTCGGGCGGCGTCTGCGCGGACGCCACCGAGACGCTGCCCAGGACACCGGCAGCCACAAGCAACGATCGGAACGTCATCTCCACTCCCTCTCCTGGTCCCTTCGGACCCTCACCGCTCCACCGCGCGCTCGGCCAGACGTCCGCCCGCCTCGCCCGCCACCGGCGCGTCAACGCGCCGGCAGATCTGCTCGGCCCGGCTTCTCTGCAGAAATCGTACCCTGCAGCAAAATCGACATAAGCATCCAGATTCATTGATGAAAATTGGCCGCACCAGCGGGCGCGTTACAGCGCTGACGCGCGGCCCCGTTGCGAATGTGACGATGCCTGAAGTAATCCAACGGGCGATGGAGCCGACGTCCTTCCCGGGCGACAGAGACTCGCCCCTCTCGCCGCGATCCTCCGGAGGCCCTCGCGGCGACGACGCGGGCGGCCACAGGCCCACCGAGATCAACGCCCTCCTCGGCCGCGGGACGCACTTCGAAGGCAAGCTCTTCTTCGAGGGCCGGGTGCGCATCGATGGAAGCTTCCGCGGGGAGATCCGCGGCGAGGACGTGCTCGTGATCGGCGAGGGAGCGCTCGTGATCGGCGAGATCCACGTGGTGACGTGCATCGTCACGGGCGGCGAGGTGCAGGCGAGCATCCGCGCGCGCGACGCCATCGAGCTCTACGCGCCCTCCAAGGTGACCGGCGCCCTGCACGCGCCCGCCATCTTCATCGATCGCGGCGTGCAGTTCGACGGTTCGTGCAAGATGGCCCCCCTGGAGGACGAGCCCGGTGAGCGGTCGGCGCGGCCGCCCGCCGCGTCCGTCGAGCCGGAAGCCGACATCGCCGGACAGGGCGCGAGGGCCGCCGAGGACAGCGGCGGCGTCGCGCAGCGCGGCGCGAAGCGCTCCGACGCCGAGCGCTGAATTCCAGCCGCCTCCGACGAAGGCGCACTTTGTATAATGCGCAGGGGTGCGGCTGCCCGTTCAACGAGTTACATGTACTGGGAGGCTGCGCTCTCGCCGCCCGAGGCGCACGCCCGCGACGTGGTTGGCAACCACACGACGACGGACGCTGCTCGCACAGGAGAGTCCATGAAGAAGTGGTGGTCCCTGTCTCTGTTTGCCTTCTCCCTCGCCGTCCTTGCCCTCTCGCTGCCCCCGCGCGCGGCCCGCGCCGCCGACGCCGAATCGGAGAAGCTCGCGTCGCTTGGGCGAGCGCTGCGGTACACGCTGAAGACCACCGGACCGGCCTCCGCGATCGACACCGGGGGCGCGGCGATCCTCGTGAAAGCGCCGCTGCCGACCGTCCGGAAGCTCGTCACCTCCTACGGGAGCTACAAGACGTTCATCAGCTCCTTTGACCAGAGCCGCGTGCTCGCGAAGCGCAAAGGCACGAGCGAGGTGTATCTCCAGGTGCCGATCCTGAACGGCGCCGCGCACATCTGGACCGTCGCCGACATGTCGCCGCCCACGAAGGACGGCGCCGACGAGGTGATCTCCGGGCGCTTCAAGCGCGGCAACGTCGCCGATTTTCGCGCGCGCTGGCGGCTCCGCGCCATCGATGAGCACCACACGATCCTGAAGCTCGAGATCTTCGTCGCGCCGAAGCTCCCGTTCCCGCCCTCGGTGGTGACGACGCAGCTCGTCAGGGCGGCGGACAGGGCGGTGACCGCTGTGCGCGACCGCGCCCAGGGCAAGCCGCCCGTCAGCGCGCAGGCGACCGCCGCGCCCGGCGCACCGTCGCAGGCGGCCGCGAGCACCACCGCCACCGCACAGAGCGGCTCCGACCCGGCTGGACAGGCGGCCGAGCAGAGCAGCCGCGTGGCAGCCCCCGCCCCGTCGCCCACGACCGTGTCCGACTTGCCGCCGGCCGATGACGCCAGCGTGCATCGCTCCAAGGACGTGGCGCGCCGATAGCTGGCCGTCGTCCTCGGGGCGCCTCCGGACAGAGCGCCTGACCACTTCCCTCACCCCATCTGCTGTAGAGCTCGGCCAGGACTCCTGTCCTGAGACCTGGCCGCCGCCCAGCGGCCCTCCGAGGCCGCTGCGCCTGTGAGCACCGCGAAGCGTCCCAGACGCGCCCCGGCTCGCTCCTCCGCTCGCAGCTCCGCGGGCTTACGCTCCGCGGGCTTACCAGGGCGTGCGGCCCCGGCCGCCCGTGGTGCGCTCGGGGGTTTCAACATGCCTTCCGAGCTTCCCACAGGAATTCCCACCTTCCGCGGGAGTTAATCAACACCCCTCGCGCCTGACGGAGGTTGCGAGGGGACGGATGCATGAAGTAAAGCCTGTGCGGTGAGGTTCCCCTTGCCGGATGAGCAGTCAGGCGCACCGGCCCCCTCGCAGCATCCTCCTGCAGTGTGGGGCGAACGCGCTTCCCAGGAGCGGCGCCCGGCCGTCTGGCAGCGGTGATCAGGACATCGCTCCTCCTCGTCCCGACCGAGCGGCACGTCGAGCGCGAGCTCGCCGCCCTCGAGGGGCGCGAGGCGCGTGCCGGGGGCCTGGAAGTCCGTTCACGGTGGAGCTTCGTCTCCGAGGCGCTCGCCCTGCTCGCGCCGGACGTCGCGATAGCGAGCCCGCAGGCGACCCGCCTCGCCACGCGGCTCGCCCTCGACGCGCTGCCGCCGGACCNCGGCTCGCCCTCGACGCGCTGCCGCCGGACCGGCTGCGGCAGCCGATCGAGCCCGCCGCGCGCGTCGCGCTCGCGCACGCCCTGGACCGCGCCCTCGGGAGCTTCCGGCGCGCCGGCACCACCCCGGCGGACCTGCAGGCGCTCGGCACACCCTACGCGATCGCCATCGGCGAGGTGCTCGATCGGGCGGACGCTGCCCTGCGGGCGGCGCGCCTCGTGGACCCGCGCAGCGCGGGGTTCCTGCTCGCGCGGGCGCTCCGCGCCGGGGGCGCGTCCGGCGCGCTCCCGCTGCCGCGCAAGGTCACGATCCGCGGCGCCGTCTCCTGGGAGCCGGACGATCTCGCCTGGGTCGAGGCGCTCCACGCCGCCGTCCGCGCCCGCGACGGCGCGGGGGTCACCGTCGAGCTACCCGCGCTCCAGGGCGACGGCGCGGCGCCCGTCGCCGATGCCCTAGAGCGGCGCTGGGCCTCGCTCGAGGACGCGCCGGAGATCGCGTGGGTGCCCGACGCGGGCGCGGAGCCGCTCGCCGCGATCAGCGCGAAGACCGCCGAGGGCGAGGCGCGCGCCGCCGCCGCCGAGGTGGCCGCGGCGCTCGGCCGCGGCGTCCCTCCCGAGCGGATCGCCGTCGTCGTGCCCACGCTCGACGACGCGGCGCTCGAGCCGCTCCGGGCCGCGCTGGCCGACGCGGGGGTCCGCTTCTGGGAGCCGCGCGGCCGCGCCGCCGCGAGCTGCCCCGACGGGCGCGTGGCGCTCGCGCTGCTCCGCCTCGCCGTGGGCCCGGTCCGGCGCGAGCAGGCGATCGAGATCCTCCGCGCGCCCGGGGTCCACGCGGGCGCCTGGATGGACCGCGCGTCCGCCGCCGAGGCGGAGAAGCGCTCGGCCGACCTCGCCCACCGGCTGCGCGACGTGCCGGTCGAGGTGGATCGCACGGGCCGGCTGCTCATCGAGAGCCTCATCTCCGTCGTGGCGGCGCGCCGCGCGGACCGCCGCGCCGGACCGACGCGGGCCGCCGGCCGCGCGGCGCGGATGGAGGAGGCGGAGCTCGACCTGGGCGCGGAGGTGCTGCGCCGCGCGGGCGACGCGCAAGGCGACGACGAGGAGGCGTGGATGCCGCACGCGCTCGAGCGGCTGCTCGCCAGCGCCCGCTGGGTCGGCGAGGCGACGACGCGGCCCGAGATCGTGCGGCGGTTCCTCTCGCTCCTCGACAAGCTGGGCTTCGGCGAGCCCGGGGTCGAGGAGCTCCGCGCCGCGCTGCGCGGGGAGCGGCGGGGGGGCGGGGCGATCGCGCTCGAGGCGATGGGCCAGGGCGCCCGGGCAGCGCGCGCGATCCGCGAGCAGGCGGAGGCGCTCGCGCGGGCGGCGCGCGACCTCGGCTGCGAGGAGCGGAGCGCCACCGCGGCCGAGGTCCACGCGGAGATCGAGCGGGGCGCGGCCGAGCTGGGCGCCGGGCCGCGCGGGGACGCGGGCCGCGCCGGCGCCGTGCGCGTCGACGTCGCCGCCGGGTTCACGGCGCTCGAGCACGACGNCGGCACCAGCGCGTCGACGTCGCCGCCGGGTTCACGGCGCTCGAGCACGACGTCGTGGTGGTGACGGGGCTGGACGCGCGCGCCTACGGCGGGAGCCCCGGCGCGGACGAGACCCTGCTCGGCGAGCCGCTCCGCGCCCGGCTGCCCGCGCCGAGCCGCCCCGCGGCGGGGCGCGAGCGCCAGGCAGCCCAGCGCGCGGAGCTCGGCTGGGCGCTCGCCGGCGCGAGGAGCGTCGCCGTCTGCTTCACGCGCGGGGACGACAGCGAGCCGAACGAGCCGCACCCGCTCTTCGAGGCGGCCGTCGCGGGCGGCGCGCGCGAGCGGACGGAGCCGGCCTCGCGCGTCGCGCCGGACGCGGCGACGCTCGGGCCGCGCGACGCGGAGCTCATCGCCCTCGCGGGCGGCGGGCAGCCGGCGGCGGACATCGCGGAGCGCGTCCGGATCGAGCGCGCGCGCGCGGACTTCTTCCTCGATCCGCGGGCGCCGATCGACCTCCACACGGGGCGCGTCCGCCTCGACGAGGATCCCGCGCTTGTCGCGCAGCTCAGGGCCGCGATCGGCGGGGCGCACCCGGACAGGCCGATCGCGGTCACCCACATCGAGCGCGCCGTGGGCTGCGCCTTCGCGGGGTTCGCCCGCCGCGTGCTGCACGTGCGCCGCGCCGAGGACCTCGCCGAGTCGGCCGACGCGCGCGAGCGCGGCACGCTGATCCACCGCGCCCTGCAGGCCTCGTTCGAGGCGCTGCGCGAGCTCGGCCCGGACCGCGATCCGGCCGAGCAGCTCGCGGCCGCGCGCGCGGCGGCCGAGGCGGCGCTCGGCGTCTCGGCGCCCATGGCCCCGCTCCGCCGCGAGGCGGTCGAGAAGGCGATCGCGGACGTGCTGGAGGTCGTGGTCCGCGCCATCGACGGGGAGGAGTCGCCGGAGCTCCGCTTCTTCCTGGCCGAGCGGCGCTTCGGCGCGGGAGAGGCGCCCCCGTGGCAGCCGCTCGAGCTACCCCCGTCGGACGACGACGAGGAGGGTGCGGCCGGCGCGCCGAGCCTGTGGGTCGACGGGCAGATCGACCGCATCGATCGCTCGACCGATCGACGCGTGGTGCGGGTCGTCGACTACAAGACAGGCAAGCTCCCCGACGCGAAGGAGCGGCGGCGCGCGCTCCAGCTCCCGCTCTACAGCGCCATCGCGGCGCGCGCGCTGGGCGCGGAGGAGGTGCGCGCCGTCTACATCGGCGTGCGCCAGCGCGGGATGATCGAGCTGTGGCCGCGCACGGCCGAGGAGCAGCGCGCGCTCGCCGAGGGCTGGGGCGAGGCCGCGCGCACGGCGCGGGCGGCGGTGGTCGCGCTCTGGCACGGAAGGGCCGCGCCGCGGCCGGCGCTGCCGACGCTGTGCGCGCGCTGCGACGCGCGCGACGTGTGCCGGCGCCCCGCGGTCGTGCCGACTGACGAGGCCGCGGAGGAGGTCGCGTGAGCGCCGCGCCGCGCGGGGCAGAGCTCGCCGAGGGCGACGCGCTCATCTACGCCTTCCGCCGCAACGTCGTTGTCGCCGCGAGCGCCGGCACCGGCAAGACGCACCGCCTCACGGCGCTCTACGTGCTGCTCACGCTCGGCCTCACCTCGCTCGGCCGGCCCGACGCCGCGTCCGCCGCGCCGCCGGTGCCGCCGGACCGCATCGTCGCGACGACGTTCTCCCGGGCCGCGGCGCGCGAGATCGCCCACCGCATCGAGCGATCGCTGCGGGAGATCGCGCGCTGGGACGGCGAGGCGAGCATCCCCTTCGCCGACATCCTCCGCGCGCGGCAGGCGGCCGTCGGCGCGGGCGGCGAGGCGCTCTCCGTGGGCGAGCTGCGGAAGCGCGCGGAGGAGGCGCTCGCCCGCCTCCCCGCCGCGCGCATCGACACGCTGCACGGCGTGGCCAAGCAGATCGTGGACCGGCACGCGATCGCGATGGGGCTCTCGCCGGCCGCGCGCATCCTCGACGAGGAGGAGGCGCAGGCGCTCAGCGATCTCGCGGTCGACGAGGCGCTGAGCCGCGCGCTCGCGGAGGGGGGCGAGCGCGCCGAGGCCGCGCGCGCGCTCGTCGCCGCGACGGGCAGCGTGGAGGCCGCGCGGAGCGAGGTGACGCGCCTGCTCGACCGGCTCGACGAGGACGGCCTCACGCCGCGCCGGCTCGCCCTGTCCGACC
>NZ_JEMA01000534.1 GCF_001589285.1 Sorangium cellulosum | reverse complement strand
ATCAGGATGCCGCCGCCCACCAGGAACATCGCGGCCGTACCCACCACCGACAGCGTCTTCATCAGCCAGGGCGCCGCGGTCAGGATGCCGCGGCCGAACGCCCGCGCCCCTGAGGAACCGGCCCGGCTCAGGTACAGCCCCGCGTCGTCCAGCTTGACGATGCCGGCCACCAGGCCGTAGACGCCCACGGTCATGATCAGCGCGATCGCCGTCAGCACGCCGAGCTGGCTGATGAACGGCGCATTGGTCACGGTGCCCAGCGAGATCACGATGATTTCGGCCGACAGGATGAAGTCGGTTCGGACCGCGCCCTTGATCTTGTCCCGCTCCAGGGCCACCAGGTCCGTGGACGGGTCCACTACCGCCTGCTGCAGTTCCGCCCGGTGGCGGTCATCCTCCTCCTTGGGGTGCAGGAAGCGGTGCGCCAGCTTTTCAAAGCCCTCGTAGCAGANGGTGCAGGAAGCGGTGCGCCAGCTTTTCAAAGCCCTCGTAGCAGAGGAAGGCGCCACCGATCATCAGCAGCGGCACCACGGCCCACGGTATCCAGGCGCTGATCGCCAGCGCCGCCGGCACCAGAATCACCTTGTTGAGCAGCGAGCCGCGCGCCACCGCCCACACCACCGGCAGCTCGCGCTCCGCGCTCAGCCCGGTGACCTGCTGCGCGTTCAGCGCCAGGTCGTCGCCGAGCACGCCAGCGGTCTTGCGGGCGGCCACCTTGCTCATGGTGGCGACGTCGTCAAGGATGGTCGAGATATCGTCGATCAGCGCGAGAAGACTGGCTCCGGCCATCTCAGCGGCTCCCTGCGACGGCGACCGGCGCGCTGGCGATGCTGCTGCGGCGAAAAATTGGCATTCTTGCTGCTCCTTCGAGGAAGAAAACGGACGGATTGGCAAAACCATCCATGGTGGGCATGGGCTGGCGGGCACCGCCGCGCCGCGTTGCCATGCGGCCATACTGCCATAGCGCGCATGCGGCACAGCTTTTACCTGCAGGATTCGCGCCTGAGCGGAGCGCCCCGGAAGACGTGCCGAATCGACATATTCGCCGGGCTGCGGTATCAGT
>NZ_JEMA01000533.1 GCF_001589285.1 Sorangium cellulosum | reverse complement strand
AACCCAGTTTTCAAGGACCGAGCAGGCAAGGTGGCCCGCTGACGCGAGCTGCTTGCCTTGTTCGCACCGATCTCCGGCGGAGAGAGCCGGCCCGGGCTGTTCCCTTGCGGGAACTGGCTACCGTGCCGTCCACCTCTACCGTGGATCGCTCGTCGAACGGCCCAGAGAGGCGCGGGCTTTCACCCGCCAGCACTCCGAGTCCGCCGATTCGCGAGGGCCTCTTGTAGGAGACCTTCGCGAAGGTGTCAACCCCCTCTTTCGAGGAGACCGACTGTGATGACCACCGCCATCGGTGGTCATCGGTGGATCACAGCTAGGAGAGGCCTGTCATGTGTGGCCGCCCGGTGGTTGACACCTGGCCGCCGACTCGCCGAAGAGGCCTGATTGCTCAGACCGCTCGGACCGTATGCGCTCTCCGACTCTGCCGATCCGGGGGGGACCTACTCTAGGGTCCCGTCACGAAGCTGTCAACCTTCTCTTTCGAGAGACCGACCGGGCGGTTTGGAGAGCTACGAGCTTCCGTGGTTCCGGACTTTGTACTTTCGCACTCAGTCGCGTTCACGCACATTCACGCGTCCACATTCACGTTTTTTCGTGAACCAGGAAGCTCTCGGCGCTCTCCGGCTCCGCCGATTTCGCGAGGATCTACTGTAGGATCCCGCCGCGAGACTGTCAACCTTCTCTTTCGAGGAGCCGACACGCAACCCGGCTACGCGCTCGGCGCGCTCGTCCGGGAGCGCGCCGCGGAGGCAACCGAGCGACCTGAAGAGGAGGCGGCTTGTTCTGTTCACCGCCCTCTCCAGGCGCTCCTCGCCGCAGCGGCGGCGCCGCAGCGCCAGTCCCAGCGGCCTTCATCGATTGTTAAGGCTTGACTCCGGCGTGTCAACGACCGGGAAGGGTCGCCGGCGGGCGATCGAGCGGTTCGCCGCGAGCGACGTCGACGATGCGGCGCGGCGTGAGCTGGGGTGCTGGCGGGCGAGTTCGGGCGCGCGGCGGCCGGGTCGCCGCCGCGCGCCCCTGCTCCTTACTTCTTCGCCTTCTCGTCCAGGAAGCCCGTCACCCACGCGAGCGGCGNGTCCAGGAAGCCCGTCACCCACGCGAGCGGCGCGTTCCAGTTGATCGTGATCTCGTTGACGCTCCAGGCCTCGATGTGATCCACGAAGCACCGCTGGGCGACGCACCCCTTCAGGCCGGCGCTCTGGACATGGGGATCCTGGAGCGACGAGTTCGGGCCGCCCGACACGGCGCCAGGCGGCGCCTTGGGGTACTTGCTGTTCGCCTGGTGGGCCCAGAAGCGGTGGTGCGGGTTCTCGAGCGGCCTGTCGCCGTACCCCGTCACGTACGATTGCCCGAGCGGGTTGCGCCCGAGCAGGTAGTCCATGCCGAGCACCACGCCGTCGAGGTACTTCTGCTGCTTCGTGACGTCGTGGGCGAGCGCGACCACGAGCATGTTGTTCAGCACGAAGGAGTTCGAGCCCCACTCGTACTTGCCCGCCGGCGTCGGCGCGACAAGCGTCCGGTAGCCCTCCTTGTCCGCGATGGCGAGGTACCGGTCGGCGGCCTTGACGATGCGGCCGCGGAGCTGCTGCTGCCAGGCCGCATCGACGTTGCCAGGCACGATCGCCATCGAGATCTGGCCGAGCGCGTCCGTGACCTTCCAGTTCATCGACGAGGCCACCCCGTCGACCTCCGTCGGGAACCGCGCGTTGAGCGGAGACGACTGGACATACTGCTTGTACTCCGGCTTGCCCGTCGTGAGGAAGAGCTCCGCCGCGGCCCAGTAGAACTCGTCCTTGACGTCGGTGTCGTCGTACGGCCCGCCGCCCTTGTCGCCGCCGGGAGGCGCGTAGAGGGCCGGGTTCTGCTTCGCCGCGGCCCAGGCGCGCTCGGCGGACTTCAGGCACCTCGCCGAGAACGCCGCGTCCACCGGCTTCCAGATGCGCGCGCACTGCGCGCCCACCGCAGCGACGTTGAGCGTCGCCGCCGTGCTCGGCTTGTGCAGCGAGCGCGTCATCTTGTCCTCGTGCGGCGCGAGGCCGAGGCCGGTCCACGCGTCGTCATGCATCTTGTGGTGGACCATGCCGGCGAGCGGCTTGCCTTCCGGCACCTGCATGCCCATCAGGAACTCGAGCTCCCAGCGCGCCTCGTCGAGGAGGTCGGGCACGCCGTTCTTGCTCTCGGGGATGCTCAGCTTGCCGTCCGCGAAATCGGCGCTCGAGGCGCCGAGGTGCTTCGTGCGCTCGTACCAGTTGAGCAGCGTCCACACCGAGATGCCGCCGTTGACCACGTACTTGCCGTGATCGCCGGCGTCGTACCAGCCGCGGGACGCGTCGAGCGCATGGTCGCAGCCGCTGCCCTGGAGGCACTTCGTGCTCTTGTCCTGGAGGTGCCCGGCCGGACGCGCGAGCTCGGGCTTGCCCGCATACGGCATCTTGATCTCGATGCCGCTCCGGTTGTGGTAGAAGTACGCGAGCGCGTCGTACTTGAGCGTCTGGTAGATGCCGGCCCCGATGTCGAACGGGAAGCTCTTCTCGTCACCCACCTTGAGCACGTAGCCCTGGCCCGGCGCGTTGAAGGCCGTGAAATCGACAAGGTGGACGTGATCGCCGGACGCGCCGTCCTTGCCGAACACCCTGGTCTGGCCGCGCGAGACCGCCTGGCCGGAGGCGTCGAGCAGCTCCCACGCGAGCGGCGCCGTCGCCGCGTTGCTCACGCTGGCGATCTTGGTCGCGCCCGGCAGATACCCGACCTGATTCACGGCGATCTTCGGCGCCGCCGCCGCGTCGCCCGCGGGCGCGCTGGAGCGGAACTCCGGATCATCGAGGCGGATGTCGTCGATGCAGACCTCGAACGGCTCCTTGGCCGACGCCATCTCGCCGCCGATGTGGAAGGCGAGCTCCGCCGTGGGGTCGTCGGCCTTCGCCATCGAGAACTTGCCGGTGAAGGTCTTCGGCGATGTCTCGAGCACCACGGTGTCCGACCAGTATTCCTCGTAAGGCGGCCCGGCCATGCCGACCTTCGGGCGCGCCTTCGTGGGCGAGGACGCCCAGGCCTTGTACTGGAGGGTGTAGCTGTGCCCCTTCTGGATCACCATCTCCCGGTGGCGGAACTGGGCGTCCCAGTTGTTGGACCCCTTGTTCGTCACCGTCACGCAATAGGCGCCGTTCTTCACCTCGGCGCTGCCGGCGCCCGGCGCCGTGAACGACGTGGTCCACGGCAGGCTCTTGTTGTCGTCGAAGTCGGAGGCCTTGAGCAGGTTGGTCTGCACGGGCTCGGCGCCCGCGCCGGGGCTCGGGCCGGAAGGGGCGGCCTCCGCTCCGGGGCCCTGCGACGTCGCGCATCCGGCGCTCAGCGCGAGCAGGCCGAGCGCGCCGAGCGCGAGCGCGGACACGCGGCCCGTCCGGCGGAGGATCGACTGCTTGAGAAGGGGGTCGTTCATGAGTCCTCGGTTCACGGCTGGGGGCAATCGACGCATAAAAGCGGGACCTCCGTCGAGATTGTCAAGCGCAATCCTCGCCGGCGCGCAGAATCCGGGTGGTTTCGAGGCGCCGCCGGCGGTTGCGCGCCGCCCGCGCCGCCCGCGCCGCGCGGGAGCCTCGGTCACGTCAATCGCCTGCCGTCGCCGGAGCGGCCGCGCGTCGGGCGCGGCCCTGCCGATGCCCCGCTGGCGCGCGCCGGGGCGGCCCCTGGCCCGTCCGCCTCACGTGCCCTCCGGCGCGCCGCGCGCCGTCATGATGTCTCCACAGAGGACCACGCGAGCGCGCCGCCGCCGGCGCTGTCGATTCGCGCTGGTGCCCGTGGCGGAGTCGCATTAGGCTCTGCTCAGCCTCGCGTCGCACAAGGATCGCGGCCGAGCACCCCAGGAGACGACATGGCCAAGCACAGCTTCTCGGTCCCCTTCAGCGGTTCATCTCAAGATATCGTCACGAAAGCCAAGGATGCCATCGAGAAGGCCGGCGGGAAGTTCAGCGGTAACGAGGGCAAGGGCGACTTCACGGTGCCCACGCCGGCGGGGACCGTGAAGGGGACCTATGCCGTCTCCGCGCAGAGCTTCTCGGTGGACATCACGGACAAGCCGTTCCTCGTCCCCGGAAGCGCGATCGAGTCCCAGGTCCGCAAGTTCCTCGAGAAGGCCTGAGCCCGCTCCCGCGGCCGCACGCCGGCCCGCGCCCGCCCCTTCGCGCGCCTCCCTCGGCGCAGGACCCCCCCAGAATCCCGCGGTCGGCGCTCGCTCAGCGAGCCTGTCACGACGGTCGGCGGCCTCGCGACCTGCGCTGTCGTGACGAGGCCGCGGCGCGCCTCGCCGCGATGGACCGCGCTCACGCCGAGAGAGCGCTGCTCCACGACACCCGAGGCATCCCCTCGAATTCTTCGGAGAATTCACAGGGAGGCGGGGAGGAAGATCTTCAAATACTCCCTGTCTCCGCCCTGTTCAATTTCCCCGCTGAAAAGGGCTGCACAATGAGGGGATCCCTGAGCCACGCCGCGAGAGCGGCGAGCTCAGCTATCGATTCCTGAGGGGGCAACTCGGCTCACGCGCGGCGCGTCGCGGGAGCGAGGCGCGCTCAGCCGTCGCGGCGCGAAGTGCCAGGTCGACCGGCGCCGCGCCGGCGGTCACCGCTCGACCAGCAGCACCGGGCTGCCCGAGAGGTCGAGCGTCACCTTGCCGCCGCTCGCATCCAGGGGTGCCTTCGCGCCGTCCCAGGCGCGGACCTCGAACCCCGTCGCTGTCGCGAGCTCGACGCTCGCGCGCGCCTCCTCCGTGTCGCCCGGCGTCACGGCCCAGAGGGCGATCCGGCGCTCGCCGCCCTTCCGGAAGACGGCGCCCCGCGCGCCCGCAGGCAGCGCGAGCTCCCTCGTCGCGCCGGCGTCGTACGACGCCCCGGAGAGCACCTCGGTGAGGGTGGTGTAGGCCTCGCCGAGATCGGTCTTGGTCGCCTGATCCACGCTGGTGAGGGCGCCGAGGTCGTCGTAGAGCCCCATGTGCGCGAACACGTCGTCGCTCCCCTCCTCGCCGTTCGAGAGGATGAACCAGTCGACGCCGCCGATGCCGTGCGCGTGCGCCATGATCATCACCTTGAGGAGGTAGTTGCGCGCATACTCCGGGCTCCCCACGTCCGGGTAATCAGGCGTCGGCGCGAGCGGCGCGCCGCTCTCCGAGACGTTCCACCCTTGCACCTCGACGCCGGCGCCGGCGAGCACCTCGGCCAAGGCGTCTTTCGTGGCGAGGAGCTCGTCGACGGACGCGTCCGAGCTCTTCGGGCTGAAGATGGGATAATAGTGGAAGTCGACGACGTCGATGTAGGCGCCGCCCTTCTCCGGATACTCCGGCGTGACGGCGCCGCCGTCGGGGTTGTCGGTGTAACGCAGGATCGCGGAGAGGAACGACGGATAGCCGATTCCCCCCGTCGCGATCCGCGCGTCCGGGTCGGCCCGGCGCGCGGCCTCCTTCGTGACGCGCAGCATCCGTACGTAGTCGAAGATCGAGCCGTTGAACCGGGGGAGATCGGCGGCGCTGGGCGGCTCGGTCTCCCACGTGCGGGTGACGCTCCAGTCGGCCACCCAGTCGGGCTCGTTCCACACGTGCCACAGGTGGATCCAGGGCTTGTACGTGTCGACGGTCCGGTACACGTACGACGCCCACGTGTTGCCCGGGTTCACCGTGCCGTCGGGCAAGAAGATCGGCTCGTGGAGGCTCTTCGGGATGTAATGCTCGCTCTCCCAGTCGGCCGCGCCGGGCGGCGCCACGGTCATGTCCACCGACTCGGAGCCGATGAGGAACCCGATGTGATCGACCATCCCCAGGGACGCGTACGTCTGGATATCGCCGAGCTCGATGTCGACTCCCCACGTCGCGAGGTGGGCCGCCGGGAGCTTGACGCGGAGGCTGCGGGCGCCCGCGCGCGCCGCGAGGGTCGCCTCCTTGTCGTCGCCCCAGGCCGCGTTGCGGTGGCCGAGGTTCACGCCGTGGCGAAACGCGCGAGCGAGCCCCGCGCCGCTCCCGCCTGCGCCGCTTCCGCCTGCGCCGGTGCCGCTTCCGCCTGCGCCGGTGCCGCTTCCGCTCCCGCCTGCGCCGGCGCCGGCGCCGCTTCCGCCTCCGCCGGGGCCGTCATCACCGCCCCCCGAACCACACGCGATGAGCGCGGAAGCGCACAGCAGAACGAACCCTCGGCGCATGAACAAGACCTCCTCCCGGCGGCAGCCGGGCGGCCAGTATAACGACGCTCGGCCTTCACGCGCCGTCCGCGGCGAGGTGGACCTTGAGGACGCTCTCCTCGGCGGGCACGCCGAGCCGGAGGGGGAAGCCGTAGTGGCCAGTCCCGCGGTGCACGTAGAGCCTGTCCGGGCCGCGGGCCCACAGGCCGTGATCGGGCATCGTCACGAAGAGCCGCATGGCGGTCCAGGTGCCGCCGAGGCTGACGATGCCGACCTGCCCGCCGTGGGTGTGGCCCGCCAGCACGAGGTCTCCCTCCCCCTCGCCGAGGTGGCGGAACGCCCCTGGATCGTGGAGCAGGATGAGCCGGAGCGCGCCGGGGACGCGCGGGTGCCGGGCGCAGACATCGGCCATGCGCTGCGCGCGGTCGCGGTAGTGGAAGTCCATCCCGAGGATCTGCACCGGCCCCGCGGCGGTCTCGACGAGCGCCGCGTCGTCCACGAGCAGGCGCGCGCCCGCCCGGGCGAGCGCTGTCGCGACGTGGCGGGGCGCCTCGTGATCATGGTTGCCGTGACACGCGAACACCCGGCCCTCGAGGGCGCGGAGCGGCGACAGCGCCTCGGCGAGGTGCTCCGCTGTGCCCTGCGACTCCATGGTCAGGTAGTCGCCGGTGAGCACCACGAGATCGGGATCTCGCGCCACAGCGCGCTCGCAGATGCCGCGGAGCCGCGCGACGGACATGAACGGACCGAGGTGGGGGTCGGTGATCTGGACGATGCGGAGGGGGCGGCGCGCGCCGGGCACCTGCTCGCGCGGCAGCGGGTGGCGGCGCAGCCCCTCGACGCGGGCGCGGTCGACGACGAGCTCGACCTCCTCGCGGCGCGCGGTGAGCGACTGGAGGATGCCGATCCCCGCCAGGGCGAACGGCACCCAGAGGCCGTACGGCGTCGCCCCGAGCCCGACCGCGATGGCCCACGGGAACGACAGGAAGGTCGCCGCCACGAAGTAGGACGCGGGGATGCTCACCAGCGCGCGGTAGGCGACCGGGCGCATGCGAGGGTGCGAGAGCAGGAGGAAGTGCAGGTACACAGCGCCGTGGAGGTACGCGAACACAGGCGCGAGCGGGCCGACGTGGCGGAAGAGCGCGCACGCGATCAGGGTGTGGATGCCGAGCAGCACGCCGACGAAGCGCGCGTAGAACCGGCCGCGGCGGCGCCTGCCCGCCGCCACGACGACGATCCAGGCGAGGACCGAGGCCACCCAGAACAGGACGATGGGGGACGGGAACGTCAAGCTGCAGCTCCAGGCGACTCAGGCGCACAGAGCCACCGTGGTCTGCGCTGCCCGGTCGGACGTCGAGTCTCCCGCGTCCAGGGCGTCCGCGCCAGCTCCCGGGGCCGCTCGAGGCCGGTTGGCTTTCACGAGGTCGCGGGCGCGGTGATCGCGCTCATCCTCGCGTTCCGCTCCGCTCACCGGATCGCGAGCGGGATCCCGGGCGATCCGGACGCGCCCCGGAGGGGCAGCGGGCTGTAGACGTAGAAGAACTCGTAAGGGCTCCTGTGGCCGCGCGGCCGCTCCTCGAGCTCTGCGGCCAGATCCGCGGCCAGCTCCGAGAGCACCATCGCCTCGTGCATGAAGATTCCACTCTTCACGAGCAGGTGATGGTGGACCGGGAAGATCAGGCCGGGCGCGACCGGAGGCTTCGGCGGGGTGACCTCGATGCCGAAGTTGTCCGACCCGACGCAGGCGATTCCCCTGGACGAGAGCCACTTTGCGACCTCGAGACCGATCCCCGGCTGGGCCAACCCCACGCCCGGCTGCGTGTAATACCCCTCGCTGCCGAGCTCCCAGTTCTCCTCCCAGCCCGTGAAGATCAGCACGACGTCGCCCGCGCCGATGTCGCGCGCGTCCATCTTCTGCGCGCGCAGCGTCTTCATCACCATGGCCAGCGTGATCTCCTGGCCCCACGCGAGCGTCTCCCCGCCGTTCGCGTGGCGCTTCACGTCGAGGAGCACGCCGCGCGTGACGAGGGGCTTCACGTGCTCGACGCCGAGGTGCGCGAGCCCGTCTTCCGTCATGACCTCGGCGCCCGTGAACTGGTTGTAGAACAGCGCGTCGGCGGGGTCGACGCTCCCGGGCGGGATGTAGCCGAAATGCCCCAGCGCGTCGAACTGCGTCCCCATCTGGCCGAACTCCCCGTGCATCACCTCGGAGTTCGTGACCTGCTGCCCCAGCAGCGTCATCGGCCCGGCCTCCACGGAGAGCCCCTGGTTGCCGGGGAACGTCGACATCCCTGGCTCGTAGACGTGGCCCAGGCGATAGACCTTGCCCTCCTTGATCAGGCGCTTGCCGTCGAGGACCTTGTCGGGCGTCTGCGTGTTGGAGGCGCCCGCCTCGTCGTCAGGGCCCCACGGCGATGGATCGGGCACCGGATCGTACGCCCCCAGCATCGGCACGCCGCGGGCCAGCGCCGCGCCTCCGATCAGGCTGGCGGCCATGGTCACCACGATCGCGCCCCGTAACGGCATCACTCCAGGCTTCATCGACAACCTCCTGGGCTACATCGCACGTTGTACCGACAGCGCCGCGCGCGCCCGTCACGGGCGCGGACGCATGTCATTACCATTGTACACCGAACTGGGCGCCGGAGCACCGCTATACCGCGATGCTCGCGATCTCCGCAGATTCCGCGGAGCCCTTGTGCGCACGCGCGTACACCCGGTTCTGCAGTGGGCGCGCGCGGTCAGCAGCGGTTACCAGCGGCGCCGGCCGCCGAGCGCATAGGCAATGCCGCTCTGCAGGGTCCCTTTGGTCACGATGCCGCTCAGATCGGCGCCCAGCGTCGTGAGCGTCTGCGCGATCTGCGGCTTGATCCCGGTGAGCACGACCCGGGTGCCGAGCAGCCCCGCGGCCCGCGCCGCGTCGACGAGCGACCGCGCCACCCGCGCGTCCACGTCCTTCACCCCGGTGATGTCGAGGATAGCGATCTTGGCTTTCTGGGAGGCGATCCCTTCAAGCAGCGTCGTCAGGATCTGCTCGGCGCGCGCGGGGTCGACGCTCCCGACGATCGGCATCGCGACGACGCCGCGCGCCAGGGGCAAGAGCGGCGTGATGAGCTCCTGGATCGTCGCCTGCTGCATCTCGATGAGCTGCCGCTGCATCTCCGCGCGCTCGGCCTCGGCCTGCTTGGTCCGGCTGATGTCCACCGAGACCGTCCCGACCGCGTAGAGCTTCCCCTCGGCGTCGCGGATGGGGAACTTGGTCGACAGGTACGTGCGCGGACCGTCGGGATAGACGAGCACGTGCTCGGACGCGGCGGGCCGCCCGGCGGCCGCGGTCTCGTCATTGGCCTTTCGTATCGAGGCGGACGCCGCCGGCGGGAGGAGGTCATAGACGACCTTTCCGAGCAATTCCTCGCGGCTCATCCTGTAATAGGACTCGATTTCGCGGTTCACGAGCAGGAGCCGGCCCTCGACGTCCACCGCGACCATCATGGACGGCGTGTATTCGAGGAATCCATGGAGCAGGCTCTCGCTCCTCTCGAGCATCTGCTCCGTATGCTTGCGCGCCGTGATGTCGTGCGCGGATCCCAGCAACCGGCGCCCCGACCCCTCCGGTCCGCTGTCGAGCGCGACGCCTCGCTCGAGGAACCAGCGCCAGCCGCCGTCGCGGCCGCGCGCGCGGTACTCCACCGTCGCCTGCTGCCCGCTGTCCCCGGCGGCCATGCGCGCCCGGTACTCCTCGATGCGATCGATATCGTCCGGATGGAACATCGACGATGCGCCGTCGCCGCGGAGCGGGCCCGCCGCCCCGCCGCCGCTTCCTCCGGCGAGCTCGCCGAACTCCCGGTTCCAGTAGATGTACCGCCGCTCGTCGAGATCGAGGACGTAAACGAGGCTGGGCAGCGCGTCGAGCAAGCGCCCCGGGAGGCCGCGGTCGGCCTCCAGCTCGGCATTGCGGGAGCGCAGGCGCTGCACTTCCTTCCGCAACGCAACCACCTCCGCCTCGAGCGCCACGGTCTTCTGCTGCTCGTTCATCGCCTCCCGGGGGATCTTATCCCAGCCTCAGGCATGGCGGTTCACAATTTTCCTTATCATTCAGGATTCCGCGAGCGGCCCTGATCCCTCCCCCGCTCAGGCCTGCAGCACCCGCAGCGATCCCCTCACCACTCCATAGCTCCCCTCGGCCCGCAGCCCGCGCGCGACCTCCGCCGGCGCCACCTCCCCGGCGAGCAGCCGCCTGTACGCCTCCACCACCCGCCGCGCCCCCTCGGCGTCCTCGCGCACGAGCTCGATCCGGAACCGCCGCACACCGCCCTGCGCCAGCCTCGGCACGAGGTGCGCCGCGCTCTGCGGCGCCGCGTGAAACACAGTGTTCCGACACCCCACGTCCGCCTCGAGCGGGTGATCCATCCCCGCCCGATCCCGCAACGACAGCGCGTGCTCCTCGCACGGCCGGCCGCAGGTGCGGTGATCCTTGCCCTCCGAGAGCACCGCCGCGATGACGCAATGCTCCATGTGGAAGAGCGGCATCGGGTGGTGCACAACCACCTCGGCGAACGGCGCGAACGGCGAGTCGAGCAGCGCCTCGAGCTGCGCGGCGTCGAGGTCGAACGACGGCGTGAACGCCGCGAGCCCCCGCGAGAGGACCTCGCGCGCGGCCAGCTTGTTCGTGACGTTCAGCGAAAAATCGCCGATCCGGGGCACGCCCGGCGTTGTGTCGAGCAGCGCGCCGAGGCTGCGGACCAGGATCGCGGCCGGCCCGAGCGAGAGCAGGTACCTGTCGATCTTCTCCTCGCCCGGCTTGCGGATCCGCGGAGGCGCGACAGCCACCGAGGCGCCGGCCGCGATGAGCTCGCGCGCCGCGGCGCCGAGGCCGACCATCTCCAGGAAATCGAGGTACACGCCGCTCGCGCCCGCGCCGAGCGCCGCGCGCGCCTGGGCCACGTTGCGGCACAGCACGAAGAGGCCGGGCGGCGGGGGCTCGACAGCCGGGGGGACAGCCCCGGCGACGAGGTCCTCGGCCGGCGCGGCAGCGCACGGGTGCGCCCTGTGCGACGCCTCGAGGAGCGCCGCGACGAGCGCCCGGCGGGCGCGGTTCAGCGCCGACGGCGGCACGAGCGCCGGCCCGTCGAGCGACAGCCCGACGCCGCGCAGCACGAACGGCGTGTCCCCGAGCCTGTCGAGCTGCCTGCGCAGCGTGGCCTCGTCGAGCGGCGACCGATCCGCGCGGCCGAGCGGGGCGTCGACCTCGACAGCGGCCGCCGCGCCGCCGTCGGCCACCGCCGAGAGCCGCGGGCGCTCGCCGAGGCGGCCCTCCAGGCGGACGTCGATCGCCACGCGGCGCGGGGCGCGATCGAGCGCCTCGCGGACCTCGCGCGCCGCCGCGGGGTCGCTCGTGCGGAAGACGCGGCGCCCGCGCAGCGACCGGGTCCCGCGCAGCACGTCGTCCGGCAGGCGCCTGTCAGGGCCGAGCCACACATCGACGTCGCCGCCCGCCGGCGCGCGCTCGACCTCGCGGCCGTCGATCCACAGCCCCCAGATGCGACCGCCGATCTCGCCCTCGCCGGCGAAGCCGCCCTCGACGAGGATCCCCTCGCCGCGCGCGAGCGGCCGGGCGGCGCGCACGACAACGACCTCGTGGCCGCGCCGGCGCCCGGCGCCGCGCGCCTCGCCCACCTCGAGGCCGCGGTGGTCGCAGGTGCGGCCGTCGACGAGGCGCTGGTGGTCGACGCCGCGCAGGAAGCCGGGCCCCGAGCCGCGCGAGAACGCCTGGAGCGCCGCCTCGCGATCCGCGGGCCCCGGAACGGCCCCCTCGCCGAGCGCCGCGTCGATCGCGGCCCGGTAGAGCCGCGCTGTGGCGCCGACGTACTCGGGGCCCTTCAGGCGGCCCTCGATCTTCACCGAGGCGACGCCGAGGGCGACGAGGTCCGGGATGACGTCGGTCGCGTCGAGGTCCTCCGGCGAGAGCAGGTAGGCCGCGTCGCCGAGGTCGCGGAGCGCGCCGTCCACGACGAGCCGGTACGGCAGGCGGCAGGCCTGGGCGCACGCGCCGCGGTTGGCGCTGCGGCCGCCGATGGCCTCGCTCGTCAGGCACTGCCCCGAGTAGGCGATGCAGAGCGCCCCGTGCACGAAGACCTCGAGCTCGACGTCCGTCGCCCGGCGGATGGCCGCGATGTCGTCGAGCGAGAGCTCCCGGGCGAGGATGACGCGCGCGGCGCCGAGCGAGCGCGCGAGCTCGACGCCGGCCGCGTCGGTGCAGGTCATCTGCGTGGAGGCGTGGATCGGGAGCCCGGGCGCGATCGCCCGCGCGATGCGCATCACCCCGAGGTCCTGGACGATGATCGCGTCGGCGCCGGCCGCGGCGCAGGCCTCGATCGCGGCGCGGACGGCCGGGAGCTCGTCGTCGAACACGAGCGTGTTCAGGGTGACGTAGCCCTTCACGCCGTGGGCGTGGAGGAAGCGCATCGTCTCCGCGAGCTCCGCCGCGTCGAAGTTCGCGGCCCGGGCGCGGGCGTTGAAGGGCGAGGGCGCCGCCGAGGCGCCGGAGGCGCCGCCCCGGAGGCCGAAGTAGACGGCATCGGCGCCGCCGCGCACGGCCGCTTCGAGGGCGGCGCGGTCGCCGGCCGGGGCGAGGACTTCAGGGCGCGCGGACCGCATCATAGGCGCGCGGTTCTAGCAAGGCGCGCAGCGGTTGTCCCCGCAGGACGAGCAAGAAAGCGCCTCAGTCGGGCTCGCTCCGGCGCGCCCGAGCGCCTTGACCTGGCTTCCCGAGGTGGGGCACGATCCCGCAACAGCCCACCCGGCTGAAACGCCCTCTGGCCCTCGCCCGCCGGCGCGGCGAGGCCTCGATGGCCGGGTCGGATGAGCGGTCGTGACGAGCTTCCCCATCAACCACCAGCGCGGAACTCGGGAGCTGAACGTCGGAGAGGCGCTTGCATTTTCCGCCCGCCCATGCGTCTCCACGGCGCATGCCGCAAAGGGACGCCCATGACCAGAGACGGATTTCGCTTCAGGTACGCGCTCTCACCGGCCGTCTCCTGGCTGCCCGCCGCCGTCCTGGCGGTGACGTCCGCGTGCTCCAGCGACGTGGCGCCGGAGCCGATCTGCGATGCTCCCTACTCGAACTGCGGCGGCGTTTGCGTGGCGCTGCGCTCCGATCGCGACAACTGCGGCTCCTGCGGCAATGAATGTTCGTCCGGCGAGCTGTGCGTCGCCGGCGCCTGCGAGGAGCGGCCGTCGCAGGGAGTCGGGGTCGGCGGCAGCGATGGCGTCCCGCAAGGCGGCGGCGGCCCGGGCGGCGACGACGGCGCGGGCGGCGATCCGTCGGCGTGCGACGAGACCCGCCACGTGAAAGTGTGCGACGGCGCCTGCGTCGACACGCGCACCGACCCGGACCATTGCGGCAAGTGCGGCGAGGCATGCGACCCGGGCCGCGCTTGCGCCGGCGGGCGGTGCCAGCCGATGTGCCGGGAGGGCTTCACCGAGTGCGCCGACGCCTGCGTCGACCTCGACGCGGATCCGCAGCACTGCGGTCGCTGCGATCACGCCTGCGATCCCGGGCAACCGTGCGAGGCCGGCTCCTGCGGGTGCAGCACGGAGCCCTCCGAGGACATCGGATCCACGGTCCCCCAGCGGGTGAGCGGCACCACGCGCGGCGCCGACGACAGCCGTTTGCCGAGCTGCGCGGCGCCGGGCACGGCCGATCAGACGTTCCTGTTCACCGCCCCCACGACGGGGACGTACTTCTTCGACACCTTCGAGGCGCCCTTCGACACGACGCTCGCGGCGCTCGCGGCGGGCACCTGCGCCGAGCTGGCCTGCAACGACGACGGCGAGGGCATCCAGTCGCAGATCACCCTCGATCTGCTCGAGGGGGAGTCCATCCTCGTCGTGGTGAGCGGCGCGAGCGGCGCGGAGGGCGACTTCACCCTCCGCGTGACCCAGCCAGGTGTGGTCGAGTGCGCGCCGACCGCCCTCGAGCCCGTCGTCCCGCAGACGTCGACGGGCTCGACCGTGGGGCTCGATGACTCGGTGTACTCCGACTGCGACTTCAGCTCGAGCCCGGACGCCACGTACACGTTCACGGCCCCCGAGGCGGGCGCCTACGTCTTCAGCGCGCGTGTCCCGGAGGAGGTCGTCATCGATGTCCTCAAGGGCGGCACCTGCGACGGCGATTCGCTCGGCTGCCAGCACGGCTACGGCCAGTCGAACACGAGGGTGGACCTCGAGGCCGAGCAAACGGTGCTCGTCGCCGTGTCGGGCCCGGGCAGCCCGCTGGCCCGCTTCACGCTGGACATCTTCAAGGCCCCTCCGTGCCCGGGCGAAGATCTCGGCTCGACGGTCCCGCAGACGGTGACGGGGAGCAACGAGGGTCTCCTCAACGCGCTGTCGGCCTGCTACGCCTTCTCGACCGGCGGCGAGGCGACGTACGGCTTCACCGCGCCGCGCGACGGCGTGTACATGTTTGACACCGAGGGGTCGACCTTCCCCGTCCTGCTGGAGGTGCGCCGCGGCTCCTGCGCCGGCGAGGTCGTCACGTGCGCCGACAGCGAGCTCTCCCCTGCCCGGATCACGACCCCTCTCACGGCCGGCGAGACCGTGGTCGTCGTGCTGGACACATACAGCAGCACGGGGGATTACCAGCTCGAGATCAGCGAGATAGCGTGCCCTCTGATCGACCTCGGCTCGACGGCCCCGCAGACGGTCACGGGCACGACCGCCGGGTTCATCGACGTGCTCGCGCCGAGCTGCGGCTACTCCGGGGGGCCCGAGGCGACCTATCGCTTCACCGCCCCGGCCGACGGCCTCTACACCTTCGACACGGAGGGCTCGGCGTTCGACACGATCGTGGACGTGCGGGACGGCTCGTGCGCCGGCCGCTCGCTCCGGTGCAACGACAACGTGGACCCGACGGGAGAGCTGACCCACTCGCAGGTGAGCCTGCTCCTCTCCGCCGATCAGACAGTGATCGTCTCCGTGGACAGCACCTACGCGAGCGGCGAGTACACGCTGAACGTCGCCCAGCAGGAGGCGCCGCCGTGCCCGTTCATCGATCTCGGCAGCACCGTCCCGCAGACGGTGACGGGCAGCAACGAGGGCTATCCCGATCTGCTCACCCCCGGGTGCGGCTGGAGCGTCGGCGGTGAGGCGACCTATCGATTCACGGCCCCCGCGGAGGGATACTACGTCTTCGACACAGCAGGCTCCACCATCGAGACGGTGCTGTCCGTGCGCGAGGACGGCTGCGGAGGCCCCGAGCTCGCCTGCGCCAACGACGGCACAACCTCGCGGATGATCGTCTGGCTCGAGGCCGAGCAGACCGTCGTGCTCAGCGTCGACAGCAACGGCGACGAGGGCGACTACATGCTCAACGTGGCCCAGTTCGACGGCTCCGGCACGTGCGAGGCGCCGATCGAGCTCGGGTCCGTCGTCCCGCAGACAGCGACGGGGACGACCCGGGGGAGCCTGGACAAGCGGAGCGCGAGCTGCGGCGGAGCCGACGCGCCCGAGGTCCTCTATTCGTTCACCGCGCCCGAGGCGGGGACCTACACGTTCGACACGCACGACTCCGCGTACGACACGGTCCTCGCCGTCTTCGACCGGGGCTGCTCGGGCGAGGAGGAGGAGGAGATCGCGTGCAGCGACGACGCGCTCCCGGTGGGCGAATGGTTCCCTGTCACGTCGGAGCTCACCGTGTCGCTCGAGGCGGGGCAGAGCATCCTCATCCAGGTCGACGGCTACGACCACGAAGCCGGTCCTTACGCGCTCAACATCCGTCGTTGACCGTCGAGCAGCGCCGCGCCCCTCCCTCGGACAGCACCGGCGCGGACCGGGCGGGGCTCGGGTACACTCCGGAGCTCGGCATGGATCAGCCCGTCCTCCGCGACAGCAGGGAGCGGCAGGCAGACGTCGCCGGCGCGCTCGCGGATCAGGCCTTCGATGCGCTCGGCGCGCTGCTCCGCGGCTTCGAGGACGCGGCCCGGCGCGACGGGGCGGGCGCGCTCGAGGACGCCTTCGCCCGCGGCCCGGAGCACCTCCACGGCGGGCTGCTCACCGCGCTCCTCCGGATCGTGTTCCTGCTCCACGCGGAGGATCGCGGGCTGCTGCCCGTCCTCGGCGTGCACCCGCTCTTCCGCGAGCTCGAGGCGGAGCGCGCCGCGCGCCCTGCCGCGCTGCGGCGGCGCTTCGGCGCGTGGGCGCGGCTGCTCGCGCTGTTCCGCGCCGTGCACCGCGGGGTGCGCGGCCCCGAGCTGACCCTGCCGGCGCGGGGCGGGCAGCTCTTCGACCCGGAGCGCTACCCGTTCCTGGAGCGGGCGCCGTCGGTGGACGACGGCACGGTCCACGCGGTGCTCGAGAAGCTCCTCGTGCTCGACGGGCGGCCGCTGTCGTACCGGACGCTCGACGTCGAGCAGCTCGGCGGGCTCTACGAGGCGCTCATGGGCTACCGGGTCGAGCGCGCCGCCGGGACGACCGTGTGCCTCCGGCCGGACAAGGTCTGGGTGAGCGCGGCCGACGCGCTCGCGCAGCCGGGGACGCGGCGGGCGGCGTGGGTCGCCGAGCGGGCGGGGCTCTCGCGGCGGGAGGCGCGGACCCTCGTCGAGGCGCTCGCCGCCGCGACGACAGCGGGCGACCTCCTCGAGGCGCTCGGGCCGCTGCGCGCGCGGGACGCCGAGGTGCTCGAGGCGGGGCGGCTGTACCTCCAGCCGGGCGCCGAGCGGCGGCGGACGAGCTCCCATTATACCCCGAGGAGCCTGTCGGCGCCGATCGTCGCGCGCGCGCTCGAGCCCCTCGTCCGGCAGATGGGGGAAGCGCCGCCCTCGGAGCGGCTCCTCGGGCTCGCCATCTGCGATCCCGCGATGGGGTCCGGCGCCTTTCTCATGGAGGCGTGCCGGTACCTGGCCGACCGGGTGGTGGCCGCCTGGACCCTCGAGGCCGCGCGCGGCGACGCGGCGGCGGCGCGGCGGCTCGCCGGCGCCGCGGCCGGCGAGGACGTCGTGAGCCAGGCGCGGCGGCTCGTGGCGCAGCGCTGCCTGTACGGCGCCGACAAGAACCCGTTCGCGGTGAGCCTGGCGGCGCTGTCGCTCTGGCTCGTGACGCGCGCCACGGGCGAGCCGTTCACGTTCGTCGATCACGCCCTCCGCCACGGCGACTCGCTGGTGGGGCTCGATCTCGCCCAGCTCCGCGCCTTTCACTGGGAGCCCGCCGCGCCGGCGTCGCCGTTCCGCGAGGCGGTCGACGCGGCGGTCGACGCGGCGCTCCGGCTGCGGCGGCAGCTCGCGGACGGCGCCGGCGGCGCGGAGGGCGACGCGGCGCGCCTGGTGCAGGAGGCGGAGGAGGCGATCGGCCGGGCGCGGCTCCTCGGCGATCTCGTTGTGGGCGCGTTCTTCGCGCACGGGAGGGACCGGGACCGTCAGCGGGAGCGCGACCGCCGGGCGAGGCTCGCGAGCGCGTGGCTCAGCGGCGGGGAGCCGCCGCCGGAGGAGCTCCTGGCGATGCAGCGGGCGCTCCGGGAGGGCGCGCCCGGGGGATCGCCGCCGCTGCCGGCGTTCCACTGGGCGCTGGAGTTCCCGGAGGTGTTCGAGGAGCCGCGCGCGGGCGGCGAGCCGCCGGGCGGCGCTCCGGGGCCGCGCTCGGGGCGGCTCGACGCGTTCGTCGGGAATCCGCCGTTCCTCGGGGGCAAGCGGATCTCGACGGATCACGGCGACGTCTACGCCGCGTGGCTCGAGGCGCTGCACGGCGCCACGAGGAACACCGACATGGCGGCCCACTTCTTCCGCCGCGCGGCCGCGCTGCTCGGGCGCCGCGGGACGGTGGGGCTCATCGCCACGAACACGATCGCGCAGGGCGACACCCGGCGATCGGGGCTCCAGCCGCTCGTCGAGGGCGGGCGGGCGATCATCTACAACGCGGTCCGCAGCGCCCCGTGGCCCGGGGACGCCGCGGTCCACGTCGCCGTCGTCCACCTCGCCCTGGGCATGTCGCCGCGCGACGGCGTGCCGCCGCCCCGCCTCGACGGCCGCCCTGTGCGCCACATCAACTCCCACCTGCGCGCCATGCCGGAGCGGCCCGACCCGCGCCCGCTGCGGGCGAGCCAGGATCTGTGCTTCATCGGCTGCTTCCTGCGCGGCGGGGGCTTCGTCCTCGCCGAGGGCGAGGGGCGGGCGCTGCGCGCGGCCGATCCGGCGGCGGGCGAGGTGCTCCGGCCGTTCCTCGGCGGCGAGGAGGTCAACTCCTCCCCGTCGCACAGCCCGCACCGCTGCGTGATCGACTTCGGCGAGCGCGGGCTCGAGGAGTCCGGCCGGTGGCCCGCGCTCCTGGCGATCGTCCGGAGCCGGGTGAAGCCGGAGCGCGATCGCCTGAGGAGCACGGGGGTGGACGCGGGCCACAAGGCGCGCTGGTGGCAGTTCGCGAACCCGCGCCCGGAGCTCCGGCGCAGGCTGGCGCCGCTCCGGCGGTGCCTTGTCGCGGCGCGGGTGACGAAGCACCTCTGCTTCGCGTTCCAGCCCGTGGATCGGACGTTCTCGGACCAGCTCTGCGTCTTCGCCATCGAGGATCACGCGCGCTTCGCGGTGCTCCAGTCGCGCGCGCACGAGGCGTGGGCGCGCCTGCTCTCCTCGACGATGGGAGAGGGCCTCCGGTACGCGCCGTCGGACTGCGTGGAGACGTTCCCCTTCCCTCGCCCGGAGCACCTCGGCCCGGGCGGCCCCCTCGAGGCCGCCGGCGAGCGCCTCTATGCGGCGCGCGCCCGGCTGATGACCGAGCTCGGAGAGGGCCTGACCGCGATGTACAACCTCCTCAAGGACCCTGCCTGCGCGCGCCCCGGCGTCGTCGAGCTCCGCCGCCTCCACGAGGAGATCGACAGCGCCGTCCTCGCCGCGTACGGGTTCGACGACATCGAGGTCCCCCCGTACGCCGCGCCGGCCACGCCGGGCGAGCGGCAGGCGGCGGGCGCGTTCGAGGACCAGGTGATCGACCGGCTCTTCGCCCTGAACGAGGCGCGCGCAGCGGAGGAAGAGCGGGAGGGCGGAGAGGGCTAGCGCCGGGTCGCCTCGGGTGATCCCTGGTTCATGAGAGAAGGAACCACAGAGGCACAGAGGGCACAGAGAAAGAGAGAGAGAAAAAAATCTCTATCTCTCTCCTCTGTGCCCTCTGTGCCCTCTGTGGTTAAATTCTTCCCTTGGCCTCGTGCTCACCTGCTCGGTCGAGACCACGGCGCATTGAGGCCGTTCCGAGGACACGGCACTTCGTCAGCCTGCCTCACTTCGCCCACGCCGCGCCTGTCGGAAACTCGAACCGCTGGAGCGACTCGGGCCGCAGGGTGATGCTGAATCCCGGCGCGGTGGGCGGCATGTACCGGCCGGCCTGGAGGACGACCGGATCGACGAAGTGCTCGTGGAGGTGATCGACATACTCCAGGATGCGGTCCTCGAGCGACGCGCTCACGCAGATGTAGTCGAAGAGCGAGATGTGCTGCATGATCTGGGAGAGGCCGACCCCCCCGGTGTGAGGGCAGACCGGGACGCCGAACTTGGCCGCCATGAGCAGCACGGCGAGCACCTCGTTGACGCCGCCCAGCCGCGCGCCGTCCACCTGGCAGAACCGGATCGCGTCCGCCTGGAACATCTGCTTGAACATGACGCGATTGTGGGTGTGCTCCCCCGTCGCCACGCCGATCGGCGCGATCGCCCGCGCGATCGCGGCGTGGCCGAGGATGTCGTCGGGGCTCGTGGGCTCCTCGATCCACCACGGATCGAACGCGGCGAGGCGCTGCATGCTGGCGATCGCCTGGCCCACGTCCCACACCTGGTTGGCATCCATCATGAGCCGGCGCTGCGCCCCGATCTCCTCCCGGATGATCTGCGCCCGGCGGACGTCGTCATCGATGCTCGCGCCGACCTTGATCTTGAAATGCGAGAAGCCGCGCGCGAGCGCCTCGCGGCAGAGCTGGCGCAGCTTGTCGTCGGAATAGCCGATCCACCCCGCCGAGGTCGTGTACGCCGGAAAGCCGTGCTGCCGCATCTCGTCCTCCCGCGCTGCGCGGGTGGGCGCGTTCCGGCGGAGGATCTCGAGCGCCTCCTCGGGGCTCAGCACATCCGTGATGTAGCGGAAGCTGACGCAGCGGACGAGCTCCTCCGGGGTCATGTCCACGAGCAGCTTCCAGAGCGGTTTGCCCGCCGTCTTCGCCCACAGATCCCAGGCGGCGTTGACGACGGCGGCCGTCGCCAGGTGGATGATCCCCTTCTCCGGGCCGACCCAGCGGAGCTGGCTGTCGCCGGTGATCTCGCCCCAGAAGGCGCCCATGTCGGCCGTCATGGCGTCGACGCGCCTGCCCACGAGCACGGGGCGGAGCGCGTCGATCGCCGCCACGCAGAGCTCGTTTCCACGGCCGATCGTGAAGGTCAGGCCATGCCCCTCGAGCCGCTCCGGGCCGTCGGTCTCGAGCACGACGTAGGCCGCCGAGTAGTCCGGCCTCGGGTTCATGGCGTCCGAGCCGGCGAGAGAGCGCGAGGTCGGAAAGCGGATGTCGCGGGCGATGACATCGGTGATGCACACGGACATTGGGTCCCCCTTCGTGTGGACTACGCCGGACAGCGCGCATGGCCCCGTGTGTCAGATGCCGATGGAGCCCAGCCGAGCACGACCTCGCGCCCCCGTTCGAGAGGCACAAATCATTTGCTTGGCAACTATTTTACTAAGTACACTTCGCGATGTGAGTTGCCATACACGGCATGGAGGAGCAGGGTGACCACGGCGGGCCAGCCGGTCGACCACGCCCAGCGGGCGCTGCGGCTCAGCCACCGGCTGCACCACTGGGCGGCGGCGAGCGTGCAGGCGAGCCGGCCGGGGCAGGAGCTGAGCCTGCGGCAGCTCGGGGCGCTGATCGGGATCCGGGAGGGGCGGACGTCGCCCGGGGCGTTGGCGCGGCGGCTGCGGGTCACGCCGGCCGTGGTCGCGGGGATGGTCGACCGGCTCGTGCGGCAGGGGCACGTGTGGCGCGAGGCGGACCCGGACGGTCGGCGGAGGCTGTGGCTGGCGCTGACGGAGAGCGGTCTGGCCGTGAGCCGCACGGCCGAGCTGGCGCTGGCCGAGAGCCTCGCGGTCGAGCTTGCGGCCGCCGGCGCGCCCGAGCTGGAAGGGCTGCGCCGCGCGCTGGACCTGCTGGAGCGCGCGCTCGCCGCGCTGGAGACGCGCACGCCCGGGTCCGCGGACGGCGGATCGGGCGCGGAAGACACGGACTGAGAGAGAACAGGGAGGAACCATGACGGCGAGATCGGCGGATGGACTGGAGACGACGGGAACGCTCTCGCAGCGCGGGGACAAGGAGGACGCCGAGGGCGCCCCGAACGAGGTGCCCGTGCTGGACTCCGTGGTGCTGGACAGGTCCGATCCGGAGTTTCTGGTCAGGGCCTACGACGTCTACGCGGAGATGCGGGCCAAGGGGCCGATCGTGCGCGCCCGCCATTACCCCACCCTCCGGCACGACGACGAGGAGAACAGCGCGCGCCAGGGCGATCGCTCCGTTCGCGAGGTGCTCTTCGTGAACCGTTACGAGGACGCGGCGGCCGCGCTGGTCGACGATCGCCTCTCGTCCGATCCCTACGTGACGCTGACGCCGGAGCAGCGCGAGAAGCTGCCGCCGATGCTGGTGGAGTTCCGGCCGATCGCGCACTCGCTCCTCGTGCGCGATCCGCCCGATCACACGCGGCTGCGCAAGCTCGTCCAGCCGAGCTTCAACGCCCGCGCGCTGGAGGCGCTCAGGCCGCGCATCCAGCGCATCGCCGACGATCTGCTCGACGAGGCCGAGCGGGAGGCGGCCGCGCGCGGCGAGGCGACCCCGGAGCGGCGGATGGATCTAATCAAGGCGTTCGCGTACCCGCTGCCGGTGACGGTGATCAGCGACATGCTCGGCATCCCGGAGGAGGACCGCGCGGTCGTCCGGCAATGGGCGGAGCTCCGCGCCGACGGCTTCCGCAACCCCGAGGTCATGGAGCAGACCCGCAAGAAAATCGCGGCGTTCAGCGGCTATCTCGGCGATCTGTTCGAGCGGAAGCGGCTCGCGCCGGCGGACGACATGATAAGCCAGATGGTCCACGCGCAAGAGGACGGCGATACGCTCAGCGAGGAAGAGCTCCTCTCGATGGTGTTCGTCCTCTACTTCGCCGGGCACGTGACGACGGTGAACCTCATCGGCAACGGCGTCGCCGCGCTCCTGACCCACCCGGAGCAGCTCGCTCGCCTGAAGGCGGATCCCGGGCTGGCGCGAGGGGTGGTCGAGGAGACGCTCCGCTACTGGGGGCCTATCGATTACCCGGGCACCGTGCGCACGGCCAGGGAGGACACCGAGATCGGCGGGACGACGATCCCGAAGGGGGCGCAGGTGGTCATCGGCCTCGGCTCGGCCAACCGGGATCCGGAGCGCTTCGAGGATCCCGACACCTACGATATCTCGCGCGCCGACGCCCACCGCCACATCGCCTTCGGCAGGGGGATTCACCTGTGCATCGGGGCACCCCTGGCGCGCCTCGAGGGGGAGATCGCCTTCGAGACCCTGTTCCGGCGCTTCCCCGGGCTGCGCCTCGCGGCGCCGGCCGAAGGGCTGCGCTGGACGGGCTCCGCCGGGATGCGCGGGTTCCGCGAGCTGCCGGTGCTGTTCTGATGTACGCGGACGGCGCGGAGGGGGGCCGCCGCGACGCGTCGTCGAGGAGGAGGCCGCATTCCCCTGTGCCGCGGGCGATCACAGTGCCGATGCGGAGGCCGTCGACGCCGTAGGTCTCGACGCCGTGGGAGCTCGTTCCCTCGGCGTCGACGTGGTCGATGGCGATGTTCGTCACCTCGTCGGCGCGGTTCGAGCGCCCCCGTGTCACGCCTGGTCGTGGCGGCGATGTACGTTGAGCCCGCAAGCTGCGGAGAAGGCGTCTCTTCGCGCGTGGGTAAATGCTGGATGGAGCGTCCCTGTTGCGGCTAACCGCCGCTGGCGCGCTGCGCCGTCTGCCCTCGCGCCAGGAAGGCGCGGACCTCCTCGGCGAGGCGCGCTGGCGGCGCGATGCCGTCCACGCGCGTCCAGCGCCCCTCCGCCTCGCGGCCGATGAGCGTCACCGGGGTGTGCTGCTCCTTGATCGGCGCGCGCCCGCCCAGCGCGTCGAGCACCCGCCTGACGCGCTCGCGGCTGCCCGTCAGGAACACCCAGCCCGGCCGCCGGCCGAACTTGTCCGCATAGCGCTTCAGCCGCTCCGGCGTGTCGGTCGCCGGGTCGAGCGAGATGGAGACGAGCCGCACGTCCCGCTCCAGCGCGTCGCCGAGCTCGCCCTGGAGCCGGCCGAAGATCGCCGTCATCGGCGAGCAGATCGTCGTGCAGGCGGTGAAGATGAAGTTGACGACGAGCACGCGGTCCTTCGCGAGCTCGCGCAGGCGGACCGGCGCGCCGTCCTGGTCCACGAGCTCCTCGTCCGGCACCGCGACGTCCGGCGCCGGCGCCGAGCGCACCGCCGCAGCGCCGCCCGGCCCCTCGGGCGCGGGCGTCCCGCTGGCGTCGCCGTCGCCCGGAGGCCCGCTCGCGCGGCCGCACGAGGCGACGGCGAGCGCGCCGGCGAGGAGCAAAGCATTCGACACGGAAGACGAGAGAGAGCGCATATCGGCCTCACCGCAGATCCCTGCCCGGCCGCATCGGACGGCTGCCGTCCGAGCGCCACCCTCCAGCCGGGCTATGGGCGGGCGCCGCGCGCCGCGCGCCGGCGATGCCGCATGCCGGGACTGGCCAGCAGGCCTGGAGCTTTGTCTGCTCGGTCCTGTCAGGTCAAGAATCTTTGCGTTGCGCTGCGCTGCAGATGCAGAGTCGGGGCAGGCGGATGCCCCGGGCGGCCACCCGTCAGAAATCGATGCAGACGGCCTCGTCGATCCGCAGCACGGACTCCTGGTCGAAGCGCATCTTGTACTCCTCGCGGATCGCCTCGATGCTGTCGTGGGCGGCCTGGCCGCCGTCGTGGAGGAGCATGATCAGCCGGCTGTCCTCCCGGATCAGCTCATCGGTCGACGCGAGGTACTGGCCGTCGACGTCGAACTGCGTCAGCCCCTCCTTGAACCGCGGCGTCACGACCGTATCGACGAACGCCTGCCACTCTTCCGGCGTGACCGAGGGCTCCTCGAACCGATCCATGCCGAAGAAGAGCTCGGTCCGGATCATCCTATCCCCGCTGTCGCAGGTGACGCCGGCGCCGGGCGCGGGCCCCGCGTCGTCCGCGGCGCTGTCGCACCCGGCGGTCGCGAGGATCACGGCGAGGAGGGGACACGCGAGCGATCGGCTGGGCATGGAGGCTTCCTCCGAGGTGATGGCTGTCGGGCGCCGGGGCAGCGCGCCCGGCAGCCTATCACGGCCGCCGTCGCGCTCAGTACATCAGGTTGCCCTGGCCGAGCACGAACGTGATGTTCTGACCGAACTGGGCCCGGGCGGTCGTCACGAGCGAGGTGGCGTTCGCGATGCGGTCGCGGCGCTCGCTCGCCGAGCCTGCCGTGAGGCCCTGGGCGATCTCGGCGCGCGCGAGGTCGAGCTGCTGTGACGCGGCGGGGTACAGCGTCATCGGCGCCATCACGTCGATGGCGTCGTCGATCTCGACGCGGGCGTGCTCCATCAGCCGCGTCTGCACGTCGGCGCGCGTGTTCGCGAAGCGGTCGACGAGCACCCGCGCCGCGTCCAGCCGCTGCTTCGCGATGTCGACGTTGAAGGCGGCGTTCAGCGCGCGCAGGAACCGGGAGATGGCGTTGGAGTCGAGCGGCGCGAGGTCGAGCGGCGTCCCGAAGCGCTGCTCGAGCTCCAGGGCGGCGGGAGACAGGTTGAAGGGCGCCGATGCTGGTGCTCAACGAGAGGATGTGGTTCACCCCGCGCGAGACGAACCGGTGGCTCGAATCGATGAAGCCGTCCACGTTCTCGAGGATGGCCGCGTCGTCCAGGAGGTCCGATGTCTCGAGCTCGGCGAGCTCCGGCACCTGCCGGAAGACGAAGAGCGGGTCATCGGGGCGATTCTGGTCGAAGGCCCTGACGAACTGCACGTCGAGCGTCGTGTTGTTGTCCACGGGGTGGCAGGAGCCGCAGGTGCGGCCGTTGCCCTCGAACGTCTCGTGGAAGAAGACGCCCGCGCCCGCGCAGATGTCCTGGGAGACGAGCCCGGCCACGACGCGCGGATCCTCCGCGCACTCGGCGAGCCGATCCACAAGGTAAATAGTATTTACAAATGCGCCCGGAGACAGGCGGCGCGAGGAGGCGTCGCCGGCGAGCCTCGACCTTCGAGGCTCGGCTGGCCCCTGCGTCGCCGCTCGACGCTCGCCGGGTGGATGCCGGCCCGCTCCGTCGTCCTTCGCGCAAAAGCGCACCGGAGGGCGTCGTTTTCCTGCTACCTCGTCGGCCCGCGCCGGGAGCACGGCGTCGTGGCGCACGACGGCGAGGTCTACGTCATCGTCGGCGCTCCGCGCGCGCGGCCCGGCACGGGCACCCCGGCGCTAGCTCATGTTGTACGCGACCATCGCGATCCCCGCCGCGATCATCACGATGCCGCCAATCTGCAGCGTCGTCAGGGTTTCACGTAGGTAGTAGACGGAAAAGACGGAGATGATCAGGAATCCTCCCGACGACATGATCGGGTAGGCGACCGACAGGTTGATGCGCTTCAGGGCGAGCACGTAGAACAGTATGTTCGAGGCGAAGAGCACGAGCCCGAGCATGAGGTGGTAGTTCGTCGCGAGCGCGAGCCCCTTCTGGACGAGCGAGAGCCCTTCCATCGCAGGGACGCGCCGCGACGCCAGCTTCATGAGGATGTTCGCGGTCGCGTTGAACAGGAGGGCGATGATCAGGAAGAGGTAACCTTGAGCCATGTCTGCTGTGCGGCGAGCGCCGGCGCCCGGGCCCGCCATTCCCGGGAGACCTCTGGCGCAGCGGCCGGCACGGATCAACAGCGAATCGCGCGCCCCGCGCACAAGGTTCGGTGAAGCGTCGTCGACGGCGCGCGCGCGCGCGAGATCGCCATGGCCGGCCGCATGCCCCGGTGCGAGACTGCCGTCCATTATGAGCCTAACACCCACGGAGATGCCGTTTGCCCCGACGATCGCCGCGGTGGGAACGGCGCTGCCGCCGCACTACGCCACGCAGGAGGAGACCTGCGCGGGGCTGCGCCGGCTCTGGGCCGGCAAGGGCGACGCGCTCGCGCTCGTGGAGCGGGTCCGGCGGTCGATCGAGGTGCGGGGGCGCCACCTCGCGCTGCCGATCGACGACTACTACGCGCCCTCGACGTTCGCCGAGCAGAACCGCCGCTGGAACGCGTGCGCGATCGAGCTCGGCGAGCGCGCCTGCCGCGACGCGCTCGAGCGGGCGGGCCTCGGGCCCGAGGACGTCGACCACATCGTCTTCGTCTCGGTGACCGGCATCTCGGCGCCCAGCCTCGACGCGCGGCTCGTCAACCGGCTCGGCTTCCGGCCCGACGTCAAGCGCACCCCGATCTTCGGCCTCGGGTGCGTGGCCGGCGTCGCCGGGATCGGGCGCGTCACCGACACGCTGCGCGCCTTCCCGGAGCACACGTCGCTCCTGCTCTCGGTCGAGCTCTGCTCGCTCACGCTGCAGCGCGACGACACCTCGGCGGCGAACGTGATCGCCGCGCAGCTCTTCGCCGACGGCGCCGCCGCCGTCGTGGCGCGCGGCGCGCAGGCCGCCCGCAAGGGCGGCCGGACGGGCGGCGCCGCGGTGCTCGACGCGCAGGCCGTCTTCTACCCCGAGACAGAGCGCATCATGGGCTGGGACGTCGTCGACACCGGCTTTCGCGTCGTCCTCTCCGCGGGCGTGCCGGCGCTCGTGCGGGAGCACGTGCGGCGCGACGTCGACGCGTTCCTCGCGCGCCACCGCCTGTCGCGGGACGACGTCCGCCACTGGATCGTCCACACAGGCGGGCCGAAGGTGCTCGAGGCGGTCGCCGAGACGCTCGAGCTGCCCGAGGATGCGCTCGCCCGCTCGTGGCGCTCGCTGCGCGAGATCGGCAACGTGTCGTCCGCGTCGGTGCTGTTCGTGCTGCGCGACTTCCTGGACGCGGCGGACGCCCGGCCCGGGGACCACGGCGTGATGATGGCGTTCGGCCCGGGCTTCTGCTCGGAGATCGCGCTCCTCCGATGGTGACCTCGGAGCTCCTGTACCTCGCCTTCCTGGGCGCCGTCGCGCTCGAGCGGCTGGCCGAGCTCGTCATCTCGCGCCGCAACGCGCGCCGCGCCTTCGAGAGGGGCGGCGTCGAGGTCGGCCAGCGGCACTTCCGGGTGATGGCGCTGATGCACACCGCCTTCCTCGCGGCGTGCGCGCTCGAGGTCTACGCGCTCGACCGGCCGTTCCCCGGGCTGCTCGGCTTCGCCGCGCTCGCCGCCGCGCTGCTCGCGCAGGCGATGCGGTACTGGGTCATCGCCACGCTCGGGGAGCAGTGGAACGTGCGGATCATCGTCGTGCCGGGCGCGCGGCCGGTGTCCGGCGGGCCGTACCGCTACCTGCGCCACCCGAACTACGCGGCCGTGATCGTCGAGATGGTCGCCATCCCGCTCATCCACGGCGCCTGGCTGACAGCGCTCGTCTTCAGCGCGCTCAACGCCGCCGTGCTTCAGGTGCGCATCCGCGCCGAGGAGGAGGCGCTCGGGCCCGGGTACGCGGCGCAGATGGGCGGCCTGCCGCGGCTCGTGCCGGGCCGCCGCGCCGCGCCCGAGCGGCCCGCGGCGCCGTGAGCGCGCTGTGCGACATCGCCGTTGTCGGCGGCGGGCCGGCGGGCCTCGCTGTCGCGATCGGCTGCGCGCGGCGGGGCCACGACGTGATCGTCCTCGACCAGGCGGCGTGGCCGATCGACAAGGCGTGCGGCGAGGGCGTGATGCCCGAGGGCTGCCGCGCGCTCGCGGAGCTCGGCGCGCTGTCCGAGCTCGATCCGGCCGAGCGGGCGCCGATCGAGGGCATCCGGTACCTCCGCGCGGACGGCCTGCGCGTCGAGGCGCCGCTGCCGGCGCCCGGGGGGCTCGGCGTACGCCGTACGGCGCTGTCCGCGGCGCTCGCGGCGCGGGCGCGGGCCGCCGGCGCGCGGCTCTCCGCGGGCGAGCCTGTGCTCNGGGCCGCCGGCGCGCGGCTCTCCGCGGGCGAGCCTGTGCTCCGGATCGAGCGGGCGGACGGCGGCGCGCGGCTCGTCACGCGGCGGCGGGTCGTCGAGGCGCGCTACGTTGTCGGCGCGGACGGTCTCGGCTCCCGCGTGCGCCGCGCGCTCGGCTGGGACGCGCCGCCCTCGGGGCCGCGCCGGCTCGGCCTGCGCCAGCACTTCCGGTGCGCGCCGTGGTCGACGTTCGTCGAGGTGCACCTCGCGGACGGCGTCGAGGCGTACGTCACGCCCGCGGGGCCCGAGCGCGTCGGCGTCGCGTTCCTGTGGGACGGCGACAGGCTCGAGGGCCGCGCGTCGGCCGAGCGGCTCGTGCGCCGCTTCCCGGCGCTGGCCGAGCGGGTCGCGGGGGTGCCTGCCGACTCGACGCCGCGGGGCAGCGGCCCGCTCGAGCGGGCGTCGGCGCGGCTCCACGACGACCGCTTCGCGCTTGTCGGCGACGCGGCCGGCTACATCGACGCGATCACCGGCGAGGGGATCTCGCTCGCGCTCGTCAGCGCCGCGGCGCTGTCGACCGCGCTCGACGCGGCGCTGCGCGGCGGCGGCGCGGCCCCGCTCGCCGCGTACGCGCGCGTCTTCCGGCGGGAGTTCCTGCGCTACGCGATCGCGACGCGCGCGGTGCTCTTCATCGCGCGGCGCCCGCGCCTCCGCGACGGCGTCCTGACAGCGCTCGCGACAGCGCCGTGGCTCTTCCGCGGCGCGGTCGGCGCGGTCCTCGGCCCGCGCTGAGGCTGGCGCACCTGAACCCGCGCGCCCGAGGACGACGCTGCCGGCGAACGGCCCCTGCGGGCTGTATCGAGGTCCGCCCGTCAGGTGCCGGGGATCATGCCCGCGAGCAGGCCGCGGCGCGGCACCGACCGGAGGGGCTCGCTCTCGACGCCGGAGCGCGCGAGGAGCGTGTTCGCCGCGAGGATGCCCGAGCTCGCGGCGCGCTCCATGAGCGCGGCGGGGAAGGGCAGGCGGACGAAATCCCCGGCCACGACGACGCCGGGCGAGGGCGTCTCGACGCCGGGCCGCTCGGCGCTCGACCCCGGCGCAAAGGCGGGACAGTCCTGCCGCCACAGCCAGCGCTCGTGCAGCACGCGCGCGCCGCTCAGCTCCGGGCAGAGCGCGTGCATCCCGGCGAGCATGTCGGCGCGCAGCGCGGCTTCGTCGATCCCCGGCGGAACCGCATAGGCATGGAGCTCCACCACGGAGCCGCGCGTGCGCTCCGCCCAGCGGCGACATTCGTTCTGAAAGAGGTGGAACAACGAGACGTTCTCGAGCGGCCCGAAGCCGGCCGTGCCCGCGAAGGGGTGCCGTCCCGGCGCGGTCGGTCGATCGAGCCAGAGACGCCAGACCACGAACGGGCGGGTCACCGCGAGCCGGTCGACGCGCGCGCGCCATGCGGCGTCGCCGATCACCGGCGAGCTGGCCACGATCGCCCGCAGGGCGGGCACGGTCACGGCCAGCACCACCGCGTCCGCTGGCAATGGCGCGCGGTCCCCTCCGAGGTGCACCTCCCAGCCGCCGGCGCCGGGGAGGACACGCGTGGCCTCCGTACGGACCAGCACGCGCGCGCCGAGCGCCTCGAGGCGGCGCTCGAACGGCTCCCAGAGGGCGACCGAGAACGGCTCGCTCAGCACATCGAAGAGCAGCCCCTCCGGGTTGCCCAGAAAATAGAAATGGAACATGGCGAGGAGCTCGGCGGCCGACATCTCGTCCTCGGGGTTGAAGAACGAGTGTGCGAAGACATCGAAGAGCATCCGGCGCGCGGTGGGCGGCAGGCGGAGTCCGTCGAGAAACGCCCTCGCCGATTGCCCGTCGAGCGCGCGGTAGGTGCGTTCGCCGTCGAAGGCCAGCATCTGCAGGCCCCTGTGGAAGTCGACGCGAAGGAGGTCCCGGAGCCTGACCGAGCGCGAGCGCGCGAGCAGGGCGAGGACGTTCAGCGGCGTCTGGTGGGGCAGCCCTGCGATGGATTCTCGCGCGCCTCCGGGGCCGAGGAGCGGATAGTCGGAGAGCGGCGTGAGCAGGTGACCCGCGGGGTGGATCCGCGCGAGCAGCGATCGCAGGTTGTAATACTGGCGGAAGAACGCGTGAAAGCCGCGCTCCATCTGAAACGCGGTTCCGTCCGGGAGGTGCTCTGTCCAGGCGCTGATCCGGCCTCCCAGCACGGGTTCACGCTCGATCAGGGTCACGGAGGCGCCGCGCTCGGCGAGCACTGTCGCGGCCGACACGCCGGCGATGCCGCCGCCGACGACCACCGCCCGGAGCGGCGCGGGCACGCGCGAGAGGCCTCGGGGGACGAGGGCCGTGACGCGCTCGCCGCCGCGCGAAAATGGCCAGGCCCTCAGCCCCTCAGGGGCCCTCCCCGCACGTCGAATCTGCATATTTCCTGCAGCTTACCACGACCCATACGGAGCAAGAGCAGGCGTGTTCTGATACCCAGGGTAGACGGAACAGTCCGCCCGCGGCCGATGCAGGGGTTCGACCGTCTGCTGCGCATGATCCACTCACGGCGCGCTCTGCCGGACATGCCGCTCTACATCATCCGCCGTTCCCACCTCGAGGAGACCAAGAAAGACAGGTCGTGGGAGGTGACGACAACGCCAACGCGACTTCCGTACAGCGCAGTCCACTTCCTGGCGGACTATGACAACCCCGGGGATCAGATCACGCTGCACGCAGGTCACGGATCGGCCGTCGACATTGCGGAGTGGGTGCGCCCGTACGACGTCTTGCCATGGACTCAAGGACGACCACGTGATCAACGATGCGCTCGATGATCTGAAGAGACTCTTCGCCGAGGAGATCTTCCCGCCGTATATCAAGCAGCG
Source organism: Sorangium cellulosum (assembly GCF_001589285.1). Classification (GTDB taxonomy): domain Bacteria; phylum Myxococcota_A; class Polyangia; order Polyangiales; family Polyangiaceae; genus Sorangium; species Sorangium cellulosum_G. The sequence goes on along the minus strand of NZ_JEMA01000533.1, from coordinate 1,329 downwards.
ATCCGCCGCGCCGGACGAGCTGGGCGCGGCGGAGCCGGGTGGCTGATCCAGCCTACGTCACCGGCGCCGCACATCGCTTGACGTTTCACGGATGCTTTACCGGACCCGCACTGCGTCGGCATCGGTTCGGGCAGGGCGCGCTGTCCTGGCTGCTCACGCGGCGCCCGCACGACATGCCGAGCCCCGGATTCCGCAGCCGAGAGCAGGTGCGTGAGAGCGCCGCGACGCCCGGCTTCGGCCGCTCGCGGGCGACGCGATGGCCGAGATCAAGCGCCTGCTCGCCTGAGCGCTCGCGCGGCGCGCGACATCCCACGATCGGCCGAGGTCGAGCGAGATCGCTCGACCCGGCGTCCATCGCCGGGCGCGCGCGCCTTGTGGGACCAGGGCCGCTCGGATAGGCTCCCGCCCGCTCAGCGCACCGGCGCGAGCAGGATGGATCCGGATGATCCGGCGAGAAGGAGCCTGCCAAGTGCAATTGCCTGCTTTGGGTGTCGCAGCGGAGAGCGTGAAGGGGAGGGCCCACGTCTCCCCTCCCCTCTCCCGGGTCGCTGGCGTCGGACGCCGCCTGGCCGCGCTGCTCGCGCCCGCGCTCCTCGTCGGGTGCGGCTACACCGAGTTCGAGTGGCAGGCCCAGCTCGACAGGTCCGAGCGCCTCCAGCGCGATCTGCAGACGAGCCAGCAGCGCATTCGCCTGCTCGAGGAGGAGGTCGCGCGCGGGGGCGCCGCGGCGCCGGCGCGGGAGGATCCGCTGGGCGCCGAGGGCCTCGACCTCGGCGCGGGGGTCCCCCGCGGCGACGCGGCCGTGGCGCGGCCGGCGCCCGAGCGCGACAGCGGCGTCCTGCGGGCGTTCCTCCCGGTGGCCGCCGGAGAGGTCACGGTCGCCCCGCGCGACGGCCGCGTGGTGATCTCGATCCCCACGCGCGTCCTGTTCAAGGGCAACCGCGACGCGTTCTCCCCGGCGGGAGAGAAGACCCTGCGGGACATCGCCGCGATCATCCGCGGCCAGGAGGCGTTCAAGGGCCTCGGCTACCAGATCGTCGGCCACACGACGAGCGGCGCGCCGAGCGTGGCGTGGCGCAACGGCTGGGACGTGACGGTCGCCCAGGCGCGCGCCGTGCTGCTCTTCCTGGCGCAGCCCAAGGAGGCCGGCCTGCCCATCGCGCGCCTGAGCCTCGCGGCCTTCGCCGACCTGCCGCCTGCCGACGCGGGCGGCGGTGCGCCCGCGCAGCCGGCGGATCCGCGCCTCGAGATCGTTGTCGAGGGGACGGCGCCGTTCGTGGAAGGCCCGGCCGGCGACGCCCGTCCGGCCGGCGCGGCACCGCCGGCTGG
>NZ_JEMA01000532.1 GCF_001589285.1 Sorangium cellulosum | reverse complement strand
CCGCGAGCGCCGCTCCTAGTCGATCGCCCCGAGAACCGGGGACGCCATGCCGCGCTGCGGCGCGCCGCTGGGCCTCCCCGTCGCTCACTCCCCCTCACGAAGAACGTCTGATTTGCGGCGATCCGCGGCCCTGCGCGGCGATCGCTGCCTGCCAGCGGACCAGCGCGCCCGGCTGCTGCGTTGACGCGCGCGGCCGAGGCGCGCGCCGCGCCTGGATCAGGCATCGCGCTGCTTTGTTGGAATCTGATGAACTCCGCATGGCCCCTTCACAATCAGGGTAGTGTCGAGACCCCTGCTCGTGGCATGCTCCGCCCGTGCTCGTACGCAGAGCGAAAATCGTCTGTACCATTGGCCCTTCGTGTGACTCTCAAACGACGCTGGAGCAGCTTATCCGCGCCGGTATGGATGTCGCTCGACTCAACTTCTCTCACGGCTCGCACGAGGATCATGGCAAAGCTATTGCCACGGTCCGTGCGGCTGCGGAGGCCTGCGGGAAGCCTGTGGCGATCCTGCAAGACCTCTGCGGCCCGAAGATCCGAGCCGGTCGCTTCCCCGGCAACACCTTCGAGGTCGCTGACGGGGCTTCTGTCACCCTGGTCGAGGCGGACAGGGACAGCCCTGTTGCCACGCCCGGCGAGATCCCGATCCTCTACGAGGGGCTCGCGTCCGACCTGCAGCCGGGCGACGTCGTCCTCATCGACGACGGCCGCGTCGTGGTCACCGTCACGAAGGTCGACGGGGAGCGCGTCCACGCCGGCGTGACGCAGGGCGGACGCCTGCGCGATCGCGTCGGCGTGCACCTGCCCGCGAGGCGCGTGCGCATCTCGGCCCTCACCGAGAAGGACAAGGCCGACCTGAGCTTCGGCCTCGCGCAGGGGGTCGATTACGTCGCCCTCTCGTTTGTGCGCAACGCGGACGAGGTCCGGCACGTGCGCGACATCTGCGAGGCCTGGGGTCGCCCGACGCCGATCGTCTCGAAGATCGAGACGCCCGGCGCCATCGACAACCTCGAGGCGATCATCCTCGCCTCGGACGGGGTCATGGTGGCGCGCGGCGACCTCGGCGTGGAGTTCAACCCGGAGCGGGTGCCGATCATCCAGCGCGAGATCCTCGGCCTCGCGCGCATCCACCAGAAGCCGGTCATCGTCGCGACCGAGATGCTCCAGTCGATGGTGACCGCGACGCGCCCGACGCGCGCCGAGGCGAGCGACGTGGCGACGGCCGTCTTCGACGGCACCGACGCGGTCATGCTCTCGCAGGAGACCGCGACGGGCGCGCACCCGCCGCTCGTCGTGCGGATGATGGCCCGCATCGTCACCGAGGCCGAGCAGAGCTCGTTCTACCGCTATCTCTCGAGCGAGCAGCCCGGCCAGCGCGCCAACGTCCCGGAGGCGACCGCGCGCGCCGCGTGCGACATCGCGAAGGACATCGGCGCGAAGCTCATCATCGCGTTCACCGAGAGCGGCCTCACCGCGCGGTACGCGTCGAAGGCGCGCCCCGTGGTGCCGATCGTCGCCTTCTCGCCGAACGACACGACGCGCCGGCGGCTCGCGCTGCTCTGGGGCGTGGTGCCGTTCCCCGTCGACGCGCTCCGGAACTCGGACGAGATGGTCGAGCGCGCGACAGGGCAGCTCCTCGCGAGCGGCCTGGTCTCGCCCGGCGACAAGCTCGTCACCATCTTCGGAGCCCCCGTCGGCGTCTCGGGGTCAACCAACACGATTCGGGTGAAGGTTGTTGAATGAGCTTGCCCGCCGCCCCCGATAGGGGTTCGACGGGCGAGCAGGACTCCCTCTCCAGACACGCGGGCGCGGAAGGCCTCCCGAAGCTCGACAAGTACGAGCTGATCGAGGAGATCGGCCACGGCGGGATGGCCACGGTCTACCGCGCCCGCGATCCGCGCCTCCGCCGCGACGTCGCGGTCAAGATCATCCACAGACACCTCCGGGAGAACGCCGAGGTCGGCACCCGCTTCGTCGCCGAGGCGCGCGCGGCGGCGAAGCTGCGCCACCCCGGCATCGTCGAGGTGTTCGACGTCTCCAGCGAGCACGACCGCGAGCGCTACCTCGTGGTCGAGCTGCTCCGCGGCTCCACGCTTCGCAAGATCCTGGGCGCCCACCGCGACATGCCGGCCGAGGTCGGCGCCGCCGTGGTGCTCGAGCTCTGCGACGCGCTGGAGCACGCGCACGCGGCCGGGATCATCCACCGCGACGTGAAGCCGGAGAACGTGCTGGTCGAGCTGCCGTCGGACCGAGAGGGCGCGAGCTGGGACGGCGCGGGCGTGGTCATCAAGCTGACCGACTTCGGCATCGCCAAGGTCCTCGACGCCCAGGGCGTCACCTCGACCGGGCAGGTGCTGGGCTCGCCGGCGCACATGGCGCCGGAGCAGATCGAGGGGGGCGAGGTCGACGCGCGCACCGACGTGTTCGCGCTCGGGGTGCTCTTCTACGAGTGCCTCGTCGGGCACCTGCCGTTCGAGGGCAAGAACCCGGCGCAGGTGCTCCGCAGGGTGCTCGAGGGGGCCTACCCGGAGGCGGAGCGCGAGCGGCCCGCCGTGGGCGCGCGGTGGAGCCGGATCGTGGCGGCGGCCCTCGCGCACGACATCGCGGCCCGCACGGCGAGCCCCCGTGCGCTCGCCGATCGGATCCGGGCCGAGCTCACGGAGCTCGGCGTGGTGGAGCCGCGCGTCGAGCTCGCCGCCTACTTCGCGAACCCGGCGGGCTACGCCGAGCGGCACGTGGCGCGGCTCGTCCCGCGGCTCGTGGCGCGCGCGGAGGCCGCCCGCAAGCGCGGCGACGTGCCGGGCGCGGCCGCCGACTACAACCGGGCGCTCGCCCTCGCGCCGAACGACCTCTCCATCCTCAAGCGGCTCGCGCGGCTCAACGCGAGCCGCAGCCGGCGGAAGCTCGCGCAGCGCGCGCTGGCCGTGACGCTCGGGTCGGCGGCGCTCGGCGTCGGCGCGTTCGCGATCACCCGCGCCTTCCACGAGCCCCCGCCGCCGGACGTGGGCGCGCTCCCGCCGCCCGAGCCGCAGCCGTCGGCGCCCATGGACGCCCTGGTTCCTCGGCCGAACCTGCGCGCTGTCGCGCCCCGCGCCGCCGAGGTGCCCAGCGCGATGGACGTGGCGGACGTGGCTGTCGCGCCGCGCCCCCGCGCGCGGCCGCAGCCCACGCCGACAGCGTCGCAGGCGGAGGTACCGTCCGTCCGCGATGTGGTCTTCCAGATCGTCCCGAGCGGCGCGAAGCTCGTGATCGATGGCGTCGAGATCAACTGGTTCGGCGCGAACAAGATCACGCCGCTCAAGATCGGCGCCCACAGCGTCCACGTCAGCGTGCCGAACTCGCGGTGCTGCAAGCCGTACTCGGGCGTCATCTCGGTCGTCGCGCCCAAGCCGGGCGTCACCGCGCCGCAGCGGATCATCCACAAGCTGGAGATCCTGCCGAGCACTGTCGTCTTGAGCGGCGCGCCGCCCAACGCGCAGTACGCGTGCCCGCAGATCGGCCTCATCGGCTACGCGGGCAGCCCGCAGACAGTGACCCTGAGCGACGTGTTCTGGAGCGGGCGCTGTCGGTTCACGCCTGCGGCGTCGGACGCCACGCCGCTCGTCGGCAACGTGACGCTCGTGGCCGGCGAGTCGAACACCGTTTTCTGGCCGTCCGGTTGAAGGGATCGCCGTCGTTCTCCGTCATTCCCGCCTCGGCACCTGAAATCTCAGCATCTCCGGCGAAACTCCGCTACATCACGGCGAGCTCCTCCGCATGGCTGCGCGAACTCCAGGCGGGAAATCTCCCGGCGCTCGCTTCCCATCGGTCGGGAGCCGCCGCGCCCTGCCCGCGTCGCGGCGCCTCGCGGCGGCAGCGGCGGGCGCCCTCGTGCTGTGCTCCGCGGCGCTCGCGCGGGCCGACGACATGCAGCAGCTCGAGGTGGCGAAGACGCGCTTCGACGCCGGGAGCTACGAGGAGGCGGTGAGCCGCTTCGCGGCGATGCTCGACCCCGCGAACCCCCCCTGCGAGCGCGGCCCGACCGACGCCGCGAGGACGCCGTGCAGGATCTCCGAGCCCGATCTGATCGAGCGGGCGCGCGGCCTCGCCGCCGCGGCGCTCGTGGCGCTGCGGCGCACGGGCGAGGCGGACGCGTACATCGAGCAGATCCTCCTCGCCAATCCGGGGTACGCGCCGAACCCGGCGCTGTTCCAGCCCGAGGTCATCGATCGGTTCTCCGCGGTCCGGGCGCGGATCCGGGCGCGGATCGAGGAGGTGACGCAGCAGCGGGCCGAGGCGCAGCGCGCGGCGCGGCTGCGGATCGAGCAGCGCCGCCAGGACGAGCGCCGGTGGATCGCCGAGCTCCAGCGCCTGGCCGGGCGCGAGCGGGTCGTGGATCAGAACTCCCGCTGGATCGCGATGCTGCCGTTCGGGGTGGGGCAGTTCCAGAACGGCGACGAGGGGTTCGGCTGGTTCTTCCTTGTCAGCCAGGCCGTCGCCGGCGGGACCTCGATCGTCTCGGCGCTGGCGCTCGCGAGCTACCAGAACGTCGACGTCACGGCGACGCCCCCGCCGCAGGGCGGCGGCCCCGTGCAGAGCGTCGACATCGACGCGCTGAACCGCCGGATCGGCACCGCGGCCGCGGTCAACCGCGTCGCCTTCGGGGCGTTCGCGACGCTCGTCGCGGCCGGGATCGCCCACGCGCAGATCACGTTCGTCCCGCAGACGGTCGCCTTCCGCGCGCGCCCCGTGCCGCCGCCGCCCCCGAGCTTCACCGCCGCGCCGACGATCTCCGTGCTCCCCGGGGGCCTCTACGCGGGGGTCGCCGGCCGGTTCTGACCGGGGCCGCCGCGGCTCACGCCTTCTGCGCGGCGGCGATCCAGAAGCCGCCGAGCTGCGCGAGCGGCGAGTCGCACAGCGCCCACTCCGCCCGGTGCAGCAGCCAGCCGAGGCCAGGCACGCGCATCGCGGCCGCGAACGGGGTCACGATGCGCACGCCCCGCGACGCGACGACGCGCACGCCGGCCGGCATCAGGGCGGCGGCGGCGCGCGGCGCGTCGAAGCGCGTGTAGACGGCGCTCTCCCGGGTCCTGTCGCTGATCGCGCCCGCCGGGCCGAGCTTCTTCACGAGCCCGCGCAGGCTGTAGGGGTTGTAGAACTCGGCGATCACGTGCCCGCCGGGCCGCACCACGCGCGCCATCTCCGACAGCGCGCGGCGCACGTCCTCGACGTGGGCGAGCACCTTGAACGAGCAGGCGACGTCGAAGCTCCCGTCGGCGAACGGCAGCGCGGTGGCGCTGCCCTCCACGACGTCGAGGCCGCGCTCGCGGGCGCGATCGAGCATGCCGGGCGAGAGGTCGACCCCGCGCGCGGCGCGCGCGAACTCGCGGATCTGCGCGAGCAGGAGCCCGGTCCCGCACCCCACCTCGAGCACGTCGCCGCCCTCGCCGAAGCGCCGCACGAAGTCGACCTCGAGCGCGTCGACGAGGTCGTGGTAGCCCCCCCGATCCCGGCCCCCGCGCCGGGCCTCGTAGCGCGCCGAGAACTCGTCGTAGTACGCCCGCGTGGCGCGCAGGTGCTCGTCCGGGCTGGCCTCTTCCGTCTGGGATCGCATGGGCTCGCTATAGTACTCCCCGGCGCGCGCGGCTTGCGCCGGGCCGCAGAGGGGCCCATCTCTCCTGCGAGGTGACCTGATGAAGCCCGGCGACCATCCTGATTTCTTCCGGTTCGCGCCGCCCCCCGGGGCCTCGCGCGAGAGCTCGATCCGGCTCGATCGCGAGGGCCGCTTCTGGCACGACGGCGCCCGCGTCGACCATCCGGCGCTCGAGCGCGGGCTCCGGTCGTGGATCGCGCGGCACCCCGACGACGGCCGTCCGATCCTCACGAACGGCTACGACTGGTGCTACTTCCAGGTCGAGGCCGCCCCGCTCTTCGTCGACGCGCTCCGGATCGACGACGGCGGCGGCGTCACGCTGGTCCTGTTCGACGGCGCCGAGGAGCCGCTCGATCCGGCGACGCTCTCCGTCGGCGACGACGGCGTCGTGTACGCCCGGGCCCGGGGCGGCGCCCTGGAGGCGCGCTTCACGCGCCACGCGCAGTCGCAGCTCGCCCCGCTGCTCGTCGAGGCCGAGCCGCCCACCCTCCGCGTCGGCGGGCGCGAGGTCCGGCTGCCGCCGCGGGCCGCCGCCGCTCAGTAGCGGTACTGCCAGAGCAGATCGAGCACGCCCGAGGTCTCCTGGCGCTCGTCGACGCCCACGGTGCCGCGGAGCGTCCAGTGCTTGTCGATGCGCCAGTCGACGGTGACCTCGGTCCGCGTGCCGCGCTCGCTCGCCGTGCCGCCGGGGGACGGCCCGCCGGCGCTCTGCGTGGTGCTGCCCTGCACCGCGCCCTCCTGGAAGGTGGCCAGCGCCGTGATCTCGTCGTTCAGCCGGTAGACGAGGCTCGTCCGCAGCGAGCCCTCCGAGGTCGTCCCGAACCGCGTCGACAGCCCGCGCAGCGGCGCGATGCCGCTCAGCAGCGCGTTGAACTGCGCCGCCGCGAGCTCGCCACCCACCGACGCGGCGACGCTGCCCGCGGCCTGCCAGCCGGGCGTCTCGGCGCCCGCCGCCTGTGCCCCCTCGGAGAAGTCGGCGCCGAACAGGAGCCGCGCGAGGATGTCCTGCTGCGAGCTCGGCGGGCTCGAGGTGAAGCGGAGCTTCTCGTTGGTGATGGGCCGGAGCGTCCCGTTGTACGTGGCGTAGATGCGCGTGCCGTCGGGGGCGTCCCAGTGCGCCATGACGTTGAGGTGCGGGTTCGACGGCTCCTCCTCGCGCAGGCGCACGTGCCCGCGCACGATCTCGAACACCTTGCCGTAGATCTCGAGCTCGCCGCGCTGGAGCACGACGTTCCCCGACACCTGCGCGTCCTCGGCCAGCACCACCCGGGGCGGCGAGTCGTTGTCGCTCGTCACGTGGAGCCGTAGCCCCGCGCCGGTGACCTGCGCGTCGTCCACGTAGAACGTCATCGCGTAGCGGAGCGCGTCCGTCGCGCGCCTCTGCTTCTCCGGCCCGAGCGGCTGGCGGACGGAGATGTCGGGGTTGTCGTCGAGCGGCTGCACGTTCCTGCCGCTCGTCGCCGGCAGCGACAGGCGGAGCGTCGGGATCGTGGCGTACAGCGCGAGCTCGCCGGGCTTCTTCTCCGCGATGAACGACAGCGCCCCCGAGGCCGTGCCGAGCGGCACCCCCTCGAGCGTGAGCGGCAGCGCCTGGCCCTCGGCGATGGTCAGCGCCCCAGCGCCGTCGCGCAGCTCGAGCCCGTCGAGCCGGAGCAGCGCCCAACCCTGCGCCAGCCCGGTCATGCCCGCCGCGCGGAAGCCCTCGATCCGGACCACGCCGTCGTCGGCCGTGATGCGGGCGGCGACGTCGCGCAGGTCCTGGCCGAACTCCGGGATGTGCACGACGCCCTCGCTGATCTCGAGCTGGGCGCGCAGGCTGCCCCCCTCGGCGCCGGACGCGCCGCCGAGCTCGACGCGGAGGTCGCCGTCCAGGATGCCGTCGATCTTGCTCACGAGCTGGCCCACCAGGGGCTGCAGCGCCGCGAGCCGGAAGCGCGCGGCGGAGAGGGCGAGATCCGTGCGCTCGCCGTCGGGGACCGGGATGAACCCGTCGCGGAAGCGCACGCTGGCGTAAGCGTTCGCCTGGAGCTTGCCGCCGCTCGGGCCCTCGAGCGCGAGCTCGGTGACGCGGAGGTCCCCGCGCTCGCCGCCGGGCCTTGGATCGATCCGCATCGAGAGCACGCCGCGCTTGAAGCTGACGTCGCCCCCGAGCGAGAGATCCGGCAGCGTGAGGTGCGCCGTGAGCTTCGGCGCGATGTTGAGGCCGCGCATCTCGATCTCGCCGCTGACGTGCCCGTCGATGCCGCTGTCGCCGAGCAGCGGGATCTCGCCGAGCGGCACGTCGCGCAAGGTCGCGCGGACGGCGCCGGTCCACGCCGGGGGCGGGCGCGCGCCCCTCAGCGCGCGCGCGGAGGGGGTCGCGAGCAGGCGGTCGAGGGGCGCGATCAGCTGGCCGCGCACGGCCACGATCTCGCGCGCGCCGCGCGTGACGTGCGCGTCGATCGTGGCCTGCTCGCTGTCGTACGTGACCCACGCGTCGAGGTCGGTGGGGAACAGCAGATCCGTCACCCCCGGGGCGCCCTTCGGCGCGACCATGAAGCCCCAGACGAGCGTGCGCGCCGTCACGACCGGGCGCGCGACGGTGCCGCTCGCGTAGGCGTCGATCCGCAGCTCGCCGCCGAGCGGCGGGAGCGCCTCGCGCACGAACGAGGGCAGGGTGGTGAGCTCGTCCAGGGAGCGCCGCGGGAGGGAGACGTTCGCGGTGATGGGCGCGCGCAGGAGCGACGCCCACCGGCCCGCGGGCGGCCCGGTGAGCGCGGCGAGGTCGAGGTCGATCGCGCCGGACGCGTCGGCGAGGATGCCGCCGTCGTACAGGGTCAGCGCGGCCTCCGCCTTGCCGGTCGCGCCGTTCAGCGCGCCCTTGAGGTGGCCGTCGATGAAGCGCGACTCCCAGGCCGGGCGCTCGGCGCCCAGGCGGTGCGGCCCGGCGAGCGCGAGGCCCTGCGTCCGCACGAGCACGTCGTGGAGCGACGGGAACGGCTCGCCGGCGGCGCGCGCCACCCGGAAGCGCGTCGTGAGCTTGCCGCGTACCTCGCTCACGATGTGCCCGATCGGCATGAGCTGCGCGAGGCACCCGAGGTCCCAGTCGTCGGCCGCGACCTCGGCCTCGCCGACGAGGGCGGCCCACGTCTCGGCGCGCAGGAGCGGCCCCTTCAGCGCGCCCTCGGCGCCGGACACGCGCACGCTCGCGAGCTGGCCGGCGCACCGCGGCGCGGCGCCCTCCCACGGCTGTCCTGCGGCCGCCGGCGGCGCCTTGCCGTCGATGCGCACGAGCGCCTCGGCCTTGACCTGGTCGCGCTCGAAGGTCGCCGCGAGCTGCGCCGAGACGCCGGACAGGAACGCGATCTCGCCCCCCGCGAGCTCGAGCCGCACGTGGCCCGAGCGGCCCTCCCTCCGGTCGTGCTCGAGCGCGACGTCGACCTCGGCGCGGCCGCGCACGCGGAGCGGGATCCCGAGCAGGCGCGCGATGCGGCCGAGGTCGATGCCCTCGCCCTTGAGGCTCCCGGTGACGTCGTCGCCCCGCACCGCGAGCCGCCCCCTCATCGAACCGAGCTGCGCGGAGGTGAGCTCGAGCCCCTCGACGGAGACCCCGCCGGCCGAGGGGGTGATCGCCGTGATCTTCCCCGCGACCTCGGCGCCCTCGCGCCGGAGCTGGAGGTCGACGTCGCGGAGCGCGCCGGTGGCGGAGCTCAGCCGGGCGGAGGCGCTGAGGGCGTCGTCGCCGTCGGTGATCGTCGCGCTGAGCCGCGGCGAGGCGAGCGGGCCGGAGATCCGCGCGGTGACCTCGTCGTACGTGTGGCCGCCGGCGAGCGCCTCCTGGCCGGAGAGCGAGGCGTCGAGCGCGAGCGCGTCGAGCGGGCCGGAGATCCGCCCGGCGACGCGCGCGCGGGCGAGGCCGACGTCAGGGCCGACGCGGACCCCGGCGAGCGCGCCCTCGAACCGCGCGTCGAGCGCGCCGTCGCGCAGGGTCCCCTCGACGCTCACGCGGCCCCCGCCGTCGATGGCCCCGGCGAGGCGCGGCGCGGCGGCGATCGCCGGGACGTCGGCCGTCGCCGCGAAGCGGACGCCCTGGCCGCCCGGCAAGAGCGAGATCTCGGCGTCGATCGGCGCGCCCGGCTCGTGGAGGTGCGCGCGCGCGTGGAGCTCGCCGCGATCGAGGACGAGGTGGACGTCCGCCGCCGGCACGCGCTCGCCGAGCAGCGCGATGGGCTCGGTCCGCGCCTCGACGGCGAGCCGGAGCTCGTCGCCGAGCTCGACGCGCACCCGACCCTCGGCGGTGAGCAACGGCGCCGGGTCGCCGTCGCTCGCCGGCGCGGCGCTCGCGCCGGCCGCGCCCGTTCGCGCCGGCGCGGCGCCGGTCCGGGCAGGTGGGGCGCCCCTTCGAGCCAGCACGACGCCGGCCCGCGTCGGGGAGGCCCCGGTTCGAGCCGGGGCAGCGCCGGTCGGCGCCGGCGCCGTGCCCGTCTGCGCCGGCGCGACGCCCGACGCGGAGAGCTGCACGATGAAGAGCCGCAGATCGACGTCGCGCGCCCGCGCGTGGGCGTCGAGCCGGACGGGGCCCGTCACGTCGAGCCGCCCCGCGACCGCGACGTTGCCCCCCGCCGGGTCGGCAGGGTCCGCCGAGACCGAGGCCACGACGTCGAGCTGCGGGAGATATCCGTTCACGGCCACGCGCGCGGAGACCGGCTCGGTGAGGGGGTGATCCGGGAGCAGGCTCCGGAGCTGCTCCGGCGTGGCGCGCGGGACGCTCGCGTGCGCCTCGAGGTGCTCCTCGTCGAGCACCGCCCGCGCGGTGACCTCGACGTCGGCGAGCCGGCCGGCGAAGCTGCTCCACATCCGGACCTCGTCGCCCGCGCGGAGGTGGTAGTTCGCGGTGCCCGCCATCGTGGCGGGCAGGAACGCGCGATCGACGAGGCCCGTCTGGTCGACGTCGACAGCGACGCCCTCCGGGCCGACGTGCACCGACCCGACGAGCCGGCTGACGTCGGCGTCCAGCGCGCGCGGCGGCGCGAGCTGCCCGTGGACCCAGCCGCGGCCGATCTCGACGCGCGACAGGGCGATGACGATGTCGCGCGGCGGCCCCTCGGGCGCGGCCGAGGGCGGGCGGGTCGGCGGCAGCGGCGCGAACGTGTCGCCGACGGTGACGCCCCCCGCGCCGTTGCTCTGCACCAGCACGTCGGCCTGCTCGACCCGGATGTACGGGACCTCGATGCGCAGCGCGCCCGTCCCGAAGAGCGCGCTCCGGAGCATCGAGAGCACGTCCGCCCGCGCCTCGATGCCGCGCGCGTAGATCACCTTGTTTCCCTGCGGATCGAGCGCGACCGCGGCGCGGATCCGCACGCCGTCGAGGCCGAGCGCGTCGATCTCGTCGGCGACGATCTTCCCCTCGAAGAGGGAGCCGAGCAGCCGGTTCGTGGCGTCGCGGGCGACCCGGCGCGCGGCCGGCATGTCGAGGTGGAGCGCGACGCCCACGGCCGTGGCGCCGGCGAACGTCAGCGTGAGCCCGATCGCCGCCGCCGCGGCCGACGCGGCGCGGCGCATGCGTCCC
>NZ_JEMA01000531.1 GCF_001589285.1 Sorangium cellulosum | reverse complement strand
CCCGCCCGCCCCTGCCGCCCCCGCGCCGGCCGTCGCCTCGCCGCCCGGATCCGCCGCGGACGCGCTCTCGATCGCCNCCTCGCCGCCCGGATCCGCCGCGGACGCGCTCTCGATCGCCGCGACGCGGGCCGCCCGCCGCGCGAGCGCCTCCCCGGCGAGCTGCTCCACCCACTCGCCCACCGCGCGCTGCGACGCGAGCGGCACGGCGTCCTCGATGGCGATCGCCAGCTCGCGCGCCGTCGGGTAGCGGCCCTCCGCGTTCCGCTCCAGCGCCCGGAGGACGATCGCGTCGAGCGCCGCCGGCACGTGCGCCGCGTGCGAGCTCGGCGGCGGGATCGGCTGCTCGAGCACGGCCCCGATGACGTCGCCCTCGTCGCCCCCGTCGAACAGCCGCCGGCCCGCGAGCGCCTCCCAGAGGACAACCCCCGCCGCGAACACGTCGGTCCTCGGGGTCACGTGCGCGCAGAGGACCTGCTCGGGCGCCATGTAATACAGCTTCCCCTTGAGCTGCCCGCCGCGCGTGGTGCTGAGCCGCCCGCGCGCCTTGGCGATGCCGAAGTCGAGCAGCCGCGCCGCCCCGTCGACGCCGACGAGCACGTTCTCGGGCGAGATGTCCCTGTGCACGATGCCGAGCGGCTCGCCGGACTCGCTGCGCGCCTCGTGGGCGGCGTGCAGGCCGTGGAGCGCGCCGCACGCGATGCTCGCGACGATGGGCGGCGGCGCCGGCTCGCCGCGCGCGCGCGCCGCCCGGAGCAGCCGCGCCAGCGACTCGCCCCGCACGTAGTCCATGACAAGGAACGCCTCGTCCTCGGCGATGAGCAGGTCGATCGTCGCGACAACGTTGGGGTGCTGGATGCGCGCGACGAGGCGCGCCTCGTCGCGCAGGCTCTCGGCGATCTCGGGCGCCTCGGCGAGCTGGGGGTGGAGCCGCTTGATGGCGACGGTGCGCGAGAACCCCGCGTCGCCGATCAGCCGGCCGAGGTGCACGGACGCCATCCCGCCGGAGGCGATCGGGCTGTAGAGCAGGTACCGGCCGATTCGCCTGGGCTGGTGCGGCTCCGACGGCATGCCGGGGCGATGATACACGAGCCCGCGCGCCGCGCCCGCCCGGAGCGTCGCGCGGCAGACACAGGCGCCGGAGCCGCACCTCGCGCAGCCCGTCGAGCTTGCGGGCGCCCCGCGCGGCTCCAGCTTCTGCGCGGAGGTCGAGCACCATGGCGCGCATTGCATTCCTCGTGGACGAGATGTTCGAAGACTCCGAGTTCCAGGGCCCCTATGACCGCGTGAGGGGCGCCGGGCACGAGGCCGTGATCGTCGGTCTCGCTGCGGGCAAGGAGCTCGTCGGCAAGAAGGGCAAGGTGAGCATCACGACGGAGCGGGCGGCCGAGGACATGTCGGACGACGACGTCGATGCTGTCGTGATCCCGGGCGGCTACTCGCCGGATCACCTGCGGACGAGCACGGCGGCGGTCGGCCTGGTCCGGGATGCCTTCAATCAGGGCAAGCCTGTCGCGGCCATCTGTCACGCTGGCTGGATGCTCGTCGAGGCCGACATCGCCGACGGGCGGACCCTCACGTCGTGGCCGTCGATCAAGACGGATCTCCTGAACGCCGGCGCGCGCTGGGTCGATCGCGAGGTGGTCGAGGACGGCAACCTCATCACCTCGCGCAAGCCGGACGACGTGCCGGCGTTCTGCGACGCGCTCCTCCGTCAGGTCGAGCGCGGCGTCCCCGCGCGCGCCGAGCCCGGGATGGCGCCCGAGGCGGCGGCGCAGGAGCCCGCGCCGGGCCCGTGACGGCGCGGCC
>NZ_JEMA01000530.1 GCF_001589285.1 Sorangium cellulosum | reverse complement strand
CGTGGTGCTCCGCGCACGCGGCGAGCGAGAAGCCCAGGACACACGCGGCGGCGAGCCGGCGGCGCGCTCCCCGTGACGACGGCTTCGGTGGCGACGGAGCCCGTTTCATAGCCGACCCGGCGCGGTGGACGACCCGCCGGCAGCGCGCCGTGAGGACAGAGGGCCGCGGGACGGCGGCCTCCGCGCGCAGGCCGCTCGCGCCGCAGCGCTCGCGCTGCCGACCCCTCTAGCTAGCAAGCTTCAGCGCCAGGTCGCAAACAAAGTGTCGGGCCCGACGCGATCCACCGCTTGCCGATCTCGACGTCCTCCTCGAACAGGAAGGCCGCGACCTCGTCGAGCGAGCCAGCGCGGTTCGGCGGCGCGCCGAGGCGGAGCGCGGCGGCNCGGCGGCGCGCCGAGGCGGAGCGCGGCGGCCTTGCCGAAGGCGGCGGCCACCGGGTGCGGCGAGCTCGGGAGCCGCAGCAGCTCGGGCACGAGCTCCGCCGCCCCGAGCTCGCCCGCGAGGATGGCCGCCAGCGGCCGCGGATCGGCGGGGCAGTCGTAGCTCCACGAGAGCGCCGAGCGCAGCGCC
>NZ_JEMA01000529.1 GCF_001589285.1 Sorangium cellulosum | reverse complement strand
GAGGGCGCGGCGCTCGCGGGCTCCGGGCCGGAGCTCCCGCGCGGCGCCGGCGGCCCGGCGCCGACGATCTCGTGGAGCAGCTCGGGGAACAGGACGAGGCGCGCCACGGTGTTCNGGGGAACAGGACGAGGCGCGCCACGGTGTTCCGGAGCTCGCGCACGTTGCCCGGCCAGTCGTGGCCCTCCAGCAAGGCGAGCGCGCCCGCCGGCAGGTCCGCGAGCGCGCGCGGCGGCTCGCGCGCGGCCAGGAACCGCTCGACGAGGAGCGGGATGTCGTCCTTGCGCTCCCGGAGCGCGGGGACGTGGACCTCCACCACCGAGAGCCGGAAGTAGAGGTCGGCCCGGAACGAGCCGTCCTGGGCCTTCGCGCGCAGGTTCCGGTGCGTGGCCGCCACGATCCGCGCGTCGAAGGGGACCCACTCGTTCGACCCGAGCCGCCGGATCTGCCGCCCCTCGATCGCGCGGAGGAGCTTCGGCTGGAGATCGAGCGGGAGCTCGCCGATCTCGTCGATGAACAGCGTGCCGCCGCTCGCCTGCTCGAGCAGCCCCGGCCGCGCCCCCGCCGCTCCCGTGAACGCGCCCCGGACGTGGCCGAAGAGCTCGCTCTCGACGAGGCTCGGGGCGACGGCGCCGCAGTCGACGACAACGAAGGGGCCGTCCTTGCGGCGGCTCCTGGCGTGGATCGCGCGCGCCAGGACCTCCTTGCCGGTGCCGGACTCGCCGAGCAGGAGCAGCGTCTCGTCCGTCGGCGCCGCGCGCTCCAGCTTGGCGAAGAGCGCGCGCATGGTCAGGCTCCGGCCCGCCGCGTCGCCGAACGCGTCGGCGGCGGAGAGCGGCAGGACGGACGGCGGGCCCGCGGCGCCGACGACGAGCTCGGAGCTGCCCACCGTGGCGGCGACGCCCGGCGGGAGGAAGGCCTCGACGATGCGGATGTCGCGGACCTGCGTGCCGTTCTTGCTGCCGAGGTCGCGGAGGAGCACGCCGCGCTCGGTCATCCGGATCTCGCAGTGCCGCCGCGAGGCGCGGGGATCGGCGAGGACCAGATCGCAGTCGGCGCCCGCGCCCACGATGAGCGGGCGCAGATCGAGCGGCGCGGCGAGCGTGCGCCCGTCCGGGAGGGTGACCGTCACGGTGACGGCCGGGAGCCGCAGGGCGCGGCCCTGATCGAAGCTCGTGAGCGTGCAGGTCGCCCCGGGATCCTCGCCCATGAGCGCCATGGTGCCCCTGAGGGGGTGCGCGTCAACCCGGAACCGGCGCGCCCGCGGGAGCGCGGACCGCTGGCGCGCTGCCCCTGGGATCCATGGTTGGATCGGCTGTAACGCCGCCGTGACAGCGGCCGTCATGCTCGCGTGACGGGTGTCCCGGCGAGGTGTCGTCGCGCGGCGACGCAGCGGCGACGCGCTCGCGGGAGGCGCCGGAATCGGCCTGAGAGCGCGGCGATCCGCGCCGTCCGGGCGCGGCACACGCGTTGCGATGTGCCCCCTCGAACGCGACGAAACGCGGATCGAGGAGGATGCGGACATGACATCTCGTGACAGCGGCGCAGACACGGTGGAGCAGAGGGCGATCTTCGGGGCGCGGCGCGGGGCGAGGCTCGGGCTCGTCGCGCTGGCCGCGCTGGCGAGCGCCGTCTGCGTGAGCCGCCCGGCGGCCGCTGTGCTCGCCGAGCCGGGGCTGCGCGAGATCCCGCTCGACCCCACCGGCGCGATGTTCCACGCCGAGGTGATCGGCGACGAGCACTTCGACTACCTCCGGATGCGGGACGGCACCGTCGTGGTGCTCAACGACCTCTCGGGCGACTACGAGGTCGCCGAGCTCGGCTCGGACGCGCGCGGCGCCCCTGCCCTCGTGCCCTCGGGCGTGCTGGTCCGCGATCTCCGCGCGCTGGGCGGCCCCGTGGATCCGGCGCTGCTCGCGCGCATCGACGAGGAGGCGCTCGACGACCTCTGGGAGGCGGCGATCGCGCGTTCCCCGGGCGCGCGGTCGTTCGCGGCCCCGCCCGCGAGCACCGGGGTGCGGCGCCCGCTGCTCACGATCCTGCTGGAGTTCACGCAGGGCGGCGGGATCACCGCGCCGGGGGCGTTCACCGGCGGCTTCGTGACCGACATCGCGACATGGAAGGACACCCTGTACGGGAGCCTCCCTGGCTCGGTGAACCACTACTACGCCGACATGTCGCGCGGGAAGTTCTCGTTCATCCGCGCGCGGGAGACGCACGGCACGGCCAACGACGGCATCGTCCGGATCAAGCTGCCTTTCGCGCACCCGAACAGCAAGAAGGACTTCGCGCTCCTCCAGCCCTACTTGAAGGAGGCGCTTGTGATGGCGAATCCGTTCGTCAACTTCGCCTCGTTCGACGCCAACGGCGACGGCAAGGTCCGCGGCGACGAGCTCAACGTGATCTTCGTCGTGGCCGGCTACGAGACATCGAACACCGGCAAGACGCCCTCGGTCTGGGCCCACGCGACAGGCTTTGACGACCCGATCACCCTCGACGGGAAGGTCCTCGGCGGCTACGCGGTGATCGGCGAGCGCCAGGTCCACAAGATCCGCGGCGTGCCCACCACGATGCCGGCCACCGTGGGCGTCATCGTCCACGAGCTCGGGCACTCGGCGATCGGCCTGCCGGATCTCTACAAGGGCCCGACCCCGGTCGGGGCGTGGTGCGTGATGGCGAGCGGGAGCTGGGGCACGACGACCGGATCGCCCGCCGGCTCGACGCCCGTGGCCATGGGCGCGTGGAGCCGGCTCAAGGCCGGGTTCCTGGCGCCGACCGTGATCCAGCCGGGGGCGCCGGCGCAGGACATTCCGATCGTGCAGTCGGCCGGCGCGGAGCTCTTCGGGCAGAGCGTGGCTCCGACGATCTACAAGATCGAGACGTCGGATCCGGACCAGTACTTCCTTGTCGAGAACCGGCAGAACGAGGGATACGACCGAGGGCTGCAGAAGTGGATCGGGTTCGGGGAGGTCTCCGGCGGCGTGGGGATTTACCGGATCGACGAGGCCAGGTCGGCGAGCCAAGGGAAGGTCGCTTTCATGGCGAGCAACCCGGGCGCGCCGAGCACCGTGGCGAACCTCTACAACCTGGAGGGCGAGCGGACGTTCACGCCGTTCACGGATCCGAGCAGCGACGACGGGGACGGGATGTTCACGGGGCTCTCGATCACGGGGTTCAACGAAGCCGGGCCGATCATGCTGGCGCACGTGAGTTACGGGCCGTTCGGTTGCAACGAGATCACCGCGTCGGTGGCGGAGCACGAGATCCACGGCCGGGCGCAGAAGCAGGTCCTCGACGTCGGCGACGAGCAGCTCTTCCTTGGATACCGCACCACCGGGGCGCTCGAGGGGCTGGGGGTCGACAAGGACGAGGTCGTGACGCTCCACGTGGAGGCGCCGGGGATGTGGAGCGTGGGGGGGTGCGACTGAGGGGGTGTGCGCCGAAGCGGGCTTCCGCTCACGGATTCGCTCGCCCGATGCGCAGCTCCATCAAGGTCGTGTCGCTCCATCGCGCCGTGACCGGTGTGCTGCCCTCGGCCCACGTCGAGACCGAGTGTGCCTTCGCAGACGCTGGCCGCGCGCGCAACGTCGCTCCGGGTCGACCCGTGGCCTGCGCGACCAGCCGCTGGAGGCCCTCTTCGTTGCCTTGAAGAGACCGTGCGCCCGGCGCCGCACCGACCACGTAAAGCCCAGTACAGACGCCTCCTACCTTCGCAGCGTACACGGATACGCCCTTCAGCTCGGGCCACCCTGTACTCGCGGAGCCCCCATCCCGCTCGAGGAGCTCGTCGACGACCGCCACGGGTGCACCGATCAACGGCATCTTACCGAGCTCGCCGCGCGCCCACCCCAACGCTGCGTTCGCCTTCTGCTGAACGTCGCCATCCCCCTCGGCGACCCCATGCGTCGTCGAGGCGAGCTTCGACAGGGATCGGAGCCAGCGTACCCGGGAGAGCGAGTCGCCCGCAGGAATGGTCCGCGCGTCAAGCCCTTCGATCACCCTTCGCCGTGCGCTGTCAAGCGAGGCCTCGCGCTCGGGCGAGCTGTGGGCCGCCTTGGCCAGCCGCGCCGCGCCGAACCGGCAGGCATCGTCGGTACATGCGGCCCCCTGCGCCTCGATGGCTCGCGCCTTGAGCTCCCCGACATCCGGGGCCTCGGAGAGCTCCGACGACCAGCGTTTGAGCAGGCCGACTGCTTCCGCAGAGCGGTTCGCCTTCAGGGCCGCCTCGATCGCTTCGACGCGTGTCCGCTGCGCGCTCGTCTTGGCTCGACCTGCATGACTGCTGCTACGCGCGGCGATCGCGTCCAGCTTGGCGAGGCGCGCGTCTCCTGAGAGCCGATCTGCTTCCGTGATCTCGAGCTCGTCGATGGCGTCCCTCGCCTCCTCGGAAGGCTCCGTTGCTCGCAGAGCCTCGGCGACGAGCCGCGCATGTTCAAGCTCTCCGCCAGCGACCGCTCTCCGCAGCTCCGCCGTGCTCGGCCTGCCGAGGTAACCGACCACGGGGCAGATCAGAAACGCCACGACGCTGATGGCTGTGGCGACCTGCGTGACACGCCCCAGCGACCAGAAGCGGAAGCCGGGGCGGAGCGCGCGGAGGAGACCTCCAGCGGCGACGATGGCAACGGCCATGCCGGTCACCGACGAGAACGCGATGATCCGGTTGACAGAACGAAAGTAGCTGGTCGGGCCGAGGAGCGCCGACATGAACCACGTACCGCCGAGGAGCAACACGAGCGACGCGAGCCCCCAGAGCGCCAGCCGGCGACGGATAGGACCCACGGCCTTGGGCGTCGAGGCTCCGGCAAGGCTCGCGCCGGACAGGACGACCGTCCCTTCGGCGCCACACATCTCGTAGTGCACGTCACGACGGAGGACACTGAATCGGAGAAGTTGCTGCGCCTGGATGCGCTCGAGCTGAGGATGGAGCGCGGGCGTATGCCTTCGTACCAGCGCGTCATCTTCCGGCGAGAGTCGTCCTCCCGCAATGCTGCCCGAGCCCTCTGCCGAGGTGAGCAGCATGAAGGATTCAAGGTCCGGCGGCCGAAGGAACCGCTCCTCTAGTAGCTGTGGGTGCGCTTTGACCACAGGGCTATCCGTGGACATTTGCACGACAACGCGCACACTCTCCCTGTATGTCCACCAGACGAGCTGCTGACCACTACCCGAGCAGCCGGCACACGTGATCGTCCCCCTGGACAGACATCCGCCGCAGCCCACCGTGCCGCCACCACGACAAACCGAGCAGTTGATGTACTTGCTCGACTTCTTGTAGTGCTTCACGACCTTCCCGCTGCCGGAGCAGTTCCCGCAGCGCTGCCTGCCGCTACCCCCGCATGCAGGGCACGGACCGATGCCGCTGCCACTGCAGGGCCCGCACCGGTCAACGTGCTCGGTGCGCGTACGCAGATCCTCCAAGGTTCCGCTGAACGGATCGAGCGACGCTGGGTTAACCGGGCCCGCGGTGCGGCTCCTGCGCTCGTGGGTGGGGACGCGCTCCTGCCCGAGGTCGCGGCGGATCACCGTCGTCGCGACGCGCGCGATCAGCTCGTCGCGCTCGCTGACCGACGTGATCAAAGCGTCGAGCCGTCGGGGAGCACCAAACTCGGTGCGAGCCCACGACCGAAGCGCGGCCCGCACGTCGACGCTCGCGCTTGTACTGCCTTTTTCCTCGTCCCGGTACGGCGTTGAAGCCATCGCCCGGAAGCGTACCTTGGTCCCGGCGCTCGGTGTAGATCTCACGAGCGGCTGACGCCACGCGGCATACCCGGACTCATCCGTTCGTGCGCTTGCCCGTCGAGCACGCGATCTTGACGCACGCCCCGAGCCGGAACGAGAATACATCGTGCCTCCCCGTTCCCCTCTCGTTGCCCTCGGAACGGCCGTCATGGCGATCTTCCAGGGGGCGATGTCTTCCGACGCGCTCGTTCCGAGCGCGCTCGCGCAGGCGCCTCGGAAACCAGACGACGACGTGGACGACGAGGATCCCCTGCTGCTCACCGCGCCCGCCATGGAGCAGCCGATGTACCTCGCCCACCGATCCCATCGCTCGCACAGCTCGCACCGGTCACACAGCAGCCACTACTCCGGCGGCTACAGGTCGGGCTCGAGGGGCTCTTACGAAGAGCCTGCGCCCGAGCCACCGCCGCCGCCTCCAAAGCCAGCCACCGTGTCGCTCGTAGCCTACCCCGGCGGCCGGATTTTCATTGATGGGAGGCTCGTAGGCACGGACTCCACGGGGACGCTCACGCTGAAGCCGGGCACACACGAGGTCCGCGTGGAGAATCAGTTCATCGGCGACACAAACACGAGCATCTCCGTATCCGAGGGACAGACCGGCATGATCGTGGTCCAGTGGTAGCGGTATGAGGACCGAAGGTCTGGACCCGGGTGCTCCGTTTGTTTTCCGAGACGGACGCGTCGCCGTCAGCATCGACCTCCGTGCCTACCGACTTACCGCCGTGCAAAAGACCGCCTACCGGATGGCCGCACAGTGCACCGCCGTGCTCCGCGAGGTCCACGACCACTCGCTCGAGGTGACGCTCACCTTCCCGCCCACGACCAGCGAGCGCGCGGCAATCGAGACAGCGAGGCTCTTCTTCCAGGAGCTCCTCGACCAGGAGCTCCGGGAGAAGGTCGCAGAAGAGACGGCGTCGCTCCGCACGCTCATCCTCGCCCACGCCTTCTCTCGCGCGCCCGTTCCACGTCGAGGGTGACATGGCGCACGCGGTGTTCCAGCCGAGGAGCGCCTACGCACCAGGCGCAGGATATCGCCTGCTGCCTCTTAGGTTCGGTCGCCTTGACGAAAGCACCTACATCGTAACGAACGACGTCGGGGAGTACGTTCGCCTCCAGCGCGACGAGCTCGTCGCGTTCGTCGGGCGGAGGCTCGCACCGGACACGCGCGTCTACAAGGCGCTGAAGTCGCGCCACTTCCTCTACGAAGACGACTCCACTGTGGCCTTCGACCTGCTGGCGCTGAAGTACAGGAGCCGCGCCGAACGAGTCGCCGAGTTCACCGGGCTCCATATCTTCGTCGTCACGTTGAGATGTGACCACTCGTGCCAGTATTGTCAGGTTTCAAGGCGCTCGGAGGACAGCGCCCAGTACGACATGGCGGTGGCGCACGCCGACAAGGCGCTCGATCTCGTGTTTCGCAGCCCGAACGAGCGCATCAAGATCGAGCTCCAGGGAGGTGAGCCGCTGCTCAACTTTCCCCTCGTCCGCCACATCGTGGAGCGCGCGCAGGAGCTCAACAAGCTTCACCGGCGCGATCTCCAGTTCGTGATCACATCCAATCTCTCGCGCCTGACCGACGACGTGTTGTCGTTTTGCCAGGAGCACGGCGTGTACCTGTCGACCTCGCTGGACGGCCCCGTCGACCTGCACGACGCGCAGCGGCCGACTCGCGGGGGTAGCAGCCACCAGACGACGATCCAGGGGATCCACCGGGTTCGTGAGGTCCTCGGACCGGACCGGATCTCAGCGTTGATGACGACAACACCGCGGAGCTTGCAGCGCGTTCACGACGTCATCGACGAGTACGTGCGCCTCGGATTCCACGGCATCTTCCTCCGAAGCCTCAGCCCCTACGGATTCGCTACGCGGAGCCTGATCAAGCGGTACGGCGTCGAGGACTGGCTCGACTTCTACAAGCGCGGGCTCTCCCACATTCTGCGGGTTAATGCAGGAGGGCACCTCTTGCGGGAGGAGTACACGACCATCCTGCTCCAGAAAGTATTCTCGCCACTCGGCTCGGCGTACGTCGACCTACAGTCTCCCGCGGGCATCGGAATCGGGGCGCTCGTCTACAACTACGACGGGGCGGTCTATGCCTCCGATGAGGGTCGCATGCTGGCCGAGATGGGGGACGAGACCTTCCGCTTGGGGCACCTGGATCACGACAGCTACGAGGCCCTGATGACGTCCGACGCGCTCCTCTCCCCGCTGGGCGAGACGATCCTGGAAGGCATGCCCATGTGCGCCGACTGTCCATTCCTTCCCTACTGCGGCGCGGATCCCGTGTTCCACCGGGCGACGCAGGGCGACACCGTCGGGCACAAGGTGTTCAGCGCGTTCTGCGCGAAGCAGATGGGCGTGCTTCGGCACGTCATCGGGATCCTCGAGACCAACGCCGAGGCGCGGGATATCCTGCTGCAATGGGTATGAGTTCATGCTCGTGAAGCTGGCCGCCCGAGGCTTACGCGCGTTATCGCCGACGTCGCGCGCGCCGTTCATCGCGCGGCTCTCGGAAGATCCCTCGCTTCCCGAGGCGGAGCGAACGACCGACATGCTCCTCGTTTCCAAGGAGGCTCCCGAATTTCCTCAGGGATTCCGAGGATACCTCCTGCGGAGTGGGACACCGGTCTCGGGCCGAGAGGACGTGTACCTCCTCGGCTCGGATCACCGTTACCTGCGAGCCGGCGACGTCGTGCGGATCGACCCTGCGCGGGGCTCGGTTTCGGCGCTTTACCGAGCGGCGTCTCGATCAAACACGTTTCTCGTGACGGAGCGCTGCGACAACTTCTGCGTGATGTGCTCGCAGCCGCCGAAGGATCACGAAGACGACTGGCTCGTAGACGACCTCGAGCGGGCCATCCCGTTGATCTCCCCCGAGGCCACGGAAATCGGGATCACGGGGGGCGAGCCTGCTCTCCTCGGGGAGCGCCTTGTCCAGCTCCTCGTGCTGCTCCGGCAGTACCTGCCACGCACGAGCGTGCATGTGCTCTCGAACGGCCGGAGGCTCTCCGACTTCAGCTTCGCACGTGCTGTAGGCGACGTGAAGCATCCTGACCTGATGTTCGGGATCCCTCTTTACTCGGACCTGCCCGATGAGCATGATTATATCGTCCAGGCGAGGGGAGCCTTCGACGAAGCGGTCCGGGGGATTTTGAACCTGAAGCGGCGGCATGTTCGTGTGGAGCTACGATTCGTGATTCATCGGGAGACGGTCGGGCGGATGCCCGAGTTCGCGCAGTTCGTCGCGAGAAACCTGACCTTCGTGGATCACGTCGCGCTCATGGGCCTCGAGCCCGTGGGGTTCGCAAAGGCCAACCTCGAGGGGCTGTGGATCGATCCGGTGGACTACCAGGGCTCGCTGCGCGAGTCTGTTATGACGCTCGAACGCGCGGGGATGGCAGTATCGATCTACAACCATCAGCTCTGCGTGCTCGCTCCAATGCTGCATCGGTTCGCGCGAAAAAGCATCTCGGACTGGAAAAACATCTACGTTGAGGCGTGCGAAGGATGCCGTCGAAGGGACGACTGCGGAGGGTTCTTTGCTTCTGCTGCATCGAGGCACAGCAGGGGCGTCGTTGCTTACACTTGAGGCGCGAGCTCGCTCCGACCGCGCCTCCCCTCAGGGAAACGAGGTACGCCGGGTGTTAAGCTAGGCGCAGCGCGGGCTGCGGATCTTGTCTACGGAAGCGCAAGGTCCCCTTCACGACCGAGGGGGCGGACATCATGTGCCCGCGGGCCCCGCGTCGCTCGCGATCAGGGCCTTCGCGCAGGTGAAGGCCTTGCGCATTCCAGCGACGGAATGCGCGAAGAACCTGTCCTCCGCATGCTTGCCGTCCCTGTGGACGACGAGCTTGACCGGGCCCGTCTCCGCGCCCCACTCGAGATCGATCGTATACGGGCTCGTGCCCCTCGTCACGATACGACGGGTGATGCGCCGCTCCTGGGCCTTGAAGTCAGGACACCAGCCGTCGTATGTGACCCCGATCCCGTCGTGGTCGTCCGGAGAGAGGGCCGGATCGCTCACCGCCTCGACGAACGCGCGATAGATCGGGTCGTTTGCACGGAATTCCGCGAGCCATGCCTCGTACCGCTTCCGCCCTTCCTCGCGGGCCTTGCGCCTCGCCTGCTCCTCCTCGGAGATCCACTCGCTCTGAAGGACGAGCTTCATGCCGTCCCGCCGGAACGTCCGGGTCGCGGCGATCGGCGGCTCGGCCTCGTCGCCTCTGGTCTCACCCTCGGGCGCCGACTGGTAGCAGACGATCGTCCCGTCGGCGTGGAAGGCCGGCGGGCGCCGATCGGCGTCGATCGCCGTGCCCGCCTCAATCTCGGGCCATCTTGACATTGGGTCCGAGAAGTCGAAGAAGCGGAATTCGTACGGGCACGCCCAGATACACCCCTCGACGACGAGCATCGCGGCGGACGGCTCGAAGCGCATGTCCACCCAGCAGAAGGCGATCCCTTCCCTCGCCTCTTCCGGCAGGTGGTCGCGGCGCTTCCCGGTGTCGAGCTCCACCACGGTCTGGCCCTGGTAGTCCTCGCCGCACACCAGGTAGTCGTGGCCGTTCGGGTGCGCCTCGACGAAGAGGAACGGGAACGACCCGAAGTTCCGCTGCACGACGGCGATCGGGTCAGCGGAGCCGGTCCGGTAGACCTCGCCCTGGGCGTAGTCCCAGGTGCCGCTTCCGGTCGAGAAGCTCGACACCACGAGCCGGTACTTCCCCGTGGGGCTCGAGCTCTCGCAGCGCGAGCCCTCTCGCTCGTTCTCCGGCCGGAAGAACGCCTCTTTCTCCGCCGCGCGTGCCGCTGCGTCGTCCGTCATGTCTCCTCCGCGCCCCGAGCCTCGTCCTGCTGCGCGGCTTCGAGGGTAGCAGGACGCGGCGGGCTCTGCGCTGTACCGGTCTCACGACTGACACAGTGCTTTCGCGCGGCGCGGCCCCTGTGCCTTCACCGGCGAGCGCCGCCTCCTTACGCTCTGGCCCATCCCTGACCGGAGCGACCCGCGATGACCGAGCTGCTGCCCCTGGCGACCTATTGCTTCGTGATGTCCAGCACCCCGGGGCCGAACAACGTGATGCTCACGGCCTCGGGCGCCAACTTTGGCTACCGCGGCTCGCTGCCGCATGTCCTCGGCATCAGCGTGGGCGGCGCGGTCCAGACCTTCGTCGCCTGCCTCGGCCTGGGCGCGCTATTCACGGCCTATCCGGTGCTGCACGGCGTGCTGCGCGTGACCGGCGCGCTGTACCTGCTGGTGCTGGCGTGGAAGCTCACCGGCGGCGTCGCGATGAAGGGCGCCGAGGTGCCGCGGCCGCTGTCGTTCGCGCAGGGGGCGCTGTTCCAGGCCGTCAACCCGAAGAGCTGGGTCAAGGCGGTCACGCTCGCCTCGGTGTTCATGCCGGCGGGGATGGGCGTGGCGAGCGGCGCGCTGCTCGTGTCGGTCATCGGCCTTGGCATCACCTTTCCGTGCATCTCGGCGTGGGCGCTGTTCGGCGTGGCGATCCGGCGTCTTCTGACCGACCCGCGACGTCAGCGGCTGTTCAATGGCATGATGGCCGCCGCGCTGGCGGTGCTGGCGCTCCTGTTCCTGCGCTGACCCATGTTCTCGCTCGACCGCGACTCCGCCGTTCCCCTGGCCGACCAGATCGAGGCGCGGCTGCGCGCGCTGATCGAGGGCGCGCAGTTGCCGCCGGGCGCGCGGCTGACGTCGATCCGCCAGCTCGCGGGCCAGCTCGGCGTGAGCCCCAACACCGTGGTGGCGGCCTACGATCGGCTGGTGGCGGCCGGGCTGCTCGAGTCGCGCGGCACGGCCGGGTTCTTCGTGTGCGAGGCGACCGCGGCCATGCCCGACGCGGCGTGGCTCGAGGCCGGCGAGGAGCAGGAGCCTGTGTGGCTGGCGCAGCAGGCCAACGACCAGCGCGCCGGCGTGCTGCTGGCCAGCAGCGGCGCGTTGCCGGCGACCTGGCTGAGCGACGCCATCCCGGCGACGGTGCTGCAGCGCGCGCTCGCCCGGAGCGGTGCCGGCATGGCGGCGCGCATCCCGCCGCAGGGGCTGCCCGAGCTGCGCGAGCGGATCGCGATGCTGATGCGCGCGCAGGGCATCGCGGCCGACGCGGGGCGGCTGATGACCACGTGGGGCGGGACGCATGCGATCGACCTGATCTGCCGCGCCTTTCTCCAGCCGGGCGACGCGGTGCTGGTGGAAAACCCGGGGTATTTCCTGATGTTCGGGCGTCTGCGGCAGGCGGGCTGCCGCATCGTGCCGGTGGCGCGGAGGCCGGACGGCGTGGATCCGGGGGCGCTGGAGGCCGCGTGCCGCGAGCACCGGCCCAAGCTGATGTTCCTCCAGAGCGTGCTGCACAACCCGACCGGCTGGGGATCGAGCGCCGCGAACCTGCACCGGGTGCTGACGACCGCACAGAAGCATGGCGTTCTGATCGCCGAGGACGACGTGCACGGTCACTTCCACCCCGGGCATCCGACGCGGCTGGCGCAGCTCTCGGGGCTGGAGGGGGTGGTCTATTACTCGAGCTTCTGCAAGGCGCTGAGCCCGGCGCTGCGGCTGGGGTATATCGCGGCCGAGCCAGGGCGGCTGAAGCCGCTGCTGCGCGAGAAGATCTACTCGGTGCTGACGACCGGCGCGCTGAACGAGCTCGTGCTGCTGGAGGTGCTGTCGGCCGGCAGGTGGCGCAAGCACATCGACCGGCTGCAGCAGAAGCTGGGGGCGGCGCGGAATGCGGCGGCGCGGCGGTTGAGAGAGGCGGGGGTGCTGCTCGACCA
>NZ_JEMA01000528.1 GCF_001589285.1 Sorangium cellulosum | reverse complement strand
GCCGTCGCCGGAGCGCCGGCCCGGCGCGGCGCCGCAGCCCTTCCGTTCGACGCTGCCAAGGGAGATCGACATCGACATGGATATCGACGAGTTCCGTCGTGTGCTGCGCGAGGTGCTGTCCGAGGAGCTCGGCGTCGGCCGCGCGGAGATGGGCGGCCGCTGGGAAGGCGGGGAGATCGTCCTCCGCCCGGGAAAGGAGGGCACGGCCGAGAAGCGCATCCCGCTCGACGCGTTCTTCCACAAGATCGTCATGCTCCGCGACAAGCTCCGTGTGCTCGAGCAGAAGATCAACGCGCACGAGGGGCTGAGCGACGCAGAGAAGGTCCAGCTCCAGGCGTACATCACCGGCTGTTACGGCACACTCACCACGTTCAATGTCCTCTTCGCCCGCCGGGAAGACGGCTTTGCCG
The DNA here is from genome assembly GCF_001589285.1 of Sorangium cellulosum. Taxonomy (GTDB): domain Bacteria; phylum Myxococcota_A; class Polyangia; order Polyangiales; family Polyangiaceae; genus Sorangium; species Sorangium cellulosum_G. The sequence goes on along the minus strand of NZ_JEMA01000528.1, from coordinate 14,912 downwards.
GCAGCAGCCGAGACAGCGACTGATCGCGCCGCGCGCGAGTGATCGCGCCGCGCGCGAGCGCCGCGACACGAGCCCAGCAATTCCGTCGACACCGCGGATTCCGAGCGCGCAGCGCCGCTCACGCGCCGGCGCCGCCGCGTGAGCGGCGCTGCGCGGTCGACGCCGGCTCCGGGGCGCTCCGAAGGGCTGCACGGGGCGTCGCCCACCATGGTACAAGGTGCGCGGAGGTCGCCGAGCAATGGCCATCAAGCAGCTCACGCCAGAGCAGGTCCACGCCATGTCCCTCGAAGAGAAGGACACGTGGTGGCTGAAGAACATCTACCGCGGCGACATGCCCCAGCTCACGTTGCGCTCGGGCATCACGGGCATGCTCCTCGGCGCCTTCCTGTCGCTCACCAACGTGTACATCGGGGCGCGCACCGGCTGGTCTCTCGGGGTCGGGATCACGAGCGTGATCCTGGCATTCGGCCTGTTCAAGGTCCTCTCCAGGATGGGCCTCGGCAGGGACATGACCGTCCTCGAGAACAACGCGATGCAGTCCATCGCGACGTCGGCCGGGTACATCAACGCGCCGCTCTTCACGAGCCTCGCGGCGTATTCGATGGTCACGACAACGATCATCCCCATGGGACGGGCGATGATCTGGATGTTCGTCCTCGCCATCCTCGGCGTCCTCTTCGCCTTCCCGATGAAGAAGCGCTTCATCAACGACGAGCAGCTCCCCTTCCCCGAGGGCATGGCCGCCGGCGTCGTCATGGACGCGCTGCACGAGAGCGACGAGAAGGAGGGCCTCTTCAAGGCGAAGCTCCTCATCGGCGGCGGCCTCGTGAGCGCCGCCCTCGAGCTCCTGCGCGACGACAAGGTGATGCGCGCGCTCTTCGCGCTGAAGAGCATCCCCCACTACTACGACGAGATCTTCTATCACGGTCGCCTCGCGGACCTGCTCAAGCGGTGGGGCGTCTCCCCGGGCCTCCGGGGGATCCCCTTCAACGAGCTCACGATCCGCTTCGACACGAGCCTCATCTTCGTCGCCACGGGCGGCCTGATGGGCATCCGGACCGGCGTGTCGCTCCTGCTCGGCGGGGTGCTCAACTACTGGATCCTGGCCCCCCTCCTGATCCAGCACGGGATCATCCTGCCGAGGAACGGGCACTACGGGTTCGGGCAGATCACGATCTGGGCGCTGTGGGGCGGCGTCGCGTGCATGACGACCTCCTCGCTCTACGCCTTCTTCTCCAAGCCCAAGGTGATCCTCGACGCGTTCAAGGGCCTCTCCAGGAAGGGCGGGGCGAGGGACGTTCTCGCGGACATCGAGCTCCCGGTGAAGCTGTCGATCATCGGCGTGCCCCTCGTCGGCGCGGTCGTCGTCGTGCTCGGGAAGGTCTGGTTCGGCATCGAATGGTGGCTCGGGATCCTCGCGATCCCGCTCGTCTTCGTCTTCTCGCTCATCGCCGTCAACTCGACGGCCATCACCGCGATCACCCCGACCGGGGCGCTCGGCAAGCTGACGCAGCTCACCTACGGCGTCCTCGCGCCGAAGAACATCACGACGAACCTGATGACCGCCGGGATCACGGCGGAGGTCGCGAGCAACACAGCGAACCTGCTCATGGATATCAAGCCGGGCTACATGCTCGGCGGCAAGCCGCGCCACCAGGCCGTGGGGCACGTGCTCGGCGCGATCGCGGGGCTCGTGCTCTCGGTGCCCGTCTGGTACCTCGTGCTCATCCAGGGAGACATCGGCCGTTACGGGACCGAGCAGCTCCCCGTCCCGAGCGCGCTCACGTGGAAGGCGGTCGCCGAGGTGCTGATGAAGGGGCTCGACTTCCTCCACCCGACGGCCAAGACCGCGGTGCTTGTCGGGGCGATCATCGGGATCGTCGTCGAGGTCACGAAGCAGCTCACGAGGAACCGATTCCCCCTCTCCGCTGTCGCCCTCGGGCTCGCGTTCATCCTGAACTTCACCGACATCTGGTCGATGTTCCTCGGCTCGTTCCTCTTCTGGCTGCTCGAGCGGCGCTCCGCCGCGTGGCACCGCAAGCGCGAGCAGGCGTCGCGGCTGAGCACGACAGGGCCCGGCGGGGCCACGGAGCCGCCGCCCGCGCCTGTCGAGCGGCCCTGGTACGCCCTCGCCTCGGAGAACACAGAGGCCATCTGCGCCGGCGTGATCGCCGGAGGCTCGCTGATGGGCATCGGCCTGAGCGTGCTCGGCGTGCTCGTGCTGCCCGACGTCCTGGAGGCCGAGAGCCTCACCAGGGCGCTCGGGGAGGTCCTTAGCTTCCTGCCGAAGTGAAGCGACGCCGGCCGGGCGGGCCCCTCCGGCCCGCTCGAGGCCTTACTGCCCCAGTGTGACAGGAATGCGCGCCGTGGGAGGGCCGCGGCGCGCCGCGTGCGCGCAGCGCGTCGCGCGGCCGAGCCGCCTTGCTCGCGGGCGCCGTGGCGCGCTTCGTGCAGCCCTGTCTGCGCCGCGTCGACACGATCGCAGGAGAGGACGCGCGAGGAGAGGAACATCGATGTCAGTGAACGCGCCCCCGTCCCGAGGAACGCCCAGCCCCGCGCCGGTCGGCGATCCCGAGCAGGATCCGCCGATGCGGGATCCGAAGCCGAGCGAGCCCCCGCGGGGCGATCCGGAGCCGGACGAGCCGGCGCGTCGGGATCCCCCGCCCCCTCCTCCCGAGCCCGGAGAGCCCTCTCCGGAGATCAAGGACCCTCCGGCGCCGGGGCAGCCGCCGAAGGACCCCGGCGTGATCGCGAGCGCCGGCCGTGTCGGCCTTGCTGTGTGACGACTCCCCTAACCGTCGAGAGGTCTCCATGAACACGTGTGATTGCTGCGGCAACAGCTACGACAAGGCCTTCCAGATCATGGTTGGCGGCACGACCTACACCTTCGACTGCTTCGAGTGCGCGATTCACAAGCTCGCGCCCGTGTGCGCCCACTGCGCCTGCCGGATCGTCGGTCACGGCATCGAGGCCGGCGGCGCGTTCTACTGCTGTGCTCACTGCTCCAAGCAGAAGGGCGTTCAGGGCGTGATCGATCGCGTGGCGTGAGCGCCGCGCGCGCCCGGCGGGGGCCGGTCCGCCTGCGCGACGCCGGGCGGCTCGCGCAGCGCCGCCCCCCCGCCGCGCGCCGGGGGGAGCGCCGCGAGGTGATCTGCGGCCAGCGCCCCCACAAGGATGAAGAGCAGCAGCGCGACGCCCGTTCGGCCGCGAGCCTGCGTGAGCATGGAACCCTCCTTCACGGCGGGGCAGCGTTCGCCTCGCCCTCCAGGAACGTAGCTCTGGAGCCTGCGCGTGATAATCCTGGTCCAGCGACGAGGATTGCGTCGCGGAGGGAAAGAATGCGATGGATCCGGCGAGCGGTCACCTGGGCGAGATGAGGGCGTTCCTCGAGGTAGCGCGGCAGCAGAGCTTCTCGGCGGCGGCGAAGGCGCTCGGCCTCACGTCGTCGTCGGTCAGCAAGCAGGTCGCGCGGCTCGAGGAGCGCCTGCGCGTGAAGCTCCTCCAGCGCACCACGCGCCGCGTGAGCCTCACCGAGGCGGGGAACCTCTACGCCGAGCGCGCCGGCCGGATCCTCTCGGACATCGAGGAGGCGCAGCGCGCTGTCGCGGATCTCGACAGGACGCCGCGCGGGACGCTGCGCGTCTCGGCGCCCACGGTCCTCGGCACGATCCGCGTCGCGCCCGCCGCGCTGGCCTGCCGCGCGAGGTACCCGGAGCTCCGCATCGATCTCGATCTCACCGACCGCCTCGTCGATCTGGTGGCCGAGCGCGTCGACGTGGCGGTGCGCCTGGCCGCCGAGATCGCCCCGGCTTCGCTTGTCGCGCGGCGGCTCGCCGGCGATCTGCGCGTGCTCTGCGCGAGCCCGCGGTACCTGCGCCGCCACGGCGCGCCGCGGCGCCTCGAGGACCTGGCCGATCACGACTGCCTGACGCTCAACATGGATCCCGTGGCCCGGTGGACGCTCGTGGGCCCCGAGGGGGAGCGCGTCATCCCCGTGAGCGGCTCCTTCCGCTCCAGCGACACGATGACGCTGCGCGACGCCGCCGTCGCCGGCCTCGGCCTGGCCAACCTCCCCGACTACGTGGTTCAGGAGCAGCTCGCGAGCGGCGCGCTGCGGCGCGTGCTGCCGGAGTACGGCGCGTCGAGGCGCGCGAGCTTCGCTGTCTACGCCGCGCCCGCGCGCGCCGCGGTCCGCGTGTTCGTCGAGGCGCTCGCCAGGGCGATGCGGACCCCGGGGGCGGCGGCGCCGTGAACAGAAGGCGAGGAATGAACCGCCAGGTCCCGAGGAGCGGTGTCCGACGGAGGAGCGGAGGCCGCCGTCACCGCGGCGCGGGCGCGGCCTGCTGCGCGCCGGCCGCCGCGCGCTCCTTGGCCATCTGGCGGATGCAGTGCTGGAGCGCCGCGCGGAGGTTCCCGAGCGTCGTGATGCTGGACAGGTCGAGCCCCAGGCTGACGATCGTCTGCGCGACGTTCGACCGGATGCCCGTGACGATGCCCTCGGCGCCGAGGAGCCGGATGGCGCGGACGAGATCGAGGAGGTAGCTCGCCGTCTTCGTGTCCACCATCTCGACGCCGGTGAGGTCGAGGATCGCGTAGCGCGCGCCCATGCGGACGATCGCGTCGAGCAGCGTGTCCATGATCTCCGCGGTCCGCTGGCTGTCGACAACGCCGATCATCGGCAGCGTCAGCACGCCCTCCCAGACCTGGATGATGGGCGTCGACAGGTCGCGGATGACCTGCTGTTGCCGCTCGATCAGCTCCAGCTTGCTCCGGAGCTCCTGCTCGGTGTTCTTCGCCTGGCTGATGTCGAGGGTGAAGCCGACGACAGCGTCCACCTCGCCCCGCTCGTCGCAGATCGGGATCTCCCAGTTCTCCCAGGACACCCCGTGCGTCGTGTTCACCGAATGGGTCTCCTCGCCCGCGAGCGCCCGCTCCAGGTCGGCTCTCCCGTCGCTGTCCGCGTAGTACGCGAACACGTTCTTTCCGATGAGCTCCCCCTGCCGGAGCCCCGCGCCCTCGACCCCCTTGCCCTCGTGGAACGTGAAGATCCCCTCGCGATCGATCGCCCAGACGACGATCGGCAGCGTCTGCGTGACCGTCCGCAGGATCAGCTCCTTCTGCTGGTAGCGGCGGACCTGCTCGGTGCGCTCCGTGACGTCCTGCCCGAACACCCCGACGCCGCTCACGTTCCCGCGCTCGTCGACGAGGCGCTCGTGGAGCCACTCGAAGCTCACCTCGGCGCCGTCCTTCGTGACGTGGCGCCACACGCGAGGCGCCGGGCCGTCCTCTTCAAGGAGCCGCCGCCACGCGCCGGGGTCGCCGGACACCGGCAGCAGCTCGTCCACGCGGCGGCCGAGCGCCTCGCGCCGCGCACGGCCGAACAGGCGCTCGGCCGCGCCGTTCCAGTCCTGGACGGTGAGATCGCTGCCGAACTCGAGGATCGCGAGCGGCGCCCGCTGGAGGAGGAGCGCGCGCTTGCCCGCATCGGCCTCGACTCCCTCCGGTGACGCAGTGGAGACGGTCATGATGACAACTCTTACCCCGAGCGTTTGCCAGCCGTCGAGGGGGCTCGCTGCCACGGGTTGTCATCGCGCTCGCGCCCCGGGCGCGCCGATCACCTGCTGCCACAGCAGCACCCCTCGCGCAGCGGCTGCTGCGCCAGCAGCAGGCCACCGTCTGCTATAGCGGATTTGCGTCCTGTGAGGCGGCGCGCCGTTGGTACGCTGCGTGCTCAACGCCCCCGGCGTGCTCGACAAGGATCCCCCGCAGGCCCGCTCGGATGGAGCGGGCCGGGCCCTCGTCGAGGATGGGCAGCAGGAGGAGCGATGAGCAACAAGATCCAGTTCCAGAACGTGAGCAAGACGTTCGCCATCAAGGGGCCGGCGGGGGCGAGGGAGGGCGCGCGGTTCACGGCCATCGAAAACCTCTGCCTCGACGTGCGGGCCGGCGAGCTGATGGTCCTCGTCGGGCCGAGCGGTTGCGGCAAGTCGACGCTCATCGATCTGCTCGGCGGGCTGTCGATGCCGTCGACCGGGCGGCTCTTGCTGGACGGCAAGCCGATCACGGGCCCGGCCCTCGACCGGGGCATCGTGTTCCAGCAGTACGCGCTCTTCCCCTGGCGCACGGCGCGCGAGAACGTCGAGTTCGGCCTCGAGGCCAAGGGCATCCCGGAGGGCCAGCGCCGGGAGATCGCGCAGCGCTACCTCGAGCTGGTCAGCCTCTCCGGCTTCGAGGATCGGTATCCGCACGAGCTGTCGGGCGGCATGAAGCAGCGCGTGGCCATCGCCCGGAGCCTGGCCTACAGCCCGGAGGTGCTGATGATGGACGAGCCGTTCGCGGCGCTCGACGCGCAGACGCGCGAGTCGCTGCAAGCCGAGCTGCTCCGGATCTGGGAGAAGTCGCGCACGACGATCCTCTTCATCACGCACAGCATCGACGAGGCGGTGTTCCTCGGGCAGCGGGTCGCGATCATGACGTCCCGCCCCGGCCGCGTGAAGCACGTCATCGAGATCCCGCCGGAGATCCGGGGCTACGAGGACGCGCGGTCGACGCCGGAGTTCGGCCGGCTGCGGCACGAGATCTGGGCGCTCCTGCGCGAGGAGGTGCTCAAGGCAGAGGAGCAGGAGCGGATCAAGAAGCAGAAGCGCGCGGCGGAGAGCCGCCCTGTGGCGGGCGTGGTGGCGGTCAATGGCTAGCCTGGAGCAGTCGATCGAGCTGCACGAGGAGCCGCAGCAGCCGCAGCTCGTCGCCGAGGTGGGGAGGTGGATCGGCCGCGCCGCGGCGCGCTCCGGGATATTGCTGCTCGTGGCCGCGATCTGGGAGACCGCGCCGCGGGTCGGGCTCGTGGAGGCTGCGTTCCTGCCGCCGCTCTCCGAGGTGCTGGCGACGGGGTGGCAGCTCCTCCAGAACGGGCAGCTCCTGAGCCACATCAAGGCGAGCCTGTCCCGCTCCCTGCTCGGCTTCTCGCTGGCGATCCTGATGGGCGTGCCGCTCGGGCTCACGATCGGGTGGTACAAGGGCGCGGCGGACGCGATCAACCCGCTGCTCGAGGTGCTCCGCAACACAGCGGCGCTCGCGCTCCTGCCGGTGTTCCTGCTGCTGCTCGGGATCGGGGAGGCCTCGAAGGTGGCGCTCGTGATCTACTCGTGCACCTGGCCGATCCTGCTCAACACGATCAGCGGGGTGCGCGGGGTCGATCCGCTGCTCATCAAGTCGGCGCGGACGATGGGCCTGTCGCCCCTCCAGCTCTTCCGCAAGGTGATCCTGCCGGCGGCGATCCCGACGATCTTCGTGGGCATCCGCCTGGCGGGGGCTTACTCGCTGCTCGTCCTCGTGGCGGCGGAGATGATCGGGGCCAAGGCGGGGCTCGGATACCTCATCATCTACGCGCAATACAACTTCCAGATCCCGAGCATGTACGTCGGCATCCTGACGATCACGACGCTGGGGCTGACGTTCAATACCCTGCTCATGCGCGTCGAGCGTCGCTTCACCGCGTGGAAGGTCGCTCCGAAGGAGTGAGCCCGCGCGCCGTCGACACGTGCGCGCGGGCGCGCCGCGCGGCGTCCACTGCCTTGTCCAGAGAGAGAGAGAGGATCACGTGAATCGCATCATCCTGGGCCGCACCGGCCTGGAGGTCAGCGTGCTCGGCCTGGGCGCGGGCGGCGACAGCCGGCTCGGCGCCGGGCGCATCGACGAGGCCGACTCGCTCCGGCTGGTCCGCGCGGCCATCGAGCGCGGGGTGAACTTCGTCGACACGGCGGAGGCGTACGGGACCGAGGCGCTCATCGGCAAGGCGCTCCGCGAGGTGCCGCGCGACCGGGTGGTGATCTCGACGAAGAAGACGACGCGCCTCGAGGCGCCCGTGCGGCCAGAGGACGTCGTGTCGTCGCTGCACGCGAGCCTCGAGCGGCTCGGCACGGACCACGTCGACGTCTATCACCTGCACGGCGTGCTCCCGCGGCACTACGCCGACCTGCGCGAGCGGATCGTCCCCGTGCTCCTGCGGCTGCGCGAGCAGGGCAAGATCCGCTTCCTCGGCATCACGGAGGCGTTCGCCGCCGATCCGTCGCACGCGACGCTGGAGCAGGCGCTGCGCGACGACCTCTGGGACGTGGTGATGGTCGGGTTCAACCTGCTGAACCAGTCGGCGCGGGCGAGGGTGTTCCCGCTGACGCGGGCGAGGAACGTCGGCACGCTGATCATGTTCGCTGTCCGGCGCGCGCTGAGCCGGCCCGAGCGGCTGAAGGAGCTGCTCGCCGACCTGGCGGCGCGGGGCAAGGTGCCGCGCCGGCTCGCGGAGGAAGGGCTGGACGGCCTGCTGGAGGGGGAGGACGCCGCGTCGATCCCGGACGTGGCGTACCGCTTCTGCCGGGACGAGCCGGGCGCGCACGTGATCCTGTCGGGGACGAGCAGCGTGGAGCACCTGCTCGAGAACGTGCGCTCGATCGAGGGCCCGCCGCTCTCGGATCGGGCCCGGGCGCGCCTCGTCGAGGCGTTCGCCGGGGTCGACGACGTGTCGGGTCACTGAGGGCGCTCGCCGACCGAAACGCGGCGGAGGATCACGCGACCGACGCGGCGATCCCGGGCGACGCGGCGGGCGACGCGACGTGGGCGACGTCGTCGGCGTCGCTCCCGAGGAAGCGCGCGATCCGCTCGCAGAGCCGCGCGCGGAACGCGTCGTCGGTGGGGGGCGAGTGGCGGCAGCCCTCGAGCAGCTCGGTCTCGGCGCGCGGCAGGAGCTCCTTCGCGCGGGCGAGCAGCCTGGCGCCGGGGAAGCTCACGTCGTCGTCGGCGCCGAACACGAGCGCGGGCCGCGTGAACCCGGCGAGGGACGCGGGCGTGGCGAGCGGCGGCGGCCGGAAATCGAGCCGGTAGCTGCGCACGGCGTCGCCGAAGTAGGAGCACCACAGGTCGTCCGGCGTGCTGAACAGCCCGGAGACGAGGCGCGCGAGGCGCTCTTCGGAGGGGAAGGCGCGGTAGAGGGCCATCGGGATGGCGATGCGCGTGAGGCCCTGCCACGGCGAGCCCGACACAAGGGCCGCCGGCACGATCAGGACGAGCCTGTCGATCCGGCCGGGGGCGACCTGGGCCATGCGCAGGGCCGCGAAGCCGCCCCAGCTCACGCCGAGGAGGTGGGCGCGCGCGAGGCCGAGCGCGTCGAGGACGTCGGTGAGCCACTCGGCGTAGGCGGGCCCGTCGATCGGCAGGCGGACGTCGGCGCTCTTGACCGACTGGCCGATGACGTCGATCGCGTGGACGCGGTAGCGCGCGAGGAGCGGGCCGAGCTCGCCGAGGAGGTGCGCGGAGCTCGCGAGCGCGCCGTGCAGGCAGACGAGCGGCGGGGCGCCCTCGGGGCCGGCGACGAGGACGTGCGTTGTGCCGAAGCGGGTCGAGACCTCGCGCGATCGGGCCGGGGCCGGGAGCCTCTCGTGGAACCTGTCGAACCACGCTGCGATGCGCGCGCGCGCCTCGGGACTGCGGAACATGATGGATGAAGTCATCGAGCCCTCCTGACGTTGGCTGCGGGGCGGAGGCCGCAGAGGTGCTGAGCGACGAGCCGATCGACGAGGGCGACGGGCGACGGGTGCGCGCCCTGGACCCACGCGATCAGCGCGAAGTAGTAGAAGGAGAAGAAGGCGACGCCGAAGAGCGCGGCGTCGGCGTCGTCGGCGACCTCCCCCGCCGCGCGCGCGGCGTCGAACAGCTCGACGACGCGGCGGTGCGCGGCGCCGACCTGCTCGGCGAAGCGCGCCTGCCACGGCGGGTCGGCGAACAGCGACTCGCGGAGCAGCGTCTTCGAGAGGGTGGGCCTGCGGGCGTAGTGCGCGAAGAACGCGGCGGCGAGCCGGTGGAGGCGCTGCTCGAGGGGGCCGGGCTCCTCGTCGCGGACGGCCTCGGCGGCGGTGGCGGCGAGGTCGTCGAACAGCGCGGCGTGGAGCAGGTCGCGCTTGTCGGCGAAGTGGAGGAGGACGGTGCCCGCGGCGACGCCGGCGTCCGCCGCGATGGCGCGGACGTTCGCTGCCTCGAAGCCGTGGCGCTCGAAGTGGTCGCGCGCGACCTCGAGGATCCGGGCGCGCGTCGCGTCCTTCTGGGCGTCGCGGCGGCCGGGCTTCTGGGTGAACGAGTTCACTGAACGTGTTCATTGCACGGGCGAGGACGGAGCGCAAGGCGCAACGGGGTTGAGGCGCCCCCAACGGGGTTGAGGCGCCCCCAACGGGGTTGAGGCGCCCGGCGGAGGCGCCCGGCGGAGGCGCCCGGCGCCCGCCAGTCCGTGCAGCGCTACGACGTCGGAACGACAGGAAGTCGTCGGCGCGCGTTCCTCGGCACCACCGGCTCGGGCGGCGGCGGGGCCGGCGCGTCCCAGGGCTCCTCCACGAGCTCGAAGAGGCCGTGGTCGTACGGCACGCGCGGCGCGTGCTGGTTCATGACGAGCCGCTCGCGGATGCCCCGCCGCTTGAGCTGCGTCACGCGGTGGTAGCAGAAGGGGTTGTTGCCGCGCTTGCCGAGCGTGCAGTGCGCGGTCCACGAGCACCCCGCGCGGCAGGCGTCCGCGTAGTAGCACGTGGCGCAGTGACCCCAGAGCTCGCTCGCGTCGCGATCGCGCGCGAAGCGGACCGCCTCCGAGCGCTCCCAGATGTGCTCGAGGCCGAGCTCGCGCACGTTGCCGCCGGCATAGGGCGCGGTCGGGAGCGAGGGGCACGCCTTCACTGTGCCGTCGGACTCGATGCCGATCGCGTTGATGCCGCCGCGACAGCCGCGCCAGTGGGCGTCCCCGCCGCCAGGCCTCGAGCGCAGGAGCTGCTCGTGCGGGCCGAAGTAGCCGATGTTGTTGTTCGCGAACACGTTGAACGGGACGCCCGACACGTGCGTCTCGAGCGCCTCCCGCTGGATGGCGGCGAGGGTGTCGATGACCTCGACGACGCGCCACGGCTCGAGGATCCACTCGGGATGATCGGCCGCGCGCCCCATCGGCACGGTGAGCTGCACCTGCCAGGTCTGGATGCCGTGCGCGCGCAGCTCGGCGCACGTCTCGCGCAAGAGGTGGGCGTTGAGGCGGTTGATCTGGGTGTTGGCTGTCGTGATCAGCCCGGCGGCGCGGCCGTTGTCGAGCGCTCGGATCGCGGCCGCGTGGCTGCCGACGTTGCCGCGCAGCTCGTCGTGGACGTGCGCCGGCCCGTCGATCGAGACCCCGAGCCCGGTGAGCCCCGCGGCGCGGAGCGCGCTCGCCCGCTCGAGCGTGAAGGCTCGCCCGCCCGTCTGCATGATGACGCGGATGCCGCTGCGCGCGAAGCACGCGATGATCTCGGCGAGATCGTCGCGCAGGTACGCCTCGCCGCCGATGAGCGCGATCTCGCGGCAGCCCAGCCGCACGAGGCTCGCGGCGACCTCGAGCACCTCCTCGGTCGAGAGCTCCGCGTCGCGCGCGGCGCCGGCGCGCGACCCGCAGTGCTGGCACGGCTGGTCGCACTTCATCGTGAGCTCCCAGACCGCGTAGATCGGCTTCGCCTCCAGGAGGTCCGCGGGCATGAGCGCGCGGACGGGGATCTCGGTCGGCGCGATCATCGGCTCACTCCCCCGCGCTCCCCCCGCCGACAGCGGGGCCGCCGCCAGCCCCGCCAGCGCCGCCGGAGCCGCCGACCGACGGATCCTCGCCGCCAGCGCCGCCGGCGTTGTCGTCGCCGCCGGCGCCCCCTGTCCCGGTCGTGCTGACCGAGGGGCCGCCTCCGTACGCCGCACCCACGTTGATGTCGCCGCCCCAGCCCCCTGTCACTGTCGCGGTGGTCGAGGGGCCGCCTCCGTACGCCGCACCCACGTTGATGTCGCCGCCCCAGCCCCCTGTCCCGCTCGTGCTGGAGGGGCCGCCCCCGTACGCCGCACCGACGTTGATGTCGCCGCCCCAGCCCGAGCTGCTGGAGCTGGCCTGGTCTCGCTGGTCGGTGACCTCGGCGGCGCAGGCGAGCGGCTGGAGCAAGGCGGCCGTCAGCCCCATGAGCACGGCGACCTTCGTGCGCGGGACAGCGCCGTCCGCCGCGCGCATGGTCGCGCCGCAGTGCGGGCACTCGGTCTCGCCGGGGCGCGCGTGGCAACCGCAGGAGCTACAAGGGACGAGCGTGGGAAAGGGGACAGGCACGGGGAAGTCCTTTCGCGTCGAGGCTGGCGCCTCGCTCCCGCGCCAAGCAACTCGTGCGCCCGCCCCGTCACGACGCGGAGCCTCGCGATATCACGATGAAAAATGGCCCGGGCAGCGCCCCCCCCGAGGGAGCCGCATGGCACAACCCGGCATGCGATCGGCGCAGGTCGGCATACCCGCGGTCCGGTGCCCGGGGACGCCTCGCTGGATCCATGCGTCAGGGAGCCCCGGCGCCGCACGCCTCCAGGCGCTGCTCGAAGAAGCGTCGTTCCATCGCGTTGCGGGCGAGCGAGAGCGCTGACCGGAAGTGCTGGGCCGCGACCTCGCGCTCGCCGCGGCGGAGCTCGAGCTCACCGAGCGCGGCGAAATAGAAGGGATACGCGGAGAGCCGGGCCCTGCCCTCGATCGCGCCGATCTCCTGGAGACCGCGCTCCGGGCCCTCGTGCTGCGCGACGGCGATGGCGCGGTTGAGGGCGACGACAGGGGAAGGACGGATCGCCATCAGCGTGTCGTAGAGCGTGACGATGGTCTCCCAGCTCGTGTCCTCCGCGCGCTCCGCGCTCGCGTGGACCGACGCGATGGCGGCCTCGACGTGGTACTCCGTCAGCTCGGGGCCCGTGGCCGAGAGGTCGAGGAGCCGCCGGCCCTCGGCCACGAGCGCGCGGTCCCAGCGCGAGCGGTCCTGGTGGAGCAGCGAGCTCAGGTGGCCGGAGGCGTCGACGCGCGCCGGGAGGCGCGCCGCGTGCAGGCACATCAGCGCGGCGAGGGCGTGCGTGGCGGGCGTCGACGAGAGGGGGTGATGGACGAGGAGCGCCGCGAGGTGCATCGCCTCCCGGCAGAGCTCCACCCGCACCGCCTCCCGGGCGCACGCGCCGTGGTAGCCCTCGTTGAAGAGCAGGTAGAGCGCGCGCTGGACGGCCGAGAGGCGGGCGGAGAACTCGTCGTCCGTGAGCTCGAACAGCCGCGCCGAGCCGGCGAGCACCTTCTTCGCCCGCGAGATGCGCTTCTCGATCGCCGCCTCGGTGCAGAGGAACGCGGCCGCTACCTCGCTCGCGCTGAAGCCGCAGAGGACGTGGAGCACGAGCGCTACCTGCGCCTCCTCGGGCAGCCGGGGGTGGCAGCACGAGAACATCATCCGGAGCTGATCGTCGCGGATCGCGGCCGCGCCGAAGAGCTCGTCGACCGCGGGGGCGAGCGGGCGCTCGTCCTCGAGGAGCCGCGTGAGCTCGGGCGCGAAGGTGCGCGCGGTCCGCTCGCGCCGCAGGGCGTCGAGCGCGCGGTGCTTCGCCGTGGCCATGAGCCACGCGGCGGGGTTCTCCGGCGCGCCCTGGAACTTCCACACCTCGAGCGCGCGGCAGAGGGCGTCCTGCACGACGTCCTCTGCCAGCGCGAGGTTGTGGACCCCGAAGACGCGCGTCAGCGTGGCCAGCATGCGGCCCGCCTCGCGCCGGAAGATCGGCTCGACCGGCTCCACTACAGGGTGAGCTTCATGATCGGGCGCACCTCGACGGCGCCTCCGGCGTCGAGGATGGGGCAGCCCTTCGAGAGCTCGACCGCGTGCGCGACGTCCTCGGCCTCGATGATCGTGTAGCCGCCGATCACGTCCTTGGCCTCGGCGAACGGCCCGTCCACGACCGCCCGCTGCTTGCCCTCCACGAACTTGCCGGTGCGCTCGAGGGGGTGGCCGGGGTTCCTGAGGTGCCCCTTCTCGCCGAGCTCCTTCATCCACGCGGACCATTTCTGCATGCGCTGCTGCATCTCCGCCGGGGAGGTCGTCCAGTCTTTGCCGCGGTACAGGAAAACGAATTCGCTCATCGGTCTGTCTCCTTGCGAGGTGCTTCGCCCCTCCGACGTTCGAGGGACGCCGCGCCGGACACTTTTTTTCTGCCCGCGAGCCGCTCGGCAGACGCCGGCGAGGGAGGCCGGGCGCCGGGGCACGACACGGGGAGAGGCGGCAACAGACGAGAGCCGACGGAAAGGCGACGCGCCGAAGCGCGGGATCGGGCGCATCCTACCGATTCACGATGGAGGTGAATTCTTCCATCCACAGCGCTCCATCCACGCGGCCACACGGCCGCTCCAGGGCGCGATCCGACGCCGGAAGCGCCGGTCAGCCCGCCGTGGCGGCCTGCTGCGACTGGGCGCGCGCGCGGAGGCGCTGCTTGGCGGAGGGGCCGCCGGGGTGGCGGACGGACGCGACGGCGCGGTCCATCGCGTCGCGCCAGTAGCGGGCGACGTCCTCGCTGTCGGTCAGGAGGGCGTCGATGGGGCCGTGGTCGGTGTCGATCTCGACGGCGAAGCGGTCGCCGCGGGGCTGCACCTGGACGGCGTGGACCTCGCCCGCGGAGATGGCGGCCCCGAGCCGGCCCTCGGGGCGCATGTCGATCGCGCCGGTGCGGCTCACCCAGGGCGCGACGACGAAGCGGCCCGCGCCGAACGACGCGACCGGGGCGGAGCGCGCCGCGTACCGGGACGAGAACCGGGCGACGCCGAGGAACGCGTAGCCCGCGAGCGAGAGCAGCGCGGCGGCGCTGCCGGCGCCGATCGCGATGGCGCTGTCGCCCGCGGAGACGCTCCGCATGACCTGGATCCACAGCGCGAGCGCGAGGAGCAGCAGCGCGCCGCCGAGGAGGGCGTTGCGGGTCGCGGAGCCGCGCGGGCCCTGGCTCGCGTGGTCGCGCAGGACGAAGAGCTCGCCCTCGCTCCGGATCGCGAACCGCGCCAGCGCGGCGGCGGAGAGGGCGGGCGCGGGCGCGGGCTCCGGGAGGGGGCGCGGCGC
>NZ_JEMA01000527.1 GCF_001589285.1 Sorangium cellulosum | reverse complement strand
GGGCGCGCCGCCGGAGTGCGCCGCGGTCGAGCCGGCGTGCGGCGACGGCGAGAAGAACCGGGAGGAAGAGCAGTGCGACGACGGGAACAGCCTCCCCGGCGACTGCTGCTCCGGCGCCTGCAAGATCGAGCCGTACTGCGCCTGCGAGCCGGGGGAGGGGTGTCACACGACGATCGTGTGCGGCAACGGCGCGATCGAGCCCGGCGAGACGTGCGAGGACGGCAACACGGCGGCGGGCGACGGCTGCGACGATCGCTGCCAGCGGGAGCCGGGCGACTGGGTCTGCCCGCGCGCGGGGGAGCCTTGCTACCGGCTCCACACGTGCGGCGACGCGCGCGTCTCGGCCGGCGAGGCCTGCGACGACGGGAACACGGTGGCCGGCGACGGGTGCTCCGACGTGTGCGCGCTCGAGGACCGGGAGAACATCGTCTGTCCTGTGCCGGGGCAGCCCTGCAGGCCGATCGAGCGCTGCGGCGACGGCCGGCTCCGGCCGAGCGAGCGGTGCGACGACGGGAACACGGAGCCGGGCGACGGCTGCTCGCCGACCTGCCTGGTCGAGGCGGGCTGGGTGTGCCCGGACGGCCTGCGCTGCACGTTCACTGTCGTGTGCGGCGACGGGCAGATCGGCGTGGGCGAGGGGTGCGACGACCGCAACACGGCCTCGGGCGACGGGTGCTCCGCGACCTGCCAGGTCGAGGCGGGGTTCGACTGCCCGCGCGCGGGGAGCCGCTGCGCGGCGGTCTGCGGCGACGGGCGGGTCGTCGCGCGGGAGCAGTGCGACGACGGCGGCACGCTGAACGGCGACGGGTGCGACGCGGCGTGCCAGTGGGAGCCGGGCGTCGTGTGCGAGCCCGCGGCCGGCGGCTACATCTGCCGCGACACTGTCTGCAACGACGGCGAGCGGGAGGGCTCCGAGCCGTGCGACGACGGCAACGCCAACCTGGGCGACGGCTGCACGCCGTTCTGCCAGGTCGAGCCGGACTGCGGCGACAGCGGCTGCACGTCGGCCTGCGGCGACGGGCTGCGCCTCGGCGGCGAGGCCTGCGACGACGGCAACACGGCGGACGGGGACGGCTGCTCGTCGGCGTGCGCCGTCGAGCCGGGGTACAGCTGCTCGAACGACGTGACGCTGGGCGACGAGCTGCGCGTGCCGATCGTGTACCGCGACTTCAAGGAGGACGCGCCGAACTTCGAGCCCAACACCGACCCGCCGAACGCCCTCGTGACCGGGCTCGTGCGGGCGACGCTCGGCGCCGACGGCAAGCCGCAGTTCGCGGGGTCGCCGCCGGCGGCCGCCTTCCTCACGAACGCGACGGACTTCAACCGCTGGTACAACAACTCGTCGATCTCGAAGACGGTCGTCGACCAGCTCGTGCTCCTGCGCGCCGGGGCGTCGGACGTGTACGTGTTCGAGGATTCCCTGTTCTTCCCGCTCGACGGCCGCGGCTGGCAGGACCCGTCGCTGCCGGCGGCGCAGCGCGAGCCGAGCCGCCTGGCGCGCGATCCGTTCAACGGCTGGGCGGAAGCGGGCAACCACAACTTCTACTTCACGAGCGAGGTCCGCTACTGGTTCGAGTACCACGGCGGAGAGCGGCTCGACTTCTACGGCGACGACGACGTCTGGGTGTTCATCAACAACCGGCTCCGCATCGACCTCGGCGGCATCCACACGCCGATGGGGACCGGGGAGGTCGGCGGCGTGGAGGACGATCGCGGGACGGTGCTCATGGACGAGCTCGGCCTCACCGAGGGGCGCGTCTACGAGGTCGCCGTGTTCCAGGCGGAGCGCCACACCACGGCGTCGAGCTACAAGCTGACGCTCGGCGGCTTCAACGCGGCGCCGTCCGTCTGCGCGCCTGTGTGCGGCGACGGCATCGTCACGCCCGACGAGCAGTGCGACGACGGGGCGGAGAACGGCCCGGGGTACGGGAAGTGCTCGACGAGCTGCACGCTGGGGCTCTACTGCGGCGACGGCGTCCGGAGCTCGCCGTACGAGATCTGCGACGACGGCACCAACCTGGGCGGCTACGGCTCGTCGGCGTGCGCGCCGGGCTGCGTGGCGGCGCCGCTCTGCGGCGACGAGAACATCGACAGCCAGTTCGGCGAGGAGTGCGACGACGGCGTGAACGACGGCCGCTACGGCGGGTGCACGGAGGAGTGCCTGATCGGGCCGCGGTGCGGCGACGCGCGCATCGACGCGCCCGAGGAGACGTGCGACGACGGCGTGAACGACGGCCGCTACGGCGGGTGCACGCCGGAGTGCGCCAAGGCGCCGGAGTGCGGCGACGGCGTCATCCAGGAGGCGTGGGGCGAGGAGTGCGACGACCGGGTGAACGACGGCAGCATGGGCTGCCTCGGCTGCCGGATCGGCGCTGTCTGCGGCGACGGGCGCGTGCAGCGGGAGCTCGGCGAGGAGTGCGACGACGGGGTGAACGACGGCGGCTACGGCGAGTGCGCGCCGGGCTGCGTGTACGGCCCCCGCTGCGGCGATGGCGTGACGCAGGCGCCGCCCGAGCAGTGCGACGACAGCGAGAACGACGGCGGCTACGGCGAGTGCGCGCCCGGCTGCGTGTTCGGCCCGCACTGCGGCGACGGCGTGCGGCAGTCGCCGTACGAGGAGTGCGACGACGGCAACACAGCGAGCGGCGACAACTGCAGCGCCACGTGCCGCACCGAGGTCAAGTGATCCGGGGCCGCCCGTGACGGCGTGAAGCGCGGCGACCCGTCCGGGTCGCCGCGCCGCCGTCGGCGGGCCTCTCTCGTCCTTGGGAGGGGGATGGGAGGAGAATCTCGATACGAGTGCCTAGAGCCGTACTGCGATACCACCATCGAGTCTTCGATGGTGTGCTCCCAGATTGCGAGCTGCGCTGGGCGTCGCGGTAGAAGATGCGGTACGTCTCTTCGGTGTCGCCCTGAACCGCGTCTACACGAACGAGTTCAACCCCTACGCGAACGAGCAAGCCGCGAAACAGGGAGCGCCGGAGGCTGTGCTCCTCCAGGCGACCCCGGGCGCGCCGCCGTCCACGTCGATGCAGGCGACGTCGACGAGCGCCTCGTCGACCATGTCCGCGGAGATCGTCAGCTCAGATGCAGATGTCCTCGTACAGGTCGATGCATGCATTGATGAACTGTTCCCAGGTACACCCGCCGTTGTCATGGCAGGTCCCCGTCCCGGTACGCGGGTCAACGCAGTAGTCGAGCCACACCCAGCAGTAAGCGGCTGAGTCCTGGCCGGCCGACTGCGCTTCGGCGGCAGGTGCAGCGGAGGGGCCGCTCCAGCTGCCGAGCGGGTTCTCCGCGGCTTCGCTCGCATCCAGGCGGACGATCTCCGGCTCCGCCGTCTCTTCGTAGCCCATGCACCCGGTGATGCCCACAGCAGCGATGATGCCACCGAGCGCGAATGCGTGTTGCATCTTCATGGCATGACTCCTGTATCGCAGGCTGTCGTCCAGGGCGCGGATTGCGCGTGTCGCACCTGCGATGACGCGAGCGTAGAAGCGCCTTGTTCGATGTGCAAGACGAAGTCTTGGAGATTTGGTTGCGGTGGATTCTGGCGTGAAGCCATGAGCGGTCATTGGGCGGGCTCAGCTTGAGATGTCGAGGGCTGTGTAGCGCTGGCAGTCTCATCAATGTGTGAA
This sequence comes from Sorangium cellulosum, assembly GCF_001589285.1. Taxonomy (GTDB): domain Bacteria; phylum Myxococcota_A; class Polyangia; order Polyangiales; family Polyangiaceae; genus Sorangium; species Sorangium cellulosum_G. Next base: position 924 of record NZ_JEMA01000527.1, on the reverse strand, counting down.
TGGGTTGTTGGCGGATATCATTGTTTTTTTTGCGAGGATGGCAGAGCTCGTGAGGAGCGCCGCTGTCTGTGGGAAGCGTGACGGTCTGTCCTGAACGCTCTGTGGTCGCGAGCGATCTCCCGCGATCGGTTTGCAATTCTTCACAAATCCTTCCCCGGATCGAGCCGGACGACGGAGTCTGCCGAGCTCGTTTCTCCGCGGAGGACCTGGTGGAGCTCCGCGGCGTCGACCGGGTTGGTGGATCTCGGTGCGCGTGGGCGTGTTGTCAAAAACGATGTCGAATCCCTGCCCGATGCGGATGAGCGCGAACCGTTTCCCGAGCTCGGGCAGCCAGTGCTCTCCTTGAGTCGCGCTGCCCTCGCCGCCTCCGATAAGAAGGGCGCTGAGATCGCTCCCGTCGCACGCGATGGCGCGCAGGCGCTGACCCTCCGTCACGAGCTTGCTCGGCGCATCCATGTGAAAGACACGCTCGCCGGAGCCCGCTCACCTCGGTCCCACCTCGCCGCTCGCCGCGAGCTGTGTAGGCGTACGCTGTCGCGCGGGAGCTCTGGTTGCGCCCCTAGGTCAGCGCGGTGATCGCGGGCGCTCGTGGATTGTCGCGGAACCGAGCATGCACCTGTGTCACGGAACCGAGCGTGGACCTGTCAGGGGGAAGGCTGTATCGTTCAGAAGACGTTACCCGAGGCGCCCGTCGCGCCGGCGTTGCCCGGCGAGGTGCCGCCCGCGCCGCCATTGCCGGCCAAGGTGACGTTCCCCGTGGTCGACACCGTGGTGCTGACCCGGTAGACGCCGTACGAGATGCCGCCCGCGCCGCCGCCACCGTGCCCGCCGCGGCCGCCGCTGCCGCCCGCGCCGCCGTTGCCGCCGGCGCCGACCTCGCTCGTGCACTCCGTCGCGCCGGCGCCGCCGTTGCCGCCGTTGCCG
>NZ_JEMA01000526.1 GCF_001589285.1 Sorangium cellulosum | reverse complement strand
GGTCAGCGCGAGCGCCGCGGCCCCGGAGCGGGCATCCAGCCTGGGCATGCCCGCACCATACTCCGGATCGCGCGCTCGCACAGCGATCCGGCGCCGATCCGGGAGCGCGGCGCGCCGGCGAGCCCGCGGCGATCAGGGCGCGGCGGAGACCACCGTGGCGGCTGTCGCGGCGAAGCGCAGCAGGTCGCCCGAGCGGCCCACGAGCTCGAGGTTGAACGTCGTGCCCGCCGTGAGCTCTCCCGAGGCCCCGACCTCCAGGGCGCTGGAGGTGGCGTCGGGCGGGATCACGAGCGGCGAGACGACGAGCCCCTCCGGAGGCGCGTTGACGATCACGTCGACCGGCGCGTCGAAGCCGTTGAACCGACGGATGGTGAGCGGCACCGAGGTCAGCCCGCCATACGGGATGTCGACGGTCGCGGGGACGACGAGCAGCGTGAAGTCGGGCGCCGCGTCCGTGCCCCCGCCCCCCCCGTCNGGCGCCGCGTCCGTGCCCCCGCCCCCCCCGTCGCCGCTGCCGCCGCCGCCGCCGCCGCCACTGCCGCCGCCGCCGTTGCCCTCGGCGCTGCTCGTCGTGGTGCTCCCGTGCCCGGCCTGTCCGCCGGCGCCCTCGCTCACAGGTGGGTCGCCGGAGCACCCGATGGCGGAGAGGATCGTTGCCAGTACCACGGCAAAGCTGAATCTATGCTGTAAACGCATCCCGTCTTGCATCGTTCTGAAGAGGGTTGTCTTGCGTCCGAGGGGCGATGTCCCGGGCGCAGCCCGGTCACGCTATCGCTGCTCCGGCGCGGGCTGCAAGCGGCAGCGCGGCAGCGGTCCGGGGGCGGTCGCCGGCGCGCCGTCTCATGAGACGGCGCGCTGGCGTTCAGAGGTGGTTGGGGGGGAGGGGGAGCGCGGTGTCGATTACAGCGCTTCGCAGGCGAGGTAGACGCGGATGGACTCGACGGTCTCGTCGGGGAGCGGCGAGCCGACGGGCATCGTGCCGTCCTCGACCCGCTTGTAGATCTCCTCCGCCTCGGCGGTGACGGTCGCCGGGTCGTCGACGTTGACGGTGACGGGCGCGCCGCCGCGGCTCACGGCGTCCGTCTTTTCCTTGGTGTGACAGGTGATGCAGTTGGTCTGGAGCGCGTCGAAGCCCGCCATCACCTGGGCATCGGGGTTGGGCGGGCACTCACCGAGCGGTCCCACCTCGGTGTTGTTCCCGTCCTGCGGATCATCCGAGCCGCCGCAGCCCGGGAGAGCACCAATGAAGAGGGGGGCAAGGCAGAACAAGAGAATCGTACGAACGTGCATCCAAGCACCTCAGTTGCGAGTTAGGGAAGCGCGGTGAGCCGGGGGTCGAGCCTCCGGCCGTGCAGGCCGGCATGGCGCCGCGCGTGGATGGTGCCTGGCGCCGCGCACCGGGTCAACAAAGACGGATCGGCGTGAATTGAAGGGTCCAGCGCGGTCCGGGGAGGCCGTGTTGTACACACAGACGGCACCCACGGTCGCCCGACGCGGCAACCTTGTACAAAACGAGGTGTCCTGGGTCGCCCGATGCGGCAACCTTGTACAAAATTCCAGGTCTTCAGGGTCGTCGGAGGCGGCAACCTTGTACAAATTCGAGGCGCCGCGGGCCGTTCGAGGCAACAACTTTGTACAGGTTCGAGGTGCCGCGGGTCGTTCGAGGCGGCGACCCTGTACGAGGGCGGCACCGCCGGGTCCGTTCGAAGGAGGCGGCTACCACGGCACGTCCGGGACCGGCGTGTCGGGCACGATCTCGGGGAGGGCCTCCTCGTCCGCGGCCGGCGCGCCCTCGCCGTTCGTTGGAGCACGTCTGGTCATCGGGGGGCCGTCTCCCGGATATCGCGCGCTGGTGCTGGAGCTATCTCGGACGCGTGCGCCGCCTCGGTGCTCGCTCTGGGCAGCTCGAACCAGAAGACGCTCCCCTTGCCCACGACCGTGCGGAGGCCCACGCGGCCGCCGTGCGCCTCGGTCAGGCGTTTGACGGTGGCGAGGCCCAGGCCCAGACCCGGCACTCGAGCGCCTTGCGCTCGGACGTGAGGCTCGAACACCATCTGCTCGAGGGCCGGCGCCACGCCGGGCCCCGTGTCTTCCACCTCGATCCGCACAGCGTCGCTCGTGTCGAGCACCCGGATCACGACGCGACAGACCGCCGAATCGCCGACGTACTTGAGCGCGTTGCGGATCAGGTTGGCGAGGATGCTGGTCAGCACGCCGGGGTTCGCGATCACCGCGCACGGGGCGAAGGGCTCGACGCGGAGCTCCACGCCGAGCTCTACCGCGACAGGGACGAGCTCGACCATGAGATCGTCGATGACGGGGCTCACCTCGGCGCGCGCGCCCGGTTCCGGCCTCGCGCCAGCGCGAGCGAACCCCAGGAGCCCGTCGGTCGTGCGCTTGATACGCGCGATGGCCTTCCGGCCCCGTTCGAGCGCCTCTCGTGCCGGATCTCCCTCGCTGCACCGCCGCAAGGCGAGGTCCAGCGAGAGCGCGACCGAGCCGAGGGGGCTGAGCACGTCGTGCGCGACCCGACCGGCGAACTGCTCGAGCTCATCCGCTCGACGCTCCAGGAGCACGCCCTGCCCCCAGAGCAGCCTCACATGACGACGGATCTGCACGGCGGCCGCCGCGCAGGCCAGCAGCGCGAACGTCACGCTCGCTGTGTTGAGCACGAGCGCGATCCGACGAGAGCGAACGCGGTTGGCTGCGATCTCGATCGCCAGACGGCGTGCCTGTCGCGCGTTGAGCTCGACGCTCGCCATCACGGCCTCGCTCGTCCCGTTGAAGTCCGCTCGCAGCGTGTCCATGAGCTTGTTGGCCTCGTCCGGATGGCCGTTCGCCAGCAGCGCGAGGGCCCGGTCGGTGTCCATCGCGAGCTTGCCGAGCTCCTGAGCGACTGTCTGCCACTGCTTGAGCTCTCCCGGATAAACGGGGATGCCGAGGTAGGCGTCGAGGCTCCGGGATAGATTGTCACGCGCCTCGTCGAGCTCGTGGCGGTCGAACGGGCGGCCCAGCGCGGCGTTGTTGACAAGGTCGCTCAGGAGCGCCTGGTTATGTCTCAGCTCGGCGCGCGCGGTCGCCAGGTGGATGATGCTCGGCGTGGCGTTCTCCGCCAAGCTCCTGGCCGCCGCGTCGATCTCGGCGGCCCGGTGCTCTGCGTAGCCGGCCGAGATCACGAAGCTGGCGATAGCGACGAAAAACGCGGCAAATAGCGACAGAAGGATAGACGGCAGCCGCTCGAGCATAAGAGAAGACTTCGACCTCGCCGGGTCCTTCCGCCGTCGCATCTCCATGCCGGGATGCTGGTCCGCCGCCCGCCCGAGCGCAACGCGGGAGGAGCGCCGGAGCCGGCGGCTCGCCCGGGCACGCCGTCTGTCATCGCAGGGCGCAGAGGGCCCGGGTCAGGCTCTGAGATTCGAGGTTGGATGATCGAGCACCTGGAGGCGCTCATCGACAACCACCTCGATCGGCGCTCTTACGGCGTTTCTCCCGATCAACGAACCGTGCGGTCGTCGCGTGTGCCGGCCTTGCACCGGGCCCGCACGCGCGCCGCTCCGACATCGTGATATCGTGTTGTGGCCGGGACACGTCTCGTGCGACGCTCGAGAGCGCCATGGGCAAGGTCACCGCTCTTCACATGGACACGATCACGGAGAAATCGGGGCACCAGATGACCGGCATGGCCGTCAGCGTGTGCCTGACGCCCGCGGCGCCGAGCCCGCTGCCGATCCCGTACCCGACGATGGGCACCGTGGCCGAGGGGATCATCGATCCGTGCATGCGGACCAAGATCGAAGGGGCGAAGATCCTCACTGTCGGCGGCTGCATGAAGGCCTGTCACGGCAACGAGCCAGGCACACTCAAAGAGGTCGTCAGCCTCAACACGGGGGGGCCGTGCTTTCCCTGGCTGGGCGCGCCCAACGTCCTCATCGAGCTCGGCATGGCCGGCATCACGGGCAGCATGGGCCAGATGAACAAGAGCATCACCGTCGGCGCCGGGGTGAGCGCGAGCAACGCCGCGGGCGGCGGCGGCGGCGGCGGCGGCAGCAGCGCCGGCGGTCCGGGCGGCGGCGGCCCTCAGGGCCCGGGCAACGGCGGCGGTGGTGGCGGCGGCAGCAGCCAGGGCGCGGGCCCGCCGAGCCCACCCGCGCCGCCGGGGGCGGATGGCCAGGCGTCCGCGGGGCACCCGATCGACGTCGTGAGCGGGGCCATGTACACGAACCCGGTCGAGGATCTCGAGCTGCCGGGGCCCCTGGTGCTGACCCTGGAGCGAAGCTACTCGACCGCGGCCGTGCGGCATCGCTGCGGTATCGGGTGGGGGTGGTCGCACGATCTCGCCTGGAGCGCCCGGCGCCGCGGCGATGAGCTCGAGCTCGCCGCGCCGGGCGGTCGCGCCCAGGTGCTCTCCTGGCCCGCGCAGGATCAGGTCCTGCTCCTGCCGTTCGGTGTCCGCGTCGCCGCCGTCGGAGAGGATCTTCTCGTCGAAGACGACGACGGCCTCGTGCGGGTGCTGCGCCGCGCCGCCCCCGGGCGCGCGCGTGGACGTGGAGCCGGGTGGGCCCGGTCGCGGCGGTCACGGACAGCGAGCGCGGCGCGCGCCAGTACTTCCTCGACGTCGAGGGCAGGCCGCTCCGCCTCCACGGCCTCGGCGCCGACGAGCAGTTCACGTACGCGGCCCAGGGAACGCCGATCCCGTCGCGCGGCCCCGCGTGGTCGATCGGCGGGGACGGCCGCCCCCTGCGCGCGGGCGGCGCCGAGATCCAGTGGGACGCCCGTGGCCGCCTCGCAGCGCGCGCCGGTCAGGGGCCGCTGCAGACCTAGCGCTACGAGTACGACGAGCGCGACCGCCTCGTCGCAGCGGTCCGCGGCGACGGCCTCGTCGTCCGTTACCTGTACGACCCCCTCGGCCGCTGCGTCGCGCAGGCGCACGGCAACGGCGAGAGCACCTGGTTCGGCTGGGATGGCGAGAGCCTCGTCGAGGAGCGCCCGACGAGGGGGCCGTCGATCCAGCGCGTCTTCGATGACGACGGCTTCACGCCGCTCCTCGAGGCGCGCGACGGCAAGGACTGGCGGATGGTCGTGACCGACGCGGCCTCGACGCCCTGGCTCTACCTGCACCGCGACGGGCGCGCGTCGGAGATCGATCTCGGCGCCTTCGGCCGCGTCACGCGCGCGACGGGCGATCCCGGCGCGCTCCGGTTCGCCGGGCAGCGCGCCGACGCGGTGACCGGCCTGCACTACAACCGCCACCGCTTCTACGACCCGGCGACGCACGTCTTCCTGACCCCCGACCCGCTCGGCCTGCTGGGCGCGCTGCAGGAGATCGGGTTCGTCCCCAACGTCACGATCTTCATCGACCCTTCCGGGCTCACGACGATCGTCGTGGGCGCGCCGGCCGACGCGACCATCCAGCAGCATGTCGCCATGATCCAGGCGCAGAATCCAGGCGCTCGCGTGCTTCGCTACCGCGAGCGGCGCGCGCTCGGCCAATCCAGCCGCGACCTACGCGGGCACCACGTCCGTCGGGCCAGTCGGCCACCAGTGGGGCCCGGGCATGATGGCGCCGAACTGGACGGGCGGCACGACGCCGTACGTGCATCAAGGCACCTGGATCGAGACGCGCCCCGGCCCGCAGGGGGGCCGCGGCCGGCGCCGGCGCTGATCAGCCCGGAGCGAGGAGCGAGACGAGCCCGTGCGTTTCATCAATCCTTATCCGTACGGTCACCCTCCGCGAAACGAGGATCTGCAGAGCGCGCTGGCTGCGGCGGCCGCGGGCACACTGGTCGGCGGTGACGAACGCGTGCTCGCCGAGCTGGACCGAGCGGCGCTGAAGGCCCTCGGAACGGCGCTCGAGATGCGCGAGGACAAGCCTTACTTCGACGAGCGGTGCCGCGCGCCGCACGGGCTGCCGCAGCTCGGGATCGTGCTCGCGGCGGAGGGCGGGCCGGTGGGTCGGGTGGACCTCTACCCGGAGAACCATTCGATCTACTGGCGGGGCCTCGACTGGAAGCAATGGTGTGGCTGGGCCGAGCTGAGCGTCCCGCGCGCGCTGCTCGAGTGGCTCGCCGCGCACGGCGCACCGGAGCCGCTCGAGGACGTGACGCGCTGGAGCAGCCAGGAAGGCGAGCGCGCACGGGTCGAATGGCGCAAGACGATCCCGCCGAACCTCAAGGGCCCCTGGTGCGCCTCGGTGGATTGCCTCCTGGACCCCTGGCACATGCTGAAGGCGGCGGCGTGGATCGAGCAGGCTGGCGCGAACATGCGCAGGGCCCGAGGGCTCCTGGAATGGTACGGGGCGGGGTCGGGGCCGTTCGCGCGCCGGCCCGATTACGAGTTTCTCCCGCGGCTCCTGCTCGGCCGCTTCTCCGGCGAGGATCTCCAGCGGGCGCTCCAGTCCCAGCCGAGCGACCGTGCGCTCGCGGGCGCAGGGCGCCAGCTCCTGGATGCCGGGCCGCTCTCCCCGGGCGCCCGCGCCGGGCTTGTCGAGCCGCTCGATGCGAGGCTCCGCGAGGCGATTGTCGAGGCGGTACGCAGGTTCGCGTCCGGCGAGGACGCGGATCTGCTCCGCGAGCGGCTCTTCCCGGCGCCGTTCGTCCCGCCGGAGCCCACCGCGCTGGTCGGCGCCTCGAGCTCGCTGCACCTGCGCCGCCCGGTGGCCGCCGGCGACGCGGCGGTCTATGCGGTGGATTTCCAGGACATCGTGCGCCTCGAGGGGGGCGCGCGCTCCGTCCTCGGCAAGCTCCTTGGCGACGCCGTCCTCGCGGTCCGGGGCGGCCGGCTGCTCGTGGGCAAGGGCGGCGGCGTGCAGGAGCTCGATGCGCGGGGGAGCGTCGTGGCCGTGCACCCCGCTGCGACGCCCGAGCAGGCGGCCGCCGCACGCGCTGTCGCCGCGGTCTGGTCCGCGCCGGCCGCGGCGCCGGTCCTGGGCGAGCCGCTCGGGCCCACGCCCGAGGAGCGCGAGGCGTTCGAGGCGCTCGCGCACCTCGGGCTCGGCGCGCCGCCCTCGGCGCGCGCCGTGGGGCGCGATCACCTCGAGGCGGGCGGGCGCGCGATTGTCCGCCGCGGCGAGGCGGGCGCGCCGCCCCGGAGGATCGCGCTGCCCGGGCGCGCCGTGCTGCACGCCTTCTCGGCGTCGCACCTCGTGCTCGCGCTCGACGCCGGCGACGCTTGCCGGATCGCGTGGGTGGAGGAGGGGAGCGACGCGCTGCGCCTGTCGCCGCCGCTCCGGATCGCCCCGCGCGCGCTCCGCTTCCTGCTCGCCACGGGCGACGCCGCGCTGCTCGGCGTCGACCTGGGCGCCGGCGAGGTCGTGCTGCGCGTCGGCATCGAGAGCGCCGGTGGGGCGCGACCCGGGCGGTCATGAGCGCTCGAGCTGCCGAATGCAAGCTGGCACCTTTCGAGGCGCTACCACGGCCTCGGGACAAAGCTGGCCAGCGCCGCCGACGTCCTTCGCGCGGCGCGGACCGCGGCGAGCCAGTGCGTCTGGGCGGGGTCGCTGTCCCATCGCGGGGCCTCCCGCCAGCGCGCGTCCCAGTACTCTCGCGCGGCGGCCTCGGCCGTCGCAAGCTCGCTCTCGTCCTCGGGCGCGTCCTCGACGCGCTCCGCGAAGGCCAACCACGGCCTCGCGTCATGGTGCCATGGCTTCGGCCATGGCCGAGCAGGCTCTCCGTCGAGGAGTCCGTCCGTGCTCTGGAGATAGGCTTCGTAGGCGCTCTGCGCCACCGCGTCGCGCCGGTGATCTGTGACCCAGGACGTGCACGTCTCGCGGTACGCCTCGGCCCACACGCGGTCCTCCTCGGGCACGTCCTCTCGCCAGGCGCTCGCATGGAGCTCGCGCAGGGCCTGCTGGACGGCCTCCCGGTCCTTGTTCGCGCGCCACGCGGCCGCGAGGGCTCGCTCGCGCGCCGCGCTCGGTCCCGGCAAGCTCGCGTCCTCCTGCTGGCGATACCAGGAATAGGGAGGATCCACCACCGGGGGGATGTTCCTCTTCGTGGCGTGGGCTCTTTCGCAGCGTCCCAGCCGGAAGCCTCGCTGAAAGGCGCGGAGCGCCTCGGGGCCGTGCCCCTGAGCGACATCCTCGGCCGTCAGCGTCTTCCAGAGATGGGTCCGGTCGAGGCGCGCCAGCCGCTCGGCCTCGCTGGTGGGCTCGCGCTCGAGAGGCGCGCGGGAGGCGAGGAAGGCGCGCTTGACGGCGGCGATCAGCATCGGCCATGGGGGTGCGGGCCTGCCGTCGCGCCACTGCTTGAACTCGTCGCGGTGCGCCCCGGCCCACGCGCGGTCCTTCTCCTCGGACAGGTCGTCTCGCCACGCTTCGGCGCACAGCTTGCCCAGATCTTCGAGGCAGGACTTCCACTCTCGTGGATCCCTGGTGCTGAACAGCCGGTAGCCCGCGAGCAGCTCGCGCTCGAACAATCGAGGCTTCATCGATGGTCCCCGCCTGGAGGGTCCGCGGGCTCTCCGCCCGTGGGGGTCGTGTCGGAGGGCCTGGGGGGGCATCCCCAGCCCGGCCCGGCGCCGAGCGGGCAGAGGAGCGGCGCGAACCGAGGAAGAGCCCATCCCGGAGGCGGAGCCGGGACGGCGATCATGGCATCGATCAAGTCGTCCGGCCCGATGGCATCTGGATCGACCATCTTGGGATCCACCTTCTCGGGCTCGTATCGAGAATCCCACACATATTTGCACTCGATGTCGGTGAACGCGGGCAGCAGCTTCTCGAGCTCTCCCCTGGCATCATCGACGACCCACGACGCGAATTCTTCGAAGCAAAAGAGATACGTCGGCAAGTCGGGCTTTGTAACGAGGCATTTGACCACGTCCGCGACGGTCAAGACCTTATCTGGGCGGTCGTACCAGCCGCTCCATCCCCCACGCTCGTAGTCGCGACACTGTATCTTGCCCACCTGGTCGTTCTGATTCCTGCCCGTCAACCAGTCCTTCGCTCGCCAGTTCATGTACCATCTCTTGTACAGCTTTGTCTCAGGGGTCGGCATCGTCGCGATCTGGCGCCTCAGCTCTTCGCGATCTTCGGGGTCCACGATGGAGCAGCCTAAGGCGAGCGGAGCGAGCACAGCGAGGCACAACGGTTTCATGTGCTTCCCTCCCCAGCATGACCGAGCCTACTACCGCGCTGCGTCGCCGCGCAAGACGTTCCGCAGGTCTGGAGCACGACCACCTTCCCCACAACCACGTTCGTGACCACGCACCACCTCGCGGGCGGGACCGGAGCTGGCGAATGCCGTGGTAACGTCGCGAGCTGATTGTCGTGCCGGCGACGTTGGCCTGCGCCGGTCGGCGCATGAAGCCGCGCGTTCCGTGGCGTCCATGGCTCGCCCATTGATCCAATCGAGCATTGCGTGCGGGCCGGACACGCTCATCATGAAGTCGACGATCCTGGATACGCCACCCGCTGCACCCGTATCCTCAGTGCCCGTCGGCTCGATGGTGAGTAGGATGTCCGGGGCGGTTTGGGCCTACATCAAGGCCGGAGCGCGGTCGCCCCCCGCGTTTCCCGTCTTGACCGCGGACAGCCGACCCATCCTTCCTGCGCGGTGAGCTGGCCCGGACCAGCGGCGCCGGCGGCGCGACCCCTTCCCCTCCGTGGACGGCTCGCGGCCCACGCCGAGCGACTCAATCCAGACGGAACTTCGACAAACGGTGGGCCCCCGGCGAGGCTGTCCGTGGGGCGGCCTGCTCCCCCCGAGCCCCCGCGCCCTCTCAGCCGACCCGCCGCCGCTCCAGGTGGGTCTTCATCGCCTTGAGATCCCCGTGCACGGCCTTCTTGAAGCTGCCGATGAACAGCCGCCCGAGCGTCTCCATGAACCACCCCATGCCCGCGATCTCGCCATCCATCTTGAGCAGCGTGCCGGCGCCCTGAGGCTCGAAGACATAGCGAAACCGGTACTCCCCGCGTCCCGTCGTGCCCTTCTTTCCGTCGATGAACAGGTCGAGGCTCTTGCCCGGCTCCGCCGCCGTGACCTCGAACTCCTCGGTCGATTCCTTGCCGAACATCTTGCGGGTCTCACGCCACATGGCGCCCTTGCCGGCGACGCCCTCCGTGAGCTTCTCCACGCGCACGAAGTTGGGCATCCAGTCGCCGAACGCGTCGATGTCGGTCGCGAGCCGGAACACGTCCTCGGGGGACGCCTCGAATCGCTCTTCAATCGTGAACCGGAGCGGCATCGTCGTTGTTCTCCTGGGTGGGCCCGCGCACCGGGCGCCATCGTGCCGGAACCGCTCCTTCTCCGTCAACGAGCGCGTCGGGCCCGCGCCGCCGCCCCGGCGGCGTCCGCTCCGCCGAGCGGCCCGGCCGCGGACTCGCGCGCTCAGCCCTTCTTGCCAGGCAGCAGCAGACCCCGCTCCCCCGTCGCTCCCTGCATCGGGCGGTGCAGCACGATCTTCCGCCCCGCCTCGCGCCCGTGCGCGTGCGCCGCCGTCCGCTGGTTGCCCGCGTGCCGCAGGTGCTGCACGTGCGGGTGGCGCGACCGATAGTAGGTGTCCAGGTCAGCGTCTCGCACCCAGACGAGCCCCTGCTCCGCGGACGCCTTCCGCTCCGTGTTCAGCTTCTCGAGGAACCCGAGCATCACGCCGGCCATGTAGGTCCGCCGGTCCTTGTTGCCCTTCACGCCGTGCGCCCGCTTGTGCTCCCTCCAGAGCTGCTCGGCCGTGTGGTGCAGGAACGCGTGCACGTAGGCCGCCATCTCCAGGTTCGCCGACGTCCCGCAGATCTCCAGGACGCTGCCGCGCTTGCCGTCGAGCGGCGCGTAGACAGGCACCCAGATCGCCTCGACGAAGAAGTGCTTGCCGAGGATGCCCCCCACGATCCGCTCGCTCTCGCCCACGCGGCCGCTCGGCTCGCCGAGGTGGCGGAAGCCGTACTGCCGCGCGGCGCGCGCCTTCGCGACGTCGAGGTTGTACTTGAGCATCAGCCGCTGCGCCGCGCCCATCGCCGCCTGCGCCTCGTGGGCGTTCGGGCTGTCGGCGAGCGCGAGCAGCCGCGCGATCCGGTCGAGGATCCGGGCGTCCGCCGCGGCGTCGCTGCCCGCCGCCGCGCCGGGGTCCGCCCGCGAGGGGCCGGCGGCCGGCATCCCGGACGCCGTCGCGTCGATGCCGAGGCGCGCGCACACCTCGCGGAACGCCGGCCCGTGCGCCGCCTCGTCCGTGACGCCCAGCACCTCGTGCACGTACTGGTGCGCCATCTCGTGCTTGAGCACCTCGATCACGACGCCCCACGGCTGCGTCAGGACGAGCGGGCGGGAGATCTCGATCGTGCGCGCCTCCGAGATCCAGCGCCCGAGCCGGCTCGCGGCGTCGGACAGCTCGATGGAGGCCGAGCGCAGCTTCCGCCGGAAATGCGTGTAGTTGAGGGTCTGGTAGGCCCCCATGAGCTCGCGAACGAGCGCCGCCTCGAGCTCCGCGCTGAGCCTCGCCGCCGTCTCGCGCGGCGGCTCGGGCGCCGTCTCGCGCGGCGGCTCGGGCGCCGGCGCGCTGGCGGGCGGACCCGGCTCGGAGGTCGCGGCGGCGGTGGAGGTCTCGGCCGACGGCGCCGCGGCCCCGGGGGCCTGCTGGGCGCCGCGCATCCCGTTCAGGAAGAGCTGCTCCGCCATTTCGGACGCCTCTCATGGCACGCCCCGGGCGGCTGTCGAAGGGATTTCTCCACCCCGGCGCGCCCCCCGGCCCCGGCGCGCCCCCGGCCGGCCGGACGCGTCATCGACCCGCCGCAGAAACGTTCCCGATACGCCATGTCCTCGCTAGAATCCCGCGCCCCACGTGTCCCGGTCCAATGCGTTCAACGATCCTCAGGCGGCAGAGACGGACGTCTCCAGCCGCTCGTCGCGCGGGCTGACCCGCGATGTGGGCGCGGAGCGCGCCGCGGCGCGCGCCCGGCTGCGCGTCCTCGCCCGCGCCCGGCGCCGCTACGGTCGCCTGTTCCTCGCGCTCCCGTTGCTCCTCGTCGTGGCGGCGGACGTCCTCATCCGCGGCGATCGGCTGCTCGCGCTCGGCGGGAAGCACATGGCCAGCTACCTCGGCGCGATGGTCGAGAGCGCCGCGCTCTGGGGGCTCCTGCTCTTCGCGGCCTCGGCGCGGCGGGGCGCGTCGCGCTGGATCGCGGCGCTGCTCTTCGTGGTGCTCGCGACGCTGTCGCTCGGCGGCCAGCTCTACTTCCACCGCCAGTACGCGACGTACCTCAACCTCGACGCCACGCTCTTCGGGACGTCGCTCTCGTCGAGCCTCTTCGGCCAGCTCCGGGCCGACGGGGAGAACTTCCTCCGCTCGGTCCTCCCGCCGCTCCTGCTCGCGATCGCGCTCGTCTGGCTGGGCCGGCGGATCGTGCGCCCCGGCCGCACGGCGCGGGCCCGCGCCGCCCGCCTCGCCGCGCCCGCGGCCGTGGTGGCCGCGTTCGTCCTGCCGTGCTCGTACCGCGCGGTGCAGGCCTCCACGCCCGACGTCATCTACTTCCACGCGATCGGCGGCCTCATCAAGGAGCTCGTCGGCGTCCAGACCACGGCGCAGGTGCGCCCGGGGCTCCGCACGCCGCCCGCGCTGCCGCCGGTCACCCCGGCGCCCGGCCCGCGCCGCAACGTGCTCTTCCTCCTGACCGAGAGCGTGCGCGCCGACGCCACCTGCTCGGCCCGCGCCCCCGCCGGTGAGCGCGGCGCCCCCGCCCCGTGCCCTGGCACCCCGCGCATCGACGAGGCGGCGCCGGGCCGGCTGCCGCTCACGCAGATGCGGTCGAACGCCTCGACGACCGCGATCGGGCTCGCGGTGCTCTGGTCCGGCCTCCAGCCGATCGCGACGCGCGAGGAGCTCCACACCGCGCCGCTCGCCTTCGACTACGCGGACGCCGCCGGCTTCGACAGCGCCTACTGGACGAGCCACCACATGATGTTCGCCAACTCGCGCCTCTACGTGCAGGACCTGCCGGTCTCGCACCAGTGCGGCGCGACCGAGCTCGACCCGCTCGCCGACATCGACCTCGGGGCGGACGACCGGCTGCTGTCCGCGCACGTGCGGTCCGAGCTCCTCTCGCTGCGCGAGCCGTTCCTCGCGGTCGCCCATTTCGGCAACACCCACGTCCCGTACCTTGTCGACCCGGAGCAGGCGCCGTTCCAGCCCGCGCTCGAGAGCAAGGCGCCCGACGACAACGACGCCTACCACAACTTCTACAGGAACGCGGTCTACCGGCAGGACGCGGCGATCGCGGAGCTCATCCGCTTCGTCCGGAGCTCTCCCGTCGGCGATCGCACGGTGATCGTGTTCACCTCGGACCACGGCGAGGCGTTCCGCGAGCACGGCCAGCTCGGCCACACGGGCTCGATCCTCGACGAGGAGATCCGGGTGCCCGGCTGGGTCGACGCGCCGCCGGGCACGCTGACGGCGGCGGAGGAGGGGGCGCTGCGCGCGGCGCGGGACGAGCTCGTCTTCCACACCGACGTGGCGCCGACGCTGCTCGACCTGATGGGCCTGTGGGACGAGCCGGCGCTCGCGGGGTACAGGGCGGCGATGGTCGGGCGCAGCCTGCTCCGGCCGCTCCCGGCGCCGGCGGCGCTGGCGCTCACGAACTGCACCGGGATCTGGGGCTGCGCGTTCAAGAACTGGGGGATGATGCGCGGCAACATGAAGCTCGAATCCCGCGCCTGGGACACCGCCTGGCACTGCTACGACGTGCTCGCCGACCCCCGCGAGCAGCGCGACCTCGGGCCCGCCGCCTGCGGCGACCTGCCCCGGCTCGCGGACGCGATCTACGGCGGTCCCGCCGGCAGCGTCGATGTCCCGGTCCACCTCCGCGACCTCGCGTCGAGGCCCCG
>NZ_JEMA01000525.1 GCF_001589285.1 Sorangium cellulosum | reverse complement strand
GCGCCGCCGCGCCGGAGCCGCCGCCCGGCGCGGCCGCCCCCAGCGCGCTGCGCAGGTCGTCCGGGAGCGGACACGGAACGAAGCGCGCGCCGTCGATGCACACGTGCACCGTCTGCCCGACGGCGGCGATCCCGCCCGCCGTCGTCACGCGGTAGCCCACCGTGAACGACGTATCGCCGAGCTTCGGCGCGAGCACCTCGACCTCGATGGCGTCGCCGAACCGGAGCGGCAGCAGGTAGTCGGCCTCGGCGTGCACGAGCGGCAGCTTGAGCGCGCCGCCCGCGATCAGGCCCGGGAGGTCGATGCCCCGCTCCTTCAGCGCGATCATGTACGCGTCGCTGAAGTACTCGAGGACCCGCGGGTAGAAGACGATGCCGGCCGCGTCGACGTCCTGGAAGCGCACGGCGCGGCGCTCCACGGCGAGGCGCGGCGCGGTCTGCTTGAGCTCATCGACGCTGAACGCGCGCTTCATGCGCGGCAGGCTAGCGCAGGCGGCGCNCGCGCGCTTCATGCGCGGCAGGCTAGCGCAGGCGGCGCCGCGCGCGTCGCGCGGAGAGCCGCGCGCCGCCGCACCCGCCGGCCCCCGGCGCCGGCGCGAACGGCGACCGCGCCGGCAGAGCAGACCCTCGTCGCGTGGCCGGCCTGTCCCTTTCTGCTCGCCGCCGCCCGTTTCGCGGTCCATGCTCGCCCCCGATGGCTGACCGATGTCCCGGCGGCCTCGGGGCCGTGTCCCGCAGGCCGGGGCGCGCCGCCGCGGAGGATCGCCAGAGGTGCGCGAAGCGACGTCGCGGGACAGCGGCGCCGCGCGGTCGCGGCGCGGTCGCAGCGCTCGCTTGCCTCCTGGCGGCGTGCTCCGCGATCGCGTGCGAGCCTGCGCCGACGTCGACCCCGACGCCGATGCCCTCCCAGAGCCCGCCCCTCGCCTCGCTCGCGGCGCTGCCGCGGCCCCAGTCCGCAGAGACCCCGGCGCCGACCGGCGCGGCGCATGCTTCGAACCCGCTCGGCCTCCCGGCGTACCCGGTCAAGCTCGACCCGGGCCGCCGCGTGTTCACCTTCTCGGATCGGATGCTCGCCGGGGCCAGGCTCGGATCGACGCTCGTTCTGTACGCAGCGACCGTGGTCGGCTTCGAGGGCGACGATCTGATCATCGAGGCGAAGGGCGGCCCTTCCTACAAGGTTCACCCGGGCTACGTCGTGGCCGTGCCCGACGTGCCCCGGCTCCGTCCCCACGATCCGGTGCTCACGGAGTGGAACGGCGTGATGAAGCACGCCGTCATCACCCGCTTCGTGAAGGACAAGCTCGAGGTCCGCTACACCGACATGGACCCGCGCACCCCGCTCGCGCAGCTCAAGGGGGTGCGCTTCGTGGTGCAGACCGAGGGGCTCGTCCCCGGCAACTTCGCCGCATGGAAGGACGGCGAGACGTGGCGCCACGTGCTCCTCGTGTCGCGGCTCGGCGGCCCCCCGGCCGACCAGGGCGCCGTCCTGACGTCGCTGGCCACCAGCTCCGCGCGGTGGTTCGCCCTCGGCTACGGCGGCGCCGCCCTGATCGCCGACGAGTCGGCGCTGCGACCCATCCCGATCAAGCCGCGGCTCAAGATCGGGGCGAGCGTCTGGGCCGAGTGGGTGGGCACGCTGCGCCCCGCGGTCGTGCAGAGCGCCGAGGAGACCGGCCTGTACACCGTCAAATTCGAGCGCGCCGGGCGGCCCGTCACCGTCGGCTGGGGGCTGCTCACGCCGCCGCTCGGCCCGTAGACGCAGGCGCACAGCACGGCGGCCAGCGCGGCGCAAGTGCGCAAATCGCTACGCGTTTTCGCCACACAGCGAGAGTGGTAAACGCTGTAGTATGGATCTCAAGAGCGCATGGCTGGCGACGCGACAATGGGTCCCGTTTGCCGTCAGGACCATGGCCTATGGCACTGTCTCCCTGACGCTGGGGCCCCTCACGCCGCGGCGCTCGGCGAGCCTCTGGGCGATGCGCCGCTGGTGCCAGGCGAGCGCGCGCGGACTCGATATCGACATCGAGGTGAGCGGCCTCGAGAACGTCCCTTCCGGGGTGTTCGTCTACTGCTCCAACCATCAGAGCGTGCTCGACATCCTGGCCCTCGGCGCGGTGCTCCCGGGCGATTTCAAGTGGGCGGCGAAGCGCTCGCTCCTGAAGATCCCTTTTCTCGGCTGGCACCTCCAGCTCGCGGGCCACGTGCCGGTGGATCGCACGGTCGGCACCCGCGCCGCGGCCGAGGCGATCGCGCGGTTCGAGCAGGTGCTCCGGGAAGGCAAGCCGCTGCTCGTGTTCCCGGAGGGGACGCGCAGCGAGGACGGCGTGCTCCGGTCGTTCAAGAACGGCGGGTTCTACGCCGCCGTCCGCGCGGGCGCGCCCGTGGTGCCGGTCGCCATCGACGGCACGCACCTGCTCATGAAGAAGGGCGCCATCGACACGGGCGACGGCACGATGCGGCGCGTCCGCGTCCGGATCGGCGCGCCGCTCACCGTGTCCCCGGACGGCCGCGAGGGCGCGCGGGTGAACGACCTGCGCGAGCGCGCCCACGCCGCGGTGAGCGAGCTGCTCCGATCGATCGGCGGCCGCGTGGAAGCGCCGGCCGTCGCTGCGACCGCGTCGGAGCCGCCGGCGAGCGGCGTCCAGACCGAGCAGGCGCCCGGCTGACGCGCCGGCGCGCCGCCCCGGATCAGTCGCAGAGGCTCGGGAGCTCCTCGATCTCGTCGAACAGCTCGGCGTAGTCGTCGATGCGCCGACCCCCGTACGCGTCGTCGTCGAACTGGTAGAACACGCGCCGGCCGAGGGGCATGATGCCGGCGTTGTCGTAGGCCTCGGCGTCGGTCTCCGTGTTGCCGAAGGCCCAGGCGAGCCGCATCTCCCTCTGGTCGAAGAGCTGCTGCAGCTCCGCTGTCTTGTACTCCGCGGCGCTCCGGCCCAGCGCGCCGGTCAGGCCGAGCGTCGTGTGCACGATGCCGGGCGGGAAGCCGTAGGCCTCGAGGAAGTCGCGCGTGCGCTGCACGAGCCACTCCGGCCGCGCGGTCAGGTACATCGGGCGGTAGCCCTTCGACGTGAGCAGGTGGAACGCCGCCGTGGCGTGCGGGTGCACGTTGGGCAGCAGGCCGGTGAGCAGGGTGGCGAACTCCTCCGTCTCCGTGCCGGTGAGCGTCCCGTCGACGTCGCTCACGAACATCGGCGTCCCCCGGGGGACGACCTCGATGAAGAGCTCGGTGCTCGACAGGTCGCCGCGGACGACCAGGTGGACCCGGTGCCTGCCCGGACCGAGCCGCTGCGCTCCGGGGATCTCGAAGTAGACGCGGCCGCCGCTGTCGCTGACCCCCTCGACGTCGGCGTGCGACGAGTCGCCCTCCGTCGTGGTCGCCGAGCCGAGGCGCTCCCAGGCGCCGTCGCAGCCGCGGAGCAGGTAGATGTCGACCCGCTCGCCCTTCAGGTCCTTGTCGGTGAGCCCGTAGGCGAACTTGCCGAGGATCCACTGCGGATCATCGGGGGCCAGGTAGAGGTCGCGCCCGCGGTGGTTCGGGCTCCCCGCGGCCGCGATGAGGTACGAGGTCGGGTGGTTCCACGAGAGCTCCTCGCCGGAATCCGGCGGCGCCGCGTCGCACGCCGGGGGCGGGCCACAGAGGACGCCCGGAGCCCCGCCGCTCGAGTCATCGCCGCCCTCGCCGTTCGAGACATCGCCGCCGACCGACAGCTCGCCGCCCTCGCCGCTCGAGTCATCGCCGCCGCTGCCGCCCTGGTCTTCTCCGCCGTCCGTCGACCCGCCGCCGCCGCCGCCCTGGCTCGATGTCCCGCCGCCCGTCGGCTCGTCGCCGGGCGTCCTCCCGAGCGTCGCGTCGGCCGAGCCGCAGCCGATCGCGAGCGCTGTTGTGGCCATAACAAGAAGAATCTTGATGTGCATCGCGCCCGAGTGTGCCGACTCGCCCCCGATCGAACAACGGCCTTTCAGGGGGCCGACGCCCTCGCTGCTGTCGCGTTCGACCCTTGCGCGCGGGCCGGACTCCGGGCAATCGTAGCTGCCCCAACGATGCCCAAGCCCAGCCCGAAGTTGCTGCTCCGCCACGCCGGTGACTACCTCAAGGCTCACCCCGAAGAGATCGTGAGGGCGCTGCGCGGCGCGCTCGGCCTGCGCTTCGGCGTCCCGATCGATGCGCTGCGCTATCTGGCGCGGGAGCTCAGCGGCGGAAAACGTGCGCCGAAGGACATCGTGATAGAGGCCGCGCCCCCCGGCCTCCGACTCGCGCTCACCGTGAAGGCCATGGGCGCCCCGATCCGGGCCTCGTTCGCCGTCTACGCCGAGGAGCTCGATGTGGGCGCGGACGCCGTCCGCGTCGGCCTGCGGATCGCCGACCTCAAGCTCCACGTGATGGGCGACGAGAGCTCGCCGATCGCCGGGCTCATTAACTCGGGGGCGATCGATCTGAACAAGCCCGGGAACTTCGTGTCCTTCATGCCAAAGCGGCCAGCCGCGCTCATCGACGCGAAGGATGACAGGATCACCCTGGATCTGCTCAAGATTCCGGCGATCGGCGGCAACCCGATGGTCGCCCGCGCGCTGCGCATCTGCGCGCCGGTGCTCGGCGTTCGTGCGCTGAAGACCAAGGATGACCACCTGGACGTGCACCTCAAGGCTACCCCCTCCGGGGTCCCCGCCGCGATCGCCGCGGCACGAGCGGGCGTCTGAGGCCCTTTCCGGTGAGGGCTCTCGCCCGCTAGACTGAGGCGCGCATGTCTCGGCTCCCAGAGCCCGCGCCGGCCGCGCTCTCGCTTCAGTTCCTCGCCGAGATCGCATCCGGGGCGACCACCCGCGTCGATCTCTGCCGATCGGTCGGTCCGATCCGGCCAGGGGAGCTGCTCGCCGTCAAGCGGCTGCACCCGCACTTCGCCGAGGATCCGGCGGTGTCCACCCGGTTCTTCGACGAGGTGCGCACGACCGCGGCGCTCAAGCACCCGAACGTCGTCGAGGTCGCCGGCTGGGGGAACGACGAGCAGGGGTCGTACTTCGCCGTCGAGCTCGTGCAGGGCGTGAGCCTCGCGCGGCTCATGAAGACCGTCTTCGACACGGGCGAGGTCTTCTCCGAGCGGCTCGTCGTCCACATCGGCGCGACGCTCTGCCGCGGGCTCGCCGCGGCGCACGAGCTCCGCTCGCCGGCCGGCGAGCTGCTCAACCTGGTGCACCGCGATCTCACGCCCGGCAACGTGCTCGTCGGCTTCCAGGGCGAGGTGAAGATCGCCGATTTCGGGCTCGCCAAATCCTCGCTCCGCGTGATGACCACGGCCGTCGGGGCGCGCCGGCGCGTGACGACCTACATGGCCCCGGAGCAGGCCCGCGGAGGCCCCGCCGACAAGCGCTCCGACCTGTTCTCGCTCGGCGTCGTGCTGTTCGAGCTCTTCTCGGGCAAGCACCCGTGGCCGTCGTCCAGCGACTACGAGCTCCTCCGGGCCCTGACGACGCAGCCCGCGGCCGACCTGCGGGAGCTCCGGCCGAAGATCGACAAGGAGCTCGTGGCCATCGTGATGCGCTGCCTCGAGAAGGACGCGTCGTCGCGCTTCCAGAGCGCGGACGACATCCTCGCGCGGCTCGAGGGCTGGCTGCGCAGCCACGGGTACCTCGAGGGCAACGAGGAGGCGCTCGGCCGCTTCGTGCGGCGCAACGCCATGAGGCAGATGCGCTGGTTCGAGCGCGCGGTCTCCGGCGGCTTCGCGGGCGTCGACAAGGCGCCGCGCCCCTCGCTCTCGGCCACGACGGCGATCCCGCGCCGGCCCCCCGTGGACGCCGCGCGGGACAGGGGAGCGGGCGCCGCCGACCGGCTCCGCGCGAGCGGCGCGGAGCGCGCTCAGGAGGCGGCGCGCGCGCAGGAGCGCGTCCACGAAGAGGAGTCGACCGACTTCGATCCGCGCGGCGGCGGCGTCACGTCCTCCCCCTTGCCGTCGAGCGCCACGACCCGCCGCGTGGACATCGCGGACGAGGGCGCGCGCCTGCGCGGACCGCTGTCGTCCGACGCGTCCGACGAGAAGACTGTCGTCGTCGGGGGCAACGGCCGCGGGCGCGCGGACCCTGCGTCCGCCAGCTCCGTCAGCGGACGGCATCGCAACAGCCAGCCGTCGTACGGCTCGATCACGTCGCTGGACAGCGAGCCGCGCCCGCCGTCCGCGAGGCCGCCGCAGCTCGATCCGCCGCGCTCGACGACCGCGGTCACGTTCTCCGCGGAGCGCGACGCGGGGGCTGTCGCGCCGGCGCACGGCGCGCATGAGGGCGAGAAGGAGCTCGACGTGGAGGTCGACCGCCTCACGACCGAGGCGATGCGGCTCCGCGAGGAGGCGCGCTTCGCGGTCGCGCACGCGGAGCGCAAGCTGGCGGTGGCCAAGGTGGCGGCCCACGTCTCGTCGATCGCCGCCGAGGCGCTGCGCCTCGCCGCGAGCTCCGGCGCAGAGCGCGCGTCGCGCCGCCTCGACGAGGCGCTCACGCTCGAGCGGGCGATGCACAAGGCGATGTCGGCGCCGCTCACGCTGGCGCCCGAGGCGGCCGCTGGACCTGTCGCGTGGGGCAACGAGCAGCACGCCATCCTGGCCCAGCTCGGCCTCGAGCACCTGGCGTCGCCCGCGACGTCGCGGCCCCCGGACCTCGGCCAGCCCCCGCAGAGCCCCCCTCCCGCGCCCCCGGACCCGAGCGCGGCCCCGCGGATCGCGACAGCGGCCCCCGCGAGGAGCGCCGCTGCCGGGGCCGTCGCCGCGCCGCTCGTCGTCCAGGGCGGCGCGTCCGGCGTCGACGTGCCGAGCAGCCCGCCCAGCTCCGTGGACGCGCTCGCGTTTCAGGCGAGCATCCGGCCGATGCTCCTCGGCGTGCCGCGCACGATCGTCGTCGCCGTCGCGGCGGCGGCGTTCGCGGCGTTCGTCCTCCTGGCCTGGCTCTATTCCTGAAGCGCCGTCCCGGCGCTCGCCGTCGCGCTCCGCTGCGTCTCCGCCGCGCGGGCGCGGCGCCGAGAGGTCGCTTGATCCCGGCGGGGAACGGCGGCTACCGTCCTTGATCATGAGCGAGCAAGGCGACTGGGTGCTTATCGGCCTCGACGAGAACACGGCGCGCCGGCAGGGGATCCCCGCGCGCATGCCGGTGCCGCGGGGCGAGTTCGAGGGGCTGGCCGACAAGGGGCTCGGCATCGACGCCGCCCGCAAGTGGATCAAGGACTTCCTCACGAACTCCGAGCCCGGCAAGAGCGGCGTCTGGCGCAAGCAGAACAGCGCGCTCGTCTCGCAGTTCGAGGCCTTCCTCGACAAGGCGCCGGTCTGGGAGCGCGCGCAGAAGGCGTTCGGGGAGCGCGACTACGAGAAGGCGATCTCGGCGCTCAAGCGCATCGTCACCATGGACCCCGACGACCACGCCGCGCGGCTGAACCTCGCCTCGGCGCAGGCGAACATCGGCGATTACCCCGCGGCGCTGAAGAGCTTCCAGGCGATCCGGAAGACGTTCCAGGGCGACGCCGACTACCACGTGGCGGTCGGGCAGGTGCACCTGGCGATGCAGAAGAAGGACGCCGCGCTCGACGAGATGGTCCTCGCGCTCGAGGCGAAGCCCGACTGCCAGCCGGCGCTCGACGCGATGGTGCAGCTCGGGGTGCTCGTGCCGATCTACGAGAACCCGCGCGACGCCGCCTCGCTCGTCTACGTGCGCTCGGACGCGGTGCTCGAGTACCTCGCCGGCCAGTGGGACGCGGCGCCGCGCGACAGCGCTTTCTACCTGGAGCAGCTCGCCTACCACGAGCGCGAGCTCCGTCACGACGTCGCGCTGGCCGCCGCCGAGCGCGCCGTCGCCGCCGCGGAGGGCGCGGGCGTCGAGCGCGCGCAGCTCGCGCGGATCGCCGCGCTCCGCTCGCTCGGGCGCGTCGACGAGGCGCTCGCCGCGGCCCAGGCCTACGTGAAGGACGCGCCGTCCTCGTCGGGCGCGTGGGTCGAGCTCGCGAAGTGCCTCGCGCAGGCCGGCCGCGGCGAGGAGGCCCCCGCCGCGATCGAGCGCGCGCTGGAGAGCGACCCCGGCGACCTCGCCGCGCT
Organism: Sorangium cellulosum; assembly: GCF_001589285.1. Classification (GTDB taxonomy): domain Bacteria; phylum Myxococcota_A; class Polyangia; order Polyangiales; family Polyangiaceae; genus Sorangium; species Sorangium cellulosum_G. The sequence goes on along the minus strand of NZ_JEMA01000525.1, from coordinate 4,271 downwards.
CTCGCTCCGGTTCTGGCCGGCCGATCCCGCGGACATCCAGAAGGTCAACGAGGCGATCCCCGCGCTCGCCGCCTTCGCCGCGGCGCACCCCGAGAGCGCCGGCGCGCGCCGCTCGCTCGCCCGCGCCGAGCTCGTCGCGGGCCGCATCGACGACGCGCTCGCCGGCTTCGCGTCGGCCGTCGCGCTCGCGCCCGGGGACGACGATCTCAGGGCCGAGTACTGGAGCGAGCTCGGGAAGCAGCAGCGCTACCCGGAGATCATCGCCGACGCCGCGAAGCTCTCGGACCTCGCGAAGCGCGACTGGAAGCTGCGCTGGAACGAGGCCGAGGCCTACGCCGCCCTCGGCAAGAACATCGAGGCGCGCGCGGCGTTCTCGGCGATCAACTTCGACGAGTCGCTGCACGTCGACGTGCGCCGCCGGGCCAAGCGCGCGGTCAAGACGATGGACGAGACGCCGCCGGTCGTGACGTGAGGCGGCGGGCGCTCAGAGCGAGCCGGAGACACCGAGCCCGAGGGTGTCCGCCGAGACGATCGGCTTGACGGACAGGGAGACATCGTTGCGGACGAGCTTCTTCTCGGGCGCCGCGATGCCGCCGATGAACATGGCGGCGCCGGCGACCTGAGCGAGCCCGTCGATCATCAGGATGAAGACGCCGCCGCCCTTGGCTTCGGCGGTGCCGATGGTGATGAACGGGCCGGCGAGCGGGATGTAGAGCGGCATGTAGCTCGCTCCGCTGCCGCCCTGGGCGCGCTCGTCGGCCTCCGCGACGAGCCCGACCATCGCCGAGAGCACGTAGGTGACGCCGAACGTCACGGCGCCGCCGATGATCAGCCCGCGGCGCGCCCTCGGCTCGACGCGGTAGCCCTCCGGGATGGCCTGCCCTTCCTCGTAGTTCATGATCCTCGGCCCGACGGGGGGAGCGCCGGCGGGCGGGGCGTACCCGGGCGGCGGGGCGTACCCGGGCGGCGGGGCGTACCCGGGCGGCGGAGCGTATCCAGGAGGCGGGTAGTAGCCGGGCTGCTGCCCGTAGGGGGCGGGAGCGCCGTACGGCGCGGGGGTCCCGTACGGGGCGGGCTGGGCCTGGGCGGTGCCCGGAGGCGCGGACGCGCTCGCCGGAGCGGACGCCGCAGGAGGCGCCTGCGCGAAGGCGGAGGAGGCGCTGAGCAGGAGCGCGGCCAGAGGGGCAGCGCTGGCGAAGAGGGCTCGCGAGAGGTGCGTCGTGGCGCCCTGTCCGGGATGAGTTCGCATGGTCAATGACGCTAACGCAGCTCGCGCGCCAACGTCCAGATGAGCGCAAGCGGCCGCTGTGCGCGCCCGTGCTCCACGCGCTGTTGCTCTCGGGTGGTGTAGCCGCGCAGGAGCTCGCCCATGAGGCACAGCGGCTGAGCGTGACGCTAGGTGCGCGCGTGCTCGGGCATCGGCTGGCCCCTGGCGGCCCCGTCGTCCTTGCGCGGCTCGAGCTCCCGAACACGCGGGGCCTCCAGCAGGGGCGGGGTCTCGCCCGTGATCAGCCGCGAGGCGCGCTCGTAGGTCAGGTACGACAAGGCCCACGAGAACAGCACCATGAACCGGTTGCGGAAGCCGATCAGGAAGAGGATGTGGATGAACAGCCACGCGAGCCACGCGATGAACCCGGACAGCTTCAGCCTGCCGAAGTCGGCCACGGCCGCGGCGCGCCCGATCGTCGCCAGGGATCCCCGGTCGCGGTAGCGGAACGGCAGCCGCGGCTGCCCCCGCAGCGCGCGCGCGATGTTGCGCGCCGCGTGGCGCCCCTCCTGGATGGCCGCGGGCGCCACGCCCGGCACGGGCGTCCCGTCCTCCTGCTTCAGCGACGCGAGGTCGCCGATGACGTAGATGTCCTCGTGGCCTGGCGCCGTCAGGTCCGGCTGCACCAGCACGCGCCCTGCCCGATCGAGCGGCACGCCGAGGGTGCGGGCGAGCGCGGACGCCGCCACGCCCGCCCCCCAGAGCACGGTCCTGGCCTCGATCCGCCGGTCGCCGATCGATACGCCCTCCTCGTCGATCCCGGTGACGCGGCAGTTCGTCCGCACGTCCACGTTGAGCGCCGCGAGCTGCCTCCGCGCCTTCTCTCCGAGCTCCGGGACGTACGACGGCAGCACCTGTCCTGCCCCCTCCAGCAGGATGATGCGCGCCTCGCACGGGTTGATGTGCCGGAACTCGCGCACGAGCGTGTGCCTGGCGAGCTCCGAGAGGGCCCCGGCGAGCTCGACGCCCGTGGGGCCGGCGCCGACCACCACGAACGTCATCCAGGCGTCGCGCCGCGCCGGGTCGGTCTCGCGTTCGGCCGCCTCGAAGGCGAGGAGCACGCGCCGGCGTATCTCCAGCGCGTCCTCGACGGTCTTGAGCCCCGGCGCGAACTGCGCCCACGCGTCATGGCCGAAGTAGGAGTGCGACGCCCCGGCCGCCACGATCAGCGTGTCGTAGCCGATCTCGCCGTCCTCGAAGATCACCTTCTTCTGGGCAGGGTCGATCGCCGTCACCTCGGCGAGGAGCACGCTCGTGTTCTTCTGCTTGCGGAGGACGCGCCGGATGGGCGCGGCGATGTCGCTCGCGTTCAGCCCCGCCGTCGCGACCTGATACAGGAGGGGCTGGAACGTGTGGTGGTTTCGCCTGTCGATCACGGTCACGCGCACCGGCTCGCGCCGGAGCGCCCGCGCCGCGTAGAGGCCGCCGAAGCCGGCGCCGATGATGACCACGTGCTCCATGCCCGGGGCCCTGCTGCACGCCCCCCTGAACGGCAAGAGTCGACCCTGCCGATCTCTCGTTTTCGCTTCGAACGTCCAGGCTCGTGTCCTCGTCAGGACACGGATGGACGGCGAGACGGTCGCTCGCCGGCATGCCCGTTGGTCGGGAGTCGCCTAATGATCTGTCGGGAGTCGCCTTCTTCGGCGGGCAGGTGCGCGCGGCGGGGTCGGGTCGAGCGGCCCGTGCGGAGGCGGCTACACCGCCTTGCCCTGGGCGATCCATTGGTTCATGGCGACCGCGCTCTGCTCCCACCCTTGCCGCAGCTCCTTCTCGGCGGTGCTCTCGATCAGGCCGCCCACGCCGAAGACCTTCGCCTCGATGACGAGCTCGGCGATCCGACGCGTCTTGTTGTCGCCGATCGCCTCGGCGCGCACCACGCCCTCGTTGCGCATCTTGTCCGCCAGGGTGCTTGGCGTCAGCTTGAAGGTCCACACCTTCGTCGCCTTGTTCAGCCTGCCCTCTTCGGTGTAGCGGAAGCCGGAGCCGAGCAGCTTCTCCACGGGGCCGGGCAAGTTCATCTTGGGCTTCCCGGCCGACCTCCGGACGATCTCGCTCTCGGTCTCGAACTGCTCCGTGATGGTGTACTCGGGGAAACCGAGCTCCTTCCTGTAGAGCTCCTCGTTGAAGGTCTTGTCCAGGAACAGCTTCCAGAACGTATCGATGTTGCAGTTGATCTCGTTCGTGACGGTGAACTTGCCCATGGATGGTTCCTTTGCGGTGCTGATGCGGTCTTCCCCCGCGTGTACCCCACCCCGTCCGTGGCGTCCATGTCCGCCCTCGGCCCGCGGACATACGTGCTGCGCTGACGGCGCGTCCGTCTCCGCTGCGCGCGCTCGATGCGGCGGAGACGCTCGCTGCGCGTGATGCGGAAATCTGCGCCGAGCTTCCAGCGTTTCCGTACCCGTGCGAACATCATCATGCTGTGACGTGCATCCTCGTCATCGACGACGACGCTGCGATTCGAGGCATGTTTGCGCGCGCGCTCCGTACGCTCGGCGACGTCGAGGAGGCCAACGGCGGGGCGCCGGCGCTGCGGCGGCTCTCCGCGCGCAAGTTCGAGCTCGTGGTGCTCGACCTGCACATGCCGCTCGTCGACGGCTTCAGCGTGCTCGACTCGCTCTCGGCCAAGGGGGCGCTGAACCGGGACACGCCCGTGTTCGTCGTGACCGCCGATGAGTCGCAGCAGGCCCGCATCCGCGCGCTGCGGCGTCACGCGATCTTCCTGCTCTCGAAGCCGGTGCACCTCGCAACGCTGGTGTCGCTCGCGGAGTCGTCTCTGAAGAAGGCGGCGTCCCGCGTCACCCCGACACCGCCTTCGCCGCTCCCCGACAAGTCTCAGGTTGACAGGCCGAAGAAGGACTGAGCGCCCGCTGCGCCGAGGCGGGCTGGGCGGCGTTACCGCGGCGCCAGGTCGAGGTTCGGCGGGGGCGCGGGCGCGCGCGGCGGGGCTTGCGTGGGGCCCGGCGGGCTCGGCGGCGACGCCGGGGGCCGCGGCGACGGGAGC
>NZ_JEMA01000524.1 GCF_001589285.1 Sorangium cellulosum | reverse complement strand
CGGGTTCTTCGCGCGGGCGAGCTACTTGAAGATCGAGAGGGGCACGGCGTTCGCCATCGCCTCGTGGCCGGCGTCGTTGGGGTGCAGGTGATCGCCGCTGTCGAACGAGGCGAGGATCCTGGCGGGCTGCTCCGGGTCGCGCACGGCGGCCTCGAAATCGATGACCCCGTCGTAGGAGGTGTTGCCGCGGATCCACGCGTTGACCTCCTGGCGTATGGCCTCCCCCTCGAGCGTATAGTAGGGCGGGAACGCCTCCTCGAACGGCAGGAGCGTGCCGACGAACGCCTTGACCCCCCTCGCTCTCGCCTTGTCGGCGAGCGACTTGAGCCCGTCGATCATCTCGGCGCCAGTCACCTTCTCGGCGGACCCCAGAAAACCGGGCATCCCGATGTCGTTGATCCCGATCAAGACAATGGCATGCGTCACGCCCGGCGTCCCCAGCACGTCGCGCTCGAAGCGCGATGCGGCGCTCGGGCCGATGTTGTCCCGGAGCAGCCTGTTCCCGCCGAGGCCCTGGTTGACGACAGCGACCCTCCGCGTCTCCGGATCCGCCTGGAGCCGCGCGAAGAGCCTGTCCGAGTAGCGCCTGTCGGCGTCGATCGTCGATGTCGAGCCGTCCGTGATCGAGTCGCCGAACGCGACGACGACCTTCCGGGGCTCCGTGGACTCGACGTCGACGCCCGCGAGCCAGTACGTGGACGTGATGTTGGTGGGTGACGTCAAGGCCTCGCTCGCCGCCTGGTTTCCTCTGGCGACCGCGTGCGTCGTGAAGGAGAACGGGTGCCACGTCGCAGGCTCCGACGTCGCCGCGCTGTGAATGCTCACGATGAGGCGGTCGCCCGGGCCCACCGCGAGATCCACGCCGTCGCTCACCGCCTCGCTGGCCGGCGGGACCGACGCGCTCGGCTGGCCGGAGAACTGGACCCGCCTGTCGGTGCCCGGCGCCGAGACGAAGGGCGAGGCCTCTTTCGCCACGCGGATCTCGGCGAGCTCCAGGGGCTCGGTCCCGAAGAGGTTCGAAAGCCGCAGCCGGAGCCGATCGCCGGAGGCGGTGACGACGAGCCTCTGGCGCAAGGTCTCGTCGCTGAAGCTACGCGGCGTCGTGTCGGGGAACGGCGAATCCGCCCCCTGCATCGTCGTCCCCCACGCGGCTGTCCAGCTCGCGACGGGCACCTCGTCGTCCCCGCCGCAGCCGGCGGCGGCGAGGGCCAGCACAAACGCTCCCAGGGTCGCCGGACGGGTCAATTCCAGATCGATCATCACGCACCTCCTCCATGCACAAGCAGGTCATCCACCTCGGGCTGCGGCTCTTGCCCGCGCCATGCGCTACGCGGCCCGGCCGCCTCGGCGGGCCCACGCGACGAGCCCGAACACGACGCCGAGCACGCCCGGGATCGACGCGAGATACAAGGGAGGGAGCACGAAGAGGTGCGTGAGGACCGCGCCTCCCATGACGCCTGCGAGCAGGAGCGCGGCGCGGCTGCACACCCGCGGGATCAAGAGGCCGATGCCGCCGACGAGCTCGAGGACGCCCACGAAGTACTGAAACCACACGCCGAGCCCGATCCTGGCGAAGTTGTCGACCATCTCCTGCTGGAGCCCGAGGAGCTTGTTGACGCCCCCGAAAATGAAGGCGGCCGAGAGGAGGATCTGCAGCGCCCAGAGGGCGATGTTCGCGAGGCGCCAGCGCCTGGACGTGGGGGCAGCCAGGGTCACGCTCGCGGTCGCAGTCATGGATTGCATTGTCGTGTCTCCTTTACGAAGCCGGGCTCCCGGGGTCATCGACCCGATTGACGACCCTGGCTTCACCGGGGCGACGAACGACAGCCGGCGGGATCGACAGAGCGAGACATTTTTTTCGCGCCCCGGCGTGGCGCACGCCGGGGCCTCGAACGTAGAAATATTTGCCTAGTGTAATTTAAAATACATTATCCAGCCATCAGGCTGGTCCGCCTTCACGACGCCTCGAAAACCACGCCCATCGGAGCGAAAGCCACGCCCTCGCATGCGCCGGAGCGCAGCGCTATTCAGGGGGAAGAGGTGCCGGAGATGACCGAGCTCTGGGAGAGCGTGTTCGCGGACAAGCAGATGATGTGGGGGCCCGAGCCGAGCCGATCGGCGGTCTTCGCGCGGGACCACTTCGCGCGGTCGGGCGCGAAGGAGATCCTCGTTCCGGGCCTCGGCTACGGCCGGAACGCGAAGCCGTTCCTCGAGCACGGGATGTCGGTGACGGGGATCGAGATCTCCGGGACGGCGATCGATCTCGCGCGAACGCAGATGGGCCTCGATATCCCGATCCACCACGGCTCCGTGACCGACATGCCGTACGACGATCGAATGTACGACGGCGTCTTCTCGTACGGGCTCCTCTACCTCCTCGCCCCTCCCGCGCGGGCGAAGTTCCTCCAGGACTGCCATCGCCAGCTCCGGAAGGGCGGAGCGATGATCTTCACCGTCATATCGAAGCAAGCTCCGATGTTCGGTCGGGGGCCAAAGCTCGGAGACGACTGGTACGAGGTCCACCCGGGCATGAAGATGTTCTTCTACGACGCCGAGTCGATCCGGCGGGAGCTCGGTCCGCACGGCGAGATCGAGCTCTCCGAGATCGACGAAGCGACACCGGGCGGCAGCACGTTCCCGTTCATCAACGTGGTGTGCAGGACGGCGTGAGCCCCCGCGCTGCGCGCCAGGCCGCTCGCGCGGCGCCGCGCGCTCGCCGGGGGTGTCGACGAGGGCCGCAGATCCCGTCGTGATGCCCGTTTGAACGCCGCGGAGATCCGCGTTATCGTGGCGCCCTTCGACGAGGGAGGTGCACCGATGCGGGCTTACGTGCTTGGTTTCCAGGAGGCCGACCGGACCCGGATCCGCGATGTCGGAGGGAAGGGCGCGAGCCTGGGGGAGCTTGCCAGGCTGGAAGGGATCCGCGTGCCGGCCGGCTTTTGCGTGTCGACCGGAGCGTTCGAGCGGGTCATGGAAGGCGCGCCGTCGCTCGGCGAGCTGCTCGACCGGCTGTCGCGTCTCAGGGCCGAAGACCGCGATGCGATCCGGGAGCGGAGCGCCGAGATCCGCACAATCATCGAAGGGACAGCCATCCCCGCAGACGTGCAGGACGCGATCACCCGCTCCCTTGTCGAGCTCGGCGAGCAAGCCGCCTACGCCGTCCGGTCCAGCGCCACGGCGGAGGATCTGCCGGGGGCCTCCTTCGCGGGCCAGCAGGACACGTACCTGAACGTCATCGGGACGCCGGCGATCCTGGAGCACATCCGCCGGTGCTGGGCATCGCTCTTCACCGAGCGGGCGGTGAGCTACCGGATCCAGCACGGCTTCGACCACCGCAAGGTCCACATGGCCGTTGTGGTGCAGAAGCTGGTCGTCCCGCAGGCGGCCGGGATCTTGTTCACGGCCGATCCCGTCACCTCGAACCGGAAGGTTTCATCCATCGAGGCGGGCTTCGGCCTCGGCGAGGCCCTGGTCTCCGGCCTGGCGAGCGCCGATCGCTACAAGGTGCGGAACGGCCATGTCATCGAGAAGACTGTCGCCACCAAGAAGCTGGCCACATGGACCGTGGAGGGGGGCGGCACGGAGGAACGGGCGATCGCGCCCGAGCGGCAGAGCCGGCCCGCGCTGACGGACGAGCAGATCGTGCGGCTCGAGCGCCTGGGCCGGCGGATCGAAGGGCATTTCGGCCACCCCCAGGACATCGAATGGTGCCTCGTCGACGAGGCGTTCTCCATCGTCCAGAGCCGGCCCATCACGACCTTGTATCCCGTCCCTGATGCGGGCGATCAGGGCAACCACGTCTTCCTCTCCGTCGGCCATCAACAGATGATGACCGACCCCATGAAGCCCCTCGGGCTCTCCTTGTTCCAGTTGACCGCCGCTGGACGCATGCTCGCGGCGGGCGGGAGGTTGTTCGTCGATGCAACGAAGCAGCTCGCCTCACCGGCCAGCCGGGACGCCTTCCTGGATCTGGCGGGGCGATCCGATCCGCTCATCAAGGACGCCCTCGTGACCCTCATCGAGCGGGGAGACTTCATCGAGCCGTTGCCCGTAGATCCGGCGGCCGCGCGTCCCGGCCAGGGCAAGCAAGGGTCGGCGCCCGCGCACTTCGACGCGCAGGTCGAAGACGACCCGGCGATCGTCACGGGGTTGATCGAGCGCAGCCAGGCCGCGCTCGAGGAGCTGAAGCGCGGCATCCAAACCAGGACCGGGACGGCGCTGTTCGACTTCCTCCTGGAGGACATCCAGCAGTTGAAGAAGTCCCTGTTCGATCCACGGAGCATGGGCGCGATCATGGCGGGCATGAACGCTTCATGGTGGCTCAACGAGAAGATGATGGCGTGGCTCGGCGAGAAGAACGTCGCGGATACGCTCTCCCAGTCCGTGTCGAACAACATCACGTCGGAGATGGGCCTGGCGTTGCTGGATGTCGCCGACGCGATCCGCCCTTACCCGGACGTTGTCGCAACTCTGCAGAACGTGAAGCACGACGGCTTCCTGGACGAGCTGGTCGCGCTCGACGGCGGGCAGCAGGCCCGGGACGCCATCCGGGCTTACCTCCACAGATACGGCATGCGATGTGCCGGGGAAATCGACGTCACGAGGGCCCGCTGGAGCGAGAAGCCGACGACCCTGGTCCCCTTGATCCTGAGCAACATCAAGAACTTCGAGCCTCATGCCGGCGAGCGGAGGTTCGAGCAGGGGCGGCAGGAGGCCTCGCAGCAAGCGCGAGCGTTGCTCGACCGGTTGAGGCAGCTTCCGGACGGGGAGCAGAAGGCCAGCGAGGCCCGGCGGATGATCGACCGGCTCCGGAGCTTCATCGGTTACCGCGAGTATCCGAAGTACGCCATCGTCAATCGCTACTTCGTCTACAAGCAGGCCTTGCTGCGAGAAGCCGAGCGGCTCGTGCAGGCCAGCGTGATCCGCGACGTCGAGGACATCGACTACCTCACGTTCGACGAGCTCCGCGAGGTCGTGCGCACCCATCGGATCGACGATCAGGTCCTCAGCCAGCGGAGGGCCGAACACGAGCTCAACAAGAAGCTGACGCCACCGCGCGTCATCACGTCCGATGGGGAGATCGTGGCGGGCGCGTACAAGCGAGCCGATCTCCCCGCCGGAGCCATCGTCGGCCTGGCGGTCTCCTCCGGCGTCGTCGAGGGGCGAGCCCGCGTCCTCCTGGACATGGCCGATGCGGATCTGGAGCCGGGGGACATCCTGGTCACCACCTTCACCGACCCGAGCTGGACACCCTTGTTCGTTTCCATCAAGGGCCTGGTGACCGAGGTGGGGGGCCTGATGACCCATGGCGCGGTGATCGCCCGGGAATACGGCTTGCCGGCCGTCGTCGGCGTGGACAACGCGACCAGGTTGATCCGGGATGGGCAACGCATCCGCGTGCATGGAACGGACGGGTATGTCGAGCTGCTGACATGAGGCAGCGCCCGCGAGGAGACAGCGCGTCGTGCCTTGACGGCCTCGACGATCGTCTGGATAAGCTGCCGCATGAGATCCGCGGCGCTCGCGCTCCTCGTCGGGGCCGCGCTGGGCACCTTCGATCGTCCTGCCTATGCGGGACCGCGCACCTCGTCGCTCGCGTGGGTGCGGATGCCCGGGGCCGAAGGGTGCGTTGACGCGCGGACGCTCGCGCTCGCCGTCGAGCGGCGGCTCGGGCGGGTCGCGTTCGTGCCGCCCACCCTCGGCGACGTGGCCATCGAGGGGCGGATCGAGCGCTCGCAGGAGACAGGCGTCTGGCGGGCGACGATCCGCGTGTTCGGCGCGGGCGGGACGGCGATCGGGTCGCGGGAGCTCGAGGCCGACCAGGCCGACTGTCGGGCGATCGACGATCGGCTCGAGCTCGTTATCGCGCTGCTCGTCGACNGGCGATCGACGATCGGCTCGAGCTCGTTATCGCGCTGCTCGTCGACCCCGACGCCTCGCTCCTGCTCCCCCGCGCCGCGGGCAGCCCGGCCGCGAGCGCCGGCGGGGGAGCGCCGGGCGCTGTCGCGGCGATGCGGCCCGCCCCGCTGCCCCCTGCCGCGAACGCGGCTCCCGCGCTTCCGGCGTGCCCGCCGGCTCCAGCGCCGCCGAGCGCCTCCTGGCGGGTCGGAGGCGCCGTGGAGGTGGTGGGCGGGCTCGGGCTCATGCCCGGGCCCGCGAGCGTCGGGGTCGGGGTGCGCGCGCACGCGACGCCGCCGCGCGGGCCGGGCTTCGAGCTGGGCGGCGTGCTGTGGGCGAGCCCGGACGTCCGCGAGGCGCCCGGATCACCGGCGTTCTCGCTCGCCTACGGGAGGCTGTCCGTGTGCCCCATCGAGATCGCGCGCGGCGGGACGGCGCTCTCGGGCTGCGTCGGCGTGATGCTCGGATCGCTGCGCGTCGAGGGGCCCGCGGTGCCGAGCAGGTTCCGCCACGAGCGGCTCGTGCTCGATCTGAGCCTCGATACGCGCGTGCGGCGGCGCTTCGTTGGGCCGCTGTTCGGGGCCGTCGGGCTCGGGATCGCGGTGCCGACAGCGCGGGACGTGTATTTTTACACCGACGCGGCGGGGGCGCGGCACGATGTCTTCCAGGCGTCGCCTGTATCGACGATCCTCGACCTCGGCCTCGGCCTCGAGCTGCCGTGACCGGGCCGCGTCGATTCGTTCAAAACGCGCCCGCCGCGCGTCCACTCACCCCAGCGCATGTCCCTGCTCGCCACCGCGCGCGAAGGCCGGCCGCGCGCGCTCTCCGCGCCGGGGGGCCCGGTCCCGTCCTTCGAGCAGGTCTTCTTCGATCACGCGCCGTTCGTCTGGCGCGCGCTGCGGCGGCTCGGCGTCCATGAAGCCGACGCGGAGGACGTCTGCCAGGAGGTCTTCATGATCGTCCACCGACGCCTCGCGGGCTTCGAGGGGCGATCCTCGGTCCAGACCTGGATCTACGGCATCTGCATCCGGGTCGCGGCCGACTACCGCAAGCGCGCCCACCGGCGCCGCGAGTCCACGCACGCCGAGCTGCCCGACCAGGTAGCGCCCGAGGACCAGCACGGGGCGCTCGAGGACCAGCAGGCGCGCGCGCTCCTCGACGCGTGCGTCCAGACGCTCGACGACGACAAGCGCGCGGTGTTCGTTCTCTTCGAGCTGGAGGAGCTGCCGATGACGGAGGTCGCCGAGGCGGTGGGCTGCCCGCTCCAGACGGCGTACACGCGGCTCTACGCGGCGCGCCGGGTGGTCGAGGCCGCCCTGCGGCGCGCCACGGCCGCGAGGAGGATGCCTTGAGCCGACCGAAGGATCCGCCGCGGCTCTTCGATGCGTCCTCGGACACGACCGACGCCGTGCGCGCCGTCCTGCGCGCGGGTCAGCGCGAGCTCCCCGGGCCCTCCGACCTCGCCCGCCTCGCCGCGCGCCTCCCGCTCGGGCCGCTCCCGCCCCCGGGCGCCTCGCCGCCGGCCGGGGCGCCCCAGGTCGCTTCCCTGCCCCCGTCGCCTCCGCCCGCGCCCGTGCACCTC
>NZ_JEMA01000523.1 GCF_001589285.1 Sorangium cellulosum | reverse complement strand
CGGGGACCGCGCACCCGCACGCGTCGTCGGCCGGATCGGCCGACAGCTCCTTCGCCGGATCGACCACCACGCTCACCTGGTCGGTCGCCTCCAGCACCCCGTCGCTGACCTTCACCTCGAAGTCGAAGGTCGTCGCCGCGGCCACCTCGGGCGCCACGAAGGTCGCCCGCGCGCCCTCGCCTGTCAGCTCGACCGCCGGCCCCGCCGTCTGCGTCCAGGAGAACGTCAGCGCGTCCTCCTCGGGATCCGAGCTCCCCGACGCGTCGAGCGTCACCAGCTCTCCGACCGCGACCGCCTGGTCCGCGCCGGCGTCCGCCACCGGCCCTCCCTGGCACGACGCCGAGTCCGGGACGATCGTCGCGAACGGCTTGTTGGTCACGCCCGCGAACCCGATGTCGTCGAGCTCCCAGCCTGTGTCGCCCGCTGCCTCGTCCGTGCCCACCCGGAACCGCACCCGCACCGTCTTGCCGGCGAACGCGGTCCCCAGGTCGACCGCCACCCGGTCGACGTCGGGCCACGAGGGGCTCTCGCCGACATAGGCCCTCCGCCGGGCCAGCGGGTTGCCCGCTTCGTGGGTGATCCTCCCGCTGTAGCCCGGGTCCGCGTACCTCCCGAGGTCCTCCCACGTCTCGCCGCCGTCGGCGCTGATCTCGACAACCGCGCCGTCCCAGAACAGCCCGTCGCTCGCCTCGAACTGGTGGCGGTGCGCGAAGGTCAGCACGAAGCGCTCGGTCGCGCTCACCTCCAGCGCCGGCGACACGAGCGCCGCGTCGGACAGGCTCGCGAGGTCGACCCCGCGCCACACGCGGTTCGGCGGGGCGCCCTCGGCGCGCGACCAGACGAGCTCGCTGGACGGCCCCTCGACGGTCCACGCCGTGCTCTGCGTCTCCACGCCGTCGACCGCCGACGACGCCGGGACCTCGTCGTAGTTCACGCGCCGCACCAGCGCCTCCACCCGCGTCGGCGTGCACGCCTCGGCGCTCTTCAGCGTCAGGTTGAGCTTCAGATCCTCGGACGGCGCGACGGAGCGGTCGAGCTTCACCGCCACCTTCGCCGTCCCGGTCGCGAACGGCGGGACGTCGCCGAACGACACGCGCCCCCCGTCCGGGAACGTCACCCCGCCGCCCGGCCCCTCGACCGTGGCCACCGCCCCTGTCAGCGGCGCGGTGCCGCGGTTGACGATCTCGATCGTGACGGTGCCGGACTCCTCCGCGTCGAGCAGCCCGTCGCGGTCGCAGGAGCCGGCGCTGTCGTCGAGCTCCGCGCGGACCAGCGAGATCTCCGGCTGCACCTTGAAGCTCTCGACCACGCCGGAGAGGTCGTACGCGTCGGCGCGCGGCGACGCGGCGCACGTGCCGGCGCCCCGCCGCGCGAACGCCTCGGCCAGCGCGAGGAAGTCGCCCTGATCGCTGGCGAGCGCCGCGGCCAGGATCGCGTCGCGCTGCTCCGTGAACGTCGGGTTCGCCGGGGCGAGCTTCATGCCCGCCACGACGTAATCGCTCATCCGCCGCCGGGTCTGCTCGAACGCGCGCGGCGGGGCCAGCTCGCCGCCGCGCCGGATCAGCGCGACGTACGCCTCGAACAGCATGCTCGCCCAGACCTCGCCGGCGTTGTGCACCTCGGAGTTCTCGGGCGCCGTGACGCTGAGCGGGTGGTCGGGGAGGCGCGCGTCATCGGCGATGTGCCTGAACGTCAGCCCGTTCTTCGAGAAGTCGAGCGAGTAGGGCGCGCGGCGGATGCCGAAGTAGCTGTCGCCCATCGCCGCGCTCCCGTAGCCCGAGATCGGGTAGACGCCGTCGAGGTCGTCGCCGTCTCGGAGCATCATGTGCAGCGCGATGAAGTCGCCCCAGCCCTCGCTCTGGGCGCCGCACATCTGCGTGGCGCACGGGACCAGGCGGAGGTGGATGTAATGACCCCACTCGTGCGCCACGATGGTGTTGTCGATCGTGCCGTCGCGCTCCACGCTGGCCTCGCGGGTCATCGTGACCGTGAGCGGCTCGCCCCCGCCGGCGAGCGCCGCCCTGAGCGAGCGCCCGTCCTCCAGCGAGATGCTCTGGACCGGCGTCGTCACGTCGGGCGCCTCGCCGGCCAGCCGCGGGGCCCCGTCGCTCTCGCGGTTGTTGGCGATGAGCACGCCGACGGCGCCCGCCGCCTGCGCGTTCTGCGCCTTCACGGCGAAGGCGCACCCGCCCCGGTCGACCAGGGCGATCTTGCCGGCCACGTCGCTCGTGAGCGGCCCGCACGCGTCGCCCCGCGGCGCGGTGTCGTCCTCGCCGACGGCGAGCTCGCCGCTCACCTCGTACTGCTGGGGCCCGAACACGGCCGTGTTCGAGGCGTAGCTGGCGTTCTGCGGCGTGACGCTCAGCGACCGCTGGTCCGGCCCGGACCACAGGTACATCTGCATCCGCGGCGGCGCGCCGTCGTACGTCGCGTCCATGTTCGCGTTGTCGCGGCTGCCGCCGGGCGCGTCGTCCTGCGCCTCCGCGAGGAGCGGGTCGCCGTCGAGGCCGCCCCGGCCGAGGTTGTCGCGCTGCGCGTTGCCGGCGGCCTCGTTGAAGCCGGAGTCATAGTACCAGTCGTGGAGCCAGTTCGTGACGTAGAAGACCTGGGTGACCGCCGCCATGATCTGCTCGGGACCGGCGAGCGGATCGGCCGACGGGTCGTAGACGTGGTCGAACGCGCGCGGCCCCGTGAGCGTCGCGCGCGTGTCGCCGCTGGAGAACCCGTCGGGCGCGCTGTGGTCCGCGTAGGCGTCGACGTTGTTGCCGAGGGTCGATGTCGCGTCGTCCGGCAGCCACGGGTCGGCGCCGCCGTCCGGGCTCGTGTTGAAGCCGTCGATCGAGATGAGGCTCGGCGCGATGAACCGCGCGGTGTAGCCGTTCGGCTGCCCGGTCGGGTGCGGCGAGGAGTCCGCGAGGGGCCCGTCGAGCGGGACGTGCTTGCCCCCCTCCTCGGCCCAGACGCGGTAATCGAACGCGGCGGCGTGGGAGAGGTTCTCCCGGTAGAGATACCGCCCGTCGTCGGCCCCGAACACCCACGCATACGCCACGGAGCTCGTGCTCGTGGCGTCGCCCGAGATGAGCTCGACGAAGTGGCCGGGCACGAGCCGATCGGGCAGCGGAAAGAGGACCTTCTTGACGCGCGCCGGCTGGGTGAAGCGCAGGCTCCCGACGCGCGAGCGCGCGTGCCCGGTCTCCGCGATATCGAAGGTCCGATACCCGCCCTTCGCCCCGGGCAGCTCGCGGAGATCGACCGTCTTGATGTCGACGCCGTGCGCGTCGCGCACCGCGCGGACGACCGCCTGGGCCGGCGCGCGGGAGAACGCGCGGCTGCGCTTCGAGCCGGCCCGCAGCGAGCCGGCGCCGGGCGGCAGCGCGACGGCGGACGCGTGCAGGTTGCCCGCGAGGGCGACCAGCGCGAGGTCGCGCTTCATGAGCACCTTGAGCTCGCTGCGGAAGACGGGGACCCCGTCGACGTCCTGGCCGAGCGTCACGACGATGCCGCCGTGCCCGGTGTCGTGCACGTGCCGCACCACGGCGGTGTCGAGCGCGGCCTGCGGCAGGTTGTAGAGGTGCGCGTACCGCTGCACGTACCAGCGGGCGGCGGCCTCTGCCGAGCTGTGCGTCGCGGCGGGCGGGCGGTGCTCCGGCGAGGTCGCCCACACGAAGGTGGGCACGCCGCGCTGCGGATCGGTCGACGCGACGACGGCGCCCGGCACATCGTCTTGCGCGACGCGGGCCACGCCGGCGGGCGGCGCCGCCGGTTCCCTGTAATAGGCGTCGTGGTTCGGGCGCTCTCGCGCGTGGGCGATGGGGCCGGCGAGCAGCGCGAACGAAAGCGCGGTGTACCGAACTGAAACCTTCATGTTCCTCGATTCTCCGACTCCGAGGGAACGACGCCTGACCGGACGCGCGCGAGAGAGATGGCCGCGCGCAGCGTCCCCGGGGCGCCTCGCGCCCACCCGTCGAATCCGCGACGCCAGGCACCCTAGCCACAGCGTGCGTGCAAGGGAAGCTCGGCGTCTCGCGCTCTGACATGCCCCGTAAGGCGCCTCTCATGCGGTCTCGTCGGGGGCGCGCCGCGATGTAAATCGGGCGGAAGCGAGCTCAAGATGGAAATCGCAAGGAGACCTCCTCGTGCGCTCCATGAATCCATGAATGTCATGTTGAGCCCGTCGCCTTCACGGGATCGCGTGGGGCGGACCGGCCCGGCGCGCGACGGCGGTCGGGTCGCTGGGTTGGTGGCGGGGGCGGCTGTCGCGCGCGGGCTCGTCTGGGGGTCGGTCTGGCCTCATGCGGTGCGTCGCGGCGCGCCTTGTGGGGGCGCGAGGCAGCTCACCGGCTGGGCGGCGGGTATGACGAAGCGCTGACACGCGGAACGAGTTCCGGGAACTATCCTCACAAAAGCGAACGTGATCCACACCTTGCACCTCGAGACCAAGCTCGTCTCCGAAGAGCTCTGCGCTCTTTTGCGTCAAGTTGATCCCGCGGTCTTCGCCTTCCGCGACGAGCCCGAGGTCCGTGCCCGGGTCGATCGGGTGGCGTCGCGGCTCCGGGAGCTCGTCGTGGCGGCCGAGCGCGATGACGCGGGCGGCGCGCTCGAGCGGCTCCGCGAGCGCCTTCGCGCGCTGCTCGCCGCGGTGGAGCGAGCGACCCCGACCAGGACGCCCTCGCCCAAGGCGGCGTGGATCGCGTTTCAGCGCGAGGTGCAGCCCGCGTACGAGTCGCTGCTGCTGACGCTGCGCGGCGTCGTCGTCGCGCCGCCGAGCGTCAGGCCGACGAACCATGCGCGCAGCCTGTGGCATGTTGCCTCGGGGCTCTCGGTGCTCGGGCTGATCCAGCTCTTGCCCGAGCGTGGCTGGCTGGTCGCGGTGAGCGGCGCGTTCGCGGCGGCGGCGTGGTCGATGGAGATCGGCCGTCGGGTGAGCGAGCGGGTGAACGATCGGTTGATGGGGGTCTTCCGGCTCGTGGCTCACCCGCACGAGCGTTACCGGGTGAACTCGTCGACGTGGTACGTGACTGCGCTCCTGCTTCTGGCGCTGTTCGGCACGCGGCTGAGCCAGTCGCTCGCGGTGGTGGTGCTCGCGGTGGCCGACCCGGCGGCGGCCCTCATCGGCCGTCGCTTTGGCCGGACGCGGCTGCTCGACAATCGCTCGCTCGAGGGGACGCTCGCGTTCTTCGCCGCGGGCGTGGTGAGCTCCCTGCTCGTGATGTGGGCGCTCGGCCCGGCGTCGCTCTCGTCGCGCCTCCTCCTGGCCGCCGTCGCCGGCCTTGCCGGGGCGGCCACCGAGCTGCTCTCGTCGCGGATGGACGACAACTTCACCATCCCGGTCGCCGTGG
>NZ_JEMA01000522.1 GCF_001589285.1 Sorangium cellulosum | reverse complement strand
CAGCACGTGGGGGCCCTCCGGGAGGACGGCGACGCGGGCCTCGACCTCGNGCACGTGGGGGCCCTCCGGGAGGACGGCGACGCGGGCCTCGACCTCGCCGCCGAGCCAGAAGAACGGCTCGCGCGTGACGCCGAGGCGGCGCGCGGCGGGGTCCTCGGCGGTGTCGAGCGCGAGGGTCCCCTCGTCCACCGCGGCGGGCGCGCCGGCGGCGGGCGCGCCGTCGAGCGGGGACACCGCGTAGCGCAGCAGGCCGGCGGGCGTGGCGGCGGTGATCTCGGGGCGGCAGGCGGCGTCGTCGCCGCTCGCTGGCGCGGCGCACTCGTAGGCGGCGCGGGCGCGGATGCGCACCACGGTCGGACCGACGAACGCGAGCTCCAGGGGGCGGGCGGGGTCGATGTCGTGCCAGGTCGAGAGGACGCGGCCCGAGAACGGCTGCGCCGAGCCGGCGGCGGTCGCGCGGATCCAGCCGAGGACGCTCTGGTCCGCCGGAGGCCGCACCTCGACGCGGTGCTTGCCCCGCGGCACCTGCACGACGCAGCGGTCGGCCATGGGCGCGGCCGCGGCGGAGCACGCGACAGGGGCGCCGTCGAGCGCGACGGAGAACGCGCAGGGGGTCTCGTCGCGATCGAGCGACCGGCAGACGCCGTCGAGCACGATGGCGCCCGGCGCGGCGCGGTCGAGCCGGAACTCGGCGCGCGCGCCGTCGGTGATGAGGAGCGCCGGCTCCGGCGCGTCGACGAGCGCGCGGCGCACGCGCACGCGGAGCGGCAGGTCGCGGTCGGCCCTGGCACGGATCTCGAGCGTCGCCGAGCCGGCCGTGGCGTCGGCGCGCGGCGGCACGTCCCAGCCTGTCACCGGCGCGAGCCGCGCGAGGGCCGCCGGCGGGAGCTGGACCGGCGACGCGGGCCCGGCGGGCGCGCTGCCCGAGGGGGAAGCCGGCGCGGGAGAAGCCGGCGCGGCGCCCTGGCCGCCGCCGGCAGCCTCCCTGTCGGCCGTCTGCACGGCGAGCTCGGCGAGCGCGAGGGCGCGCAGGGTGAGCAGCCGGTCGGGCGTCGCGGCGGCGGCAGCCACGTCGGTGGCGAGGTTCGCGGCGCGGGCGAGCGCCGCGGCGGAGCGGTGGGCGAGCCCGATCCGGGTGAAGGCGTCGGCGGCGATCCGCACATCGCCGGCGCGCTCGGCGAGGAGGCCGAGCAGGAGCGCGTCCGCGCCCGCGCTGTCGCCC
>NZ_JEMA01000521.1 GCF_001589285.1 Sorangium cellulosum | reverse complement strand
GCGGCATCGACGCCGCGCTCGCGCGCGTGCTCGCCGCCGATCCCGACCGGCAGGACGACGCCGCGGCCGTCTACCGCCGCCTGCTCGCGCCGCCCGCGGCCGGCGACGCCGCGCCCGGCGCGCTCGACACCGGCGCGCTGGAGGCGTTCCGCGCGTTCCTCGCGCAGAGCCCGGACACGCTGGCGCGCCGCGTGGACCGGCGCTGGCTCTTCACGTTCGTCGCGGAGCG
The DNA here is from genome assembly GCF_001589285.1 of Sorangium cellulosum. Classification (GTDB taxonomy): domain Bacteria; phylum Myxococcota_A; class Polyangia; order Polyangiales; family Polyangiaceae; genus Sorangium; species Sorangium cellulosum_G. The sequence continues at coordinate 521 of NZ_JEMA01000521.1, read as the reverse complement.
CGCCCACGAGGGCGAGCGCCTCCGGGCGCTCGCCGCGTGGGCCGCGTGGGAGGAGGAGATCGGCGACCGCGCGGCGGCCGCGGCGCTCTACGCGCGGCTGATCGAGGCGGACCCCGAGAACGACGACGCGCTCGCGGCGCGGGGGCGCCTCCTCGCCGACCTCGGCGATCACGAGGGCGCGGCCGAGGTGCTCGCGATGCGCCGCGACCGCAGCGAGGGCAGCGCGCGCGTGGCGCTCGACGTCGAGCTCGCGACGCTCCTGCTCGACAGGCTGGATCGGCCGGCCGACGCGCTCGACGCGATCGCGCCCGCCATCGAGGCCGGGACGATCGAGCCCGCGGTGCTCNTCGCGCCCGCCATCGAGGCCGGGACGATCGAGCCCGCGGTGCTCGACGTCGCCGAGCGCGCGCTCCGGCGCCCCGAGACGCACGCGCGCGCCGCGCTGCTCCTCGAGCGGGCGTGCGACGCGCTCGATGACCCCGCGGCGCGCGTCGCGCTGCTCGAGACGCTCCTCGCGAGCT
>NZ_JEMA01000520.1 GCF_001589285.1 Sorangium cellulosum | reverse complement strand
GCCGCCCTGGCCGCCGCCGCCGCAGCCGAGAAGTGCAAGTAGCGCAACACCGAGTCCTCTGACAAAGCGCTTGTTCATGAGGAAATGCCATCAGCACGAGTCGTGCCAGGATCCCATCGGCACATTGGCAGCTAAGGGAGCCACAGAACTCGCTGCGCGCATCGGCGCTCGCCGACTTTGGCCCCGCGCGCTCAGTGACCAGGCTGTGCCGGCGTGCGCCAGATGTCACAGCATGCGACACCGTGGATTGACGGAGCGCACGAGCTGGTCAGCATCGCCGCCGATCTGAAGGACGGCGGCGCCCACGGGGCACTTGACCGTATACGCCGTGCTATGGGCGTTGCCGAAGCCGGGGACGGTGTTGGTTGTACCGTCGCTCATCTTCCACGCTTCGACTGTCTGGCACAGCAGTTCGATCCTGTACACAAGCGAGTCGACCCAGATGTTGATCCCGACCAGGACCTGGCTCGCAGGGCAGATCGCGCTGGCCGGCGATCCGCCGTTGCCGCCGGCGGTCACTGTCTGGAAGGCGGTGCCCAGGGTGCCGTCGCCGGCGAGCGGCGCGCAGATCAGGCCAATACTGTCAACCGAGCCGCCGCTCCGGCCGTGGACGCCGACGGCCACGTTGCTGCTCCCACAGGAGACCTCGTACGAGATGTCGACGGCCGCGCCGCCAGCGCCGCCCATTCCCCCAGCGCCGCCGGCACCGCCCATGCCCCCAGCGCCGCCCGTGCCCCCGGCGCCGCCCGCACCCCCTGCGCCGCCCGTACCCCCGGCGCCGCCCGTGCCGCCGCTCCCCGCGTCGCCGCCGGCGGAACCACCGGCGCTGCCGGCCGCGCCGCCGCCTGTCGTGCCGGCGGTGCCCGAGAAGTCGAGCCCGTCGACCCCCGAGATCGCATTGCATGCCGCGCTCCCGCACACGAGGGCGAGCGCCGCGGCCGCCACCGTCGCGAGAGTCTCTGTCGTCCGGACTGCTGCGTGCTCTCTCGTCAGAAGCTTCCGTGGCGTGTGATCTGGCAAGGCCCGAAGCTCGCCTGGAGGGCTGGCGCCGGCAAGCTCCCGGTGCCGCAGCGCTGCGGCGGCGCCCCTGGGCGAGGCCGAGCGTGAGGAGCGCGGGGTGGANGGCGGCGCCCCTGGGCGAGGCCGAGCGTGAGGAGCGCGGGGTGGATTCAACCAGGGTGGGTCGGGTGGGCGGCATGAGGTCTCCGCTTCGGGGATCGACGTCTCGGTGCGGGCGGTGGTTGACCATACCTGCGAGGGTTGCCGGAAGGAACCCGATCCGAGAGCTCGCGCTGCCCTCGTCGCGCTGGCCGGGGCCTGGGCCTCGGGCACGCGGCGAGTCGGCCACGCCGCGCGCTTGACAACCCTGCGACGCGCGTTCATACATGACGCCGCGGGCCGACAGTGCTCGGTTTTCGTAACTATAACGGTCCTAAGGTATCGACCCTCGGGCGACCGAGGTGAGAGAGCTGTCGCTCCTCTCCCCGAGAGAAGCGCGGCGTTCCCGCTGCCGTCCCTCCGAGCCTCGGTTCGGAGAGCGGTGAGAGAGGCTACCGAGCACGCCACCTTGTCCGCACCCTCTTTACATCCCCGCGCGCAGCGCGCGAGCAGGCCGCCGGAGGCGCCTGGGATGCCGTCCCCCCCTGGAACGACAAGCCGCGATGGGTGGCGGATGACGGCCGTCACTCCAGCGCGGGAGTATCCCAGTCGATCCATGCCGCCAGATCGGCCGTGGCGACCGGCTGCGGCTCCATCCTTCCATCCGGGTCAGCCGTCCGCGTCAGGTGGGCCCGGATGGCCCTTCTCAGCGGCTCCGCCTGCTCCGGATAGAACCCGCAATGATTGTGCGGGTCCGAGGGCCTGCCGCCGTGATAAGCGACGTTCTTCTCCACGCCGAGCGCCTTGTACACCTCTCCACCGGCCGCGGTGGCCGCGTGCTGGGCGACCGACCCCAGCTCACCGATACGCGAGTTGTCCAGGACGAGCAGCCCGCGCGGCGCGTACATGGCGACCAGCGAGTGCGTGTCTGCCGGGATGACATTCACCTTGTCTCTATAGCTGCCAAAGACGGTCCCGAACCATCCCTGCGCTTCGCTCCAGGCGGAGCTCAGCGACTGGGCCGGCTTCCCGTTCGGGCCCACCGGGTTGGTGTTCACGACCCGGAACGCGGATACGCCGCCGGTCCCGGACTCCTGCGGGATCCCCAGCGCGATCCGCTCATCGAACGCACCGATGGTGAAGGCGCCCTTCCCCAGCCTGGAACAACCGGTAACGCCGATGGCCGTTGGATCGATGATATCGTTCCGCCCCGCATCGCGCTCGTCGACCAGCACGTCGATGATGCGGCTCACGCCCCAGGCCCAGCCGACTTGAGCGCTGGCGCCGGTGTTCCCGTAGATGCTCGAGAACAGGCCGGTTCTGCCCGTCTCGCTCGACATGGCGTTGTTGTTGTAGTTGATCGTGGCGACCCCCTCCTCTGCGAGGAGGGATTTATCCAGGCTCCCCCCGCCCAGCCCGATGATGGCCGGAACGGGGCCGCTCGCGCCTCTCGGCAGGCTCACCGACACGCTGAACTCGATGCTCTTGCCGCCGTGCTCCACGCGCACCGCGATGGAGGTGCTGCTCACCGCCCCGGTCACCTTGTCAGGCCGGCCGGGCTTCTCACCGTGAATGTACTTCTCGACGGCTTTCTTCAGCTCGGCCCTGCGGCAGCGCCACTGCGACTTCTTGGACATGCGTGAGCCATCGAGAGACGCGAACAGATCTGGCAGCTTGCTGTTGTTCGCCTCCTCGGGCTCACCGACATCACAGTCCTCGCCATAGAACTCTTGAAAGTCAGGATTGTAGACGCCATCCGCTGTGTCATCGCTGCCACCGGCGCCGTCGCTGCCACCGCTCCCCGTCTGCCCGCCCGTGGCGGGGCTCCCCTCGCCGCCGCTGCTGCTGGTGCTGCCAGCCGCGGAGGCTCCCCCGGCAGCGGCAGCCCCTCCAGCGCCCGAGCTCGCGCCGCCGCTGGACGCGGATGTCCCGTCCGTCGACCCGGGCGCCCCGGTCCCCTCCGCCGGTCCGCAGGCGAACCCCATGAGGGAGAGACCCGCTGCCAAGACTGTCCAATCCGCCGCTCCTGCGCGCGCGAGCTTTGCCATGAGCTCCAATTCCCGCGATCGCGCGTTTCGATCTCCAGTTCAGCGCCGCTCCTCTCGCCTCCAGCACCACCCACTCAACTCCGCTTCACAGGATCCAGGTGGACTGATGGTTTCTACCTTCAACGCGCCGGGGCACGTGGGCAGCTTCCCGCCCGCGCCTGCCGCCGCCTCCGCCCGCTCGGTCGCCTCGTTGTGCCGGAGCGCCTCCGGCCAGGCCGGCGCCGGACTCAGCATTGCCGCGCTCCAGCCCGCCTGCCACGGGCCCCCGTCCGAGCCGCCCGCCCCGGCATGCAGCGCCGCCGCCTCGTCGAAGCGCCCCTCGATCTTGTGTTGGCATCTTTTCGCAGACTCACCGTACCGGCGGCGGCTGCGCGGCGGCGGCTGCGCGACTGCGCTCGCGGCCTGGCCGGGGTCGCGCCCAAGGGCTGGCCCTCGATCGGCAACGGGAAAACCCCTCCGGGTCGCTGGGGCACCAGATATTGGTGCGAGCCATGATCACGAAGTCGGTTTCCGGGAATAGGAAACAGATAGGCAAGGAGGAGACGTGCGTTCAACTTCACTTCAAACTTTCGCTCTCATCTTAGGATTCGCCGCGGTGGGCTGCTCGGGGGCGGACGATTCATCCGCGGACGCCGGGTCCGGCGGCGGCTCGGCCGGGACGAGCGGCGCGACGACCGGCGGCGCGACAACGGGCGGCGCGACAACCGGCGGCGCGACAACCGGCGGCGCGACAACCGGCGGCGCGACAACCGGCGGCGCGACAACGGGCAGCGGCACCGGCACGGCCGGCGGCGCGAGCGGGTCGACCAGCGGGGCCACGAGCAGCACGACAACGAGCAGCGGGGCCACGGGCGGACCGGCGACGACAGGGACCGGGGGCTCGGACGCGACCGTGGGCTCAGGAGGCGGCGGGGGCTCGGAGGGGCCCGCTACCTCGAGCTCGACCGGCGGCACGCCGGGCCCGTGCACAGAGCCCGACCGGGAGGTGTGCAGCGACGGCATTGGCATGCATTGCGGCCTCACCTACGAGTACTGGAAGGACCGAGGGGAAGGATGCCTGACCAACACGGCTGACGGCTTCCGCGTAAACTGGAACAACATCAACAACCTGCTGGGCCGCAAGGGCGTGAGGCCGGGCGGGAAGGATCATGTCGTCACCTACGAGGCCGACTACCGGCCCAACGGCAATTCATACCTGGGTGTCTACGGGTGGACGACGAGCCCGCTCATCGAGTACTACATCATCGATAGCTGGGGCACCTGGCGTCCGCCGGGCGGCGAAGGGTTCGTGGGCACCGTCACCAGCGACGGAGGCACCTACGACATCTACAAGACCCAGCGCGTCAACCAGCCTTCCATCGAAGGCAACAAGACGTTCTATCAGTTCTGGAGCGTCCGCAAGGAGAAGCGCACGAGCGGGACCATCACGGTCGCCAACCACTTCGACGCGTGGGAGCGCCAGGGCCTGACCCTGGGGACCTTCTACGAAGTCTCGTTGGTCGTGGAAGGATACCAGAGCAGCGGTAGCGCTGACGTGAAGGTCTCGATCGAGTGAGCGCTGGGCGTGACCATCGCTCCGTCCAGCGGCTACTACTAGAAGACACGACGTAAGCGTTCGCGGGCTGGGAGGGGCTCTGAATCGCCGGCGCCCGGGAACTACGAACGGCGCCTCCCCCGAATGTCATGTGGCAGGTCACGGTGTCCGGCGGCGTGCAGCGACAAGCGGCACGACCGACGGCGCCGGCGACCTGCAGTCCGTGGAGTCAACGCTTTTCCCTTCTCCTCGGCTCATCCAAAGTCGGCGACGATCTTCTCGTAACAATTTTTGACCCGCTTAGCTGCTCGGAAGCCACCTGCCATGCAGCGCGACCAGCCGTTGGCCGGGGCCCATCCGGGTCTTGTCCAGCGGATGCGCGGGAGCATGCACCCGGCATCCAGCGGTCACCAGGAGCACCATGCGAATCAACGATCAGGCAGGCTTGTCCACCGTGTCATTCGGCAAGATCTCGCAACGTACGTTCGGTTTCCTCTCGTGCGCTACGGCCCTCCTGCTAGGAGCCTGCAGCGGCGGCGATATCGACCCCGGAGGCACCGGCGGGACCCCGGACGTGGGCACCCCGGGATCAGGGGGATCGGGCCCGACCCCCTCCGTCACCAGCGGTGGCGCCCCGTCCACCTCCGCCGCGACCACGGGCTCCTCGTCCACCGGAAATGCCGCAGGTGGCACCGGCGGCTCGAGCGGAACGGGCGACGTACACCCGAAAGATCATTGCGTGGACGGCTTCGACCCTCATCCCAGCGACGCGATGATGAAAGACGGTCCGGCGGAGTTCTCCAAGAACGGCCAGATCGATCTCACCGTTCAGCCGGAGGTCATCGCCTGGATGGAGCAGAACGAATGGCAAGCTGCCCACTTCGAGTGGCACAGCATCCGGCGCTGCGGTGCCGGTGGGTTCGGGGGGATGAGCCGGGTCAACATCTGCAGCTCGTCGGTCCCGGTCCCGTCGGACCAGGAGTGTAAGACCACGGGCGATGGCTTCCAGTTCCTCGCCATGCACCGGCACATGATCCAGTCGCTGAAGCAGCTCTGGCCGAACCACGCGGAGCAGTTCGACGGCTTCAAGAAGTTCCCCACGACGGCGGAGGAGGTGCCCCAGCAGTGGAGGGCGGACTTCAGGCCGTGGAGCGCCACGACGCTCGCCAACGCCAAGATCGCCGACGAGATCGACAAGCCGGAGAACCTGAGCCGCTTCCCGGACGAAGGCGCGCTGGGTATGTGGCTCCAGTGCTTCGCCGGCCAGGCCATCCCGGGTTCATCGCAGACGGCCAGCGGCCTGCACGGGGATCTCCACTTCAAATGGGTGCGCTCCAACAACACCGACCACGGCCTCGGCAACCAGTTCACGAACATCGACAACTACATGTTCTGGAAGCTGCACGGCTGGATCGACAACGTCTGGGAGAAGTACCGCGTCGCCAAGGGCTTGTCGCCTACCGACCAGGAGCTGAAGGACGCCGTGGCGGCCCAGTGCTACGAGATGGACGCGATCGCTCGGGTCATCAATCCTGAGCTGACTCCGGATCCGGAAGATCCGCTGCCCACGGAGTCCGGCGTGTTCCACACCACGGTCCGTCCGATCTTCGAGAGCGCGATCCACAAGTGCAGCGGCTGCCACGCTGCGCCATCGACCGGTCCCCAGGCAGGTCTGTCGCTCGGCGGCGACATCAGCTCGGCGGACATCGTGGCGGGCCTCGTCAACAAGCCGTCGCGCGCCGGTGGGCAGTTCAAGCTCGTGGTGCCGGGAGATCCGGAGCAGAGCTGGCTCTACCGCAAGGCCGCAGGGACGGCCGCGACCGCGGGATGCAGGCCTTCCGCCACCGCCAGCTGCAACACGGGCGTCATGCCGCAGTCGGCGGAGAACAAGCCGACCCTGACGAACGCTGAGCTCGCGACCCTCCGCCAGTGGATCCAGGACGGCGCGCCCGCCCCGGCGAAGCCGTAGACTCGCCCCGATCCCCCACGGCCCGCTCGCCCCTGCGCGTGAGCGGCCCGTGGGTGGCAGCTCGCGCAACCCACATCGAGCACGCCGCTGTGCGCTGACGACCTCGGCCGTCTGTCGCGACGATCGGGTCCGACCTGGGGTGCGCTCACGGCACCCCGGCGCGTCCGCCCCCGAGACCGTCGCGGTCAAGGAGACGAGCGCCATGATCGGGCTCGCTGGTTGGGGAGCTAGGCCGATGGGGACGGCCTGGGGTCGGGAGGCGTTCCTGATCGTGATCGCCAGGATCGATGGGGGAAGGAGACCCAGGCGCTCCGGAGACGTCAAGCCCCGACGGCGGGACCTGACCTGGGTTGACAGGACGTTCTTTTATGCGCTCCGCCCCCCCTGCGTCGCGCCACCGGGGCAAGCAGGTACATGGTACCTACCGCCCGTCCGTCCGTCGGTGGGCAGGAACCCCTGCCCACCGACGCGGCTCAAGACCCGGTGCTCATCGGATGGACACGTTCACATCAGCAGACCCGCTGCTCTGGTACCCTTCCACGACCATCGAGACCTCGTACAGGCTCCCCAGGTTCATCCCCGCGCGCGCCCACGCATCGAAGTGGTTGCCGACAGTGATGGTTCCGCTCGTGCGCTTCGACGTACGGACGCTCCAGTACTGATAGAACGTCGCGTTGCCATCGATGGAAGGCTGGTTGACGCGCTGGGTCCTGTAGATGTCGTAGGTGCCTCCATCGCTGGTGACGGAGCCCATGCGGCCCTCACCGCCCGGCGGACGCCAGTTGCCCCAGCTATCGATGATGTAGTACTCCACGAGCGGGCTCCTTGTCCACCCGTAGACACCCAGGTACGAATTGCCGTTCGGCCGGTAGTCGGCATCGTAGGTCACGATCGAGTTCTTCGATCCCGGCCTCACGCCCTTGCGACCCAGCAGGTTGTTGATGTTGTTCCATTCGACGTTGAAGCCGTCGGCGGTGTTGGTCTGGCATCCGGTCCCGGAGTCCTTCCAGTACTCGAAGGTGAGGCCGCAGTGGGTGCCCGTTTGATTGGCGCAGACCCGCTGATCGGCAGCCGTGCACGTGCTGCC
>NZ_JEMA01000519.1 GCF_001589285.1 Sorangium cellulosum | reverse complement strand
GCCGCCGGCGCGGGCGCGCCCGCCCCGCGGCGACCCGAGACGCTCTACAACGCCGGGCGCGCCTCGCTGCGCGTCGATCGACACGCGGAGGCGGCCGCGCGCTTCGCGCTGCTCGAGAAGGAGCACCCGGATCACCGGCTCGCGGACGACGCGCGCTACCTCGGGGCGCGGGCGCTGCTCGCGCTCGGGGACCAGGCGCAGTTCGTCCAGATGCTCACCGCCATGCCCGACGACTTCCCGGCGGGCGACATGGTCGCCGACGGGCTGTTCGAGCTCGCGCTGTTCGAGATGGAGCGCGGCGGCTGGGCAGGCGCGGTCCGGCCGCTCGAGCGCGCGCTCGAGCGCTTCCCGCACGAGCGCGCGTACCACGCCGCCGGCAGGCTCCCGTACTACCTCGGCCGCGCCCACATCGAGACCGGCTCGCCCGACAAGGGCAAGGCGCTGCTCGAGCAGGTGATCCGCGACTACCCGCTGTCGTTCTACATGGCGCTCGCCCACGCCCGGCTCGCCGAGATCGACCCCGCGGCCGCCCAGCGCGCCCTCGCCGCGGCCATGGATCGCGACGCCAGCAGGCCCTACACCGAGCTGCGGAGCCCCGCGTTCGCGCGCCCCGCGTTCACGCGCGCGGTCGAGCTCGCGCGCCAGGGCGAGGCGCGGCTCGCGCGGCGCGAGCTCGACCTGCTCGGCGTCGGCGGCCGCACGGCGCCGCGCGAGGTGATGTGGGCCTCGGCGTTCCTGCTCGCGCGCGCGGGCGCGCTGCCGCAGTCGTACAGCATCCTGCGCACCGCGATGGCGGCGCCGGCCGACGGCCGCGCCGAGATCGCGGGAAATGTCGAGTGGGTCGACCACTACCCGGTCGGGCGCTGGCGCGCCGCGTGGGAGCTCGCGTACCCGCGCCCGTTCGCCGCCGTCGTCGCCGCGGAGACGAAGCGCAGCGGGATCCCCGAGGCCCTCGCCTACGCGATCATGCGCGAGGAGTCGGCCTTCGACCCGAAGGTGGCCTCGCACGCGGACGCGTACGGGCTGATGCAGCTCATCGTGCCGACAGCGAAGCGCATGGCCAAGCCGCTCGGGCTGCCGTGGAGCGCCGAGGCGCTGAAGCGCCCCGAGGTCAACGTCGCGCTCGGCTGCCGCTACCTCTCGGTGCTGCGCGGCCAGTTCTCGGACAACCCGCTGCTCGCCATCCCCGCCTACAACGCGGGCGGCGGCGCGCCGAAGCGGTGGATCGCCGAGCGCCCGTCGCAGAGCTTCGACCTGTGGGTCGAGCGCATCCCGTACGAGGAGACCCGGCTCTACACGAAGCGCGTGATGACGAGCCTCGCCGTCTACGAGCTCCTCTACGCCGGCGCGCAGCCGGGCGAGGCGCTGCGCACGCCGCTGCCGGCGAGCCCGGCGGCGCGCTCGGCGGTCGCGAACGCCGCGCCCTGACGCGCGCGCTCGACGTCGACGCGCGTGGAACCTGGGCGCGCGCCCACGTCAACAGCTTGCTCGCGCGCCCTTCGCCGAGGTTTCGGCGAGCGGGCAACGCGGGAGCTTTGGTACAGTCCGCGCGTGGTCGACCCCTCGAGCCCCTCCCATCAGCTCGTGGGCGCCGTTCTGAACGGGCGCTTCCGGATCGTGCGCCTCCTCGGCGAGGGGGGCATGGGCGCTGTCTACGAGGCCGACGGCCTGCGCGGCGACGGCAAGCGCGCGATCAAGGTGCTGCACCCGGAGTTCACGCAGGACGAGCAGGTCCTCCACCGCTTCTTCGCCGAGGCCGAGGCGACGAAGGGCTTCGTCCACCAGAACATCGCCTCGGTCTTCGAGGCGGCGCGGGCCGAGGACGGCACGCCGTACCTCGTGATGGAGCTCCTGCAGGGCGTGCCGCTCTCCGCGTACATCAGCGCGGGCAACCCCATCCCCCCGCCGCAGGCCGTGCCGATCATCCACGAGGTGCTCCAGGCGCTGATGGCGGCGCACGGCCACAAGGTGATCCACCGCGATCTGAAGCCGGAGAACCTGTTCCTCGTGCGCGACCCGCGCGGCGGCTTCCGCGTCAAGGTGCTCGACTTCGGCATCGCGAAGGTGATGGACGCGGCGGGCGGCATGGGCCTGAAGACCCGCGCCGGCACGCTCCTCGGGACGCCCGGCTACATGAGCCCCGAGCAGATCAAGAACGCGCAGGGCGTCGACGCGCGCACCGATCTCTGGAGCGTTGGCGTGATCTTCTACGAGATGCTCACGGCGACGCAGCCGTTCCCCGCCGAGAACGAGTTCGCGCGGCTCACGGCCGTGCTCGCGAAGGAGGTGCGCCCGATCGAGCAGGCCGCGCCGCACCTCGCCGCCTGGAGCCTCTTCTTCCAGCGCGCCCTCTGCAAGGACGTGAACGGGCGCTTCCAGACGGCCGAGGAGATGGCGCAGACGCTCGGCGCCATCGCGCACCGCACCGGCGTCGCGATGCCCGGCGGGTGGTCCGAGCCGCACGCGTCGCCCCCGCCGCACCACCTGCCCTCGCTGCCGCCGCCGCACCAGCCGCCGCCGCACCAGCCGCCGCAGCCGCACACGCCGCAGCCGGTCCAGGGCGCGACGGCGAGCATGCATGTCGCGCCGCGGCCCCCGACGGTGCCCCCGCCGCGCGGGACCACGCCGCCGACGCAGGCGACCCCGTCGATCGCGCCGACGGCGACGTTCCCCGTGTCCCCTCCCCCCGTGGCCCCGGTGGCCGCCGGGTCGACGTACATCAGCGCGCAGCGGCCCACGGGCGTGCCGACGCTCGCTGGCGGCCACTACGACGTGCGGGTCGTGGAGGTCCCCCTCCCCTCCGAGGCCGCGGCCTCCGAGGGCGCGGCCTGGTGGCTCGTGGGGGTGATCGGCCTCGTGTGCCTCGCCGTCGGCTTCGCGATCGGCGTGCTGGTGAGCGGGTGAGCGCCGCGGGCCGCGTCCGCGCGCTGCTCGCCGTCACGTGCGCCGCCGGCGCCCTGGGCGCCCCGCGGAGCCTGCGCGGCGACGAGGCCGGCGCGCGCGAGCCGCCCGTGCACGTTGTCGACCTGCACGTCGACGTGCCCTGGCAGGTCCACTTCAAGGGGCGCGCCCTTCGCCTCGACGAGGGCCACGCCCGCAGGGACACGCTCGTCGCGGGCAACTACCTCGGCATCGTCCTGCCGATCTACCTGCCCGACCGCGCGCGGCCCGAGGGCCCGCAGATCGAGGACGCCAGCGCGATCCTCGCGACCATCGACGCGATCATCGCCGCGAACCCGGTGCTCCTCCCGCTCGGCGCGGCGCGGGCCGAGCCGGGGAGGATCAGCACCTTCCTCTCGATCGAGGGGGCCGGCGCGTTCGCGGCGGACATCGCGCAGATCGACCGCTTCATCGCGCGCGGCGTGCGGCTCATCAGCCCGAACCACGCGCAGAACACGCGGCTCTCGTCGTCCGCGACCGGCGAGCCGGCGGCGTTCGGGCTCACCGAGCTCGGCAAGCGGTTCTGCGAGCGCGTGTACGCGCAGGGCGCGCTCATCGACGTCTCGCACATCTCGGACGCCGCGTTCGCGGATCTCGCCCCGATCGCCGCGGCGCACGGCGCGCCGATCGTCGCGACCCACTCGAACGCGCGCGCGATCGCGAACCGGCCGCGCAACCTGACGGACGAGCAGCTCCGGCTCATCGGGCGGAGCGGCGGGGTCGCGGGGCTCAACTTCCACGCCCCGTTCGTGAACGGCGCGCGCGAGGCCGACCTCGACGACGTGATCGCCCAGGTCGACCACATGGTCCGGGTGGCCGGCGTCGATCACGTCGCGATCGGCTCGGATTTCGACGGGGGGATCATCCCGCCGAAGGGGCTCGGCGACGCGTCGGCGCTGCCGGCGTTGGCCGCGCGGCTCCGGCAGCGGGGGATGTCGCGGGACGACGTGGAGAAGGTCTTCTCCCGGAACGCGCTGCGCATCCTCGGCTGGCGGCCGGCGGGCGGGAGCGCGGCCGGCGGCGGGTAGGCGAGGGCCGCCGCGCGCCGCCGGGGCGGTCGTGGTAAGGGCGCGCATGCGCACGAATGTCGCCCTGTCGGTGCGGGGGCTCGCCACCCTCGCTGTCGTCGCGTCCGCCGCAGGCCCGAGCTGCGCGGAGCTCGGTCACCTGGAGGGCGTGGGCGCGGCCGTCTGCCCCGAGCTGCGCGGGCCGGGCGACGTCCTCGGGGCCCACTTCTCCGCGGACGCGCGGGCGAACGCGAAGGTGAGGACGTTCGTGCAGGCGGCGAAGGACATGGCCGACGTGTCCGCGGCGATCGAGGCGCAGGTGGCCGACGCCTGCCGCCGGATGGGCGCGGACCTCGGGATCCACCCCGCGCAGATGGCGCCGCGCGACGAGGCGGGGGGCCAGGCGAGCGGCGCCTGCGGCCCTGTCGCGGCGGCCGTCGACGCGATCCTGCGCCAGGGCGCCGGCGTGCAGGTCGCGGTGACGCCGCCGATGTGCCAGGCGAACGCCCAGGCCGGGGCGCGCTGCAGCGGCGCGTGCGACGTGCAGCTCGATCCGGGGCAGATCGTGGCGCAGTGCGAGCCCGCGCGGCTCTCCGGCTACTGCCAGGGCCGCTGCGCGGGGCGGTGCGAGGGGCGCTGCGCCGGGCAGTGCCGCGGGCAGTGCTCGGCGTACGACGCGCAGGGGCGCTGCGTCGGGTACTGCGACGGCGAGTGCGACGGCGGCTGCGACGCGACCTGCCACGCGCGCTGCGAGGGCACCTGGCAGGCGCCGCAGTGCGCGGGGATGGTGCGGCCCCCGAGCGCCGACGCCGAGTGCGAGGCGAGCTGCCGCGCGCACGCGGACGTCTACGCGGCCTGCACGCCGGCGCTCGTCCAGGTGCGCCCGTCGCAGGGCGCCGAGATGGCCGCGCGGCTCGCGGCGACGCTGCAGGCCAACCTGCCGGCGCTGCTGCACGCCGAGGTGGCGCTCGGCCGGAGGCTCCTCGGCGACGCCCAGACGGTGGTCCAGGTCGGCGCCGCGCTGCCGCGCATCGTGGGCGACGCGGGCGCGCACGCGCTCGCGTGCGTCGCCGGGGCGGCGGAGGCGTCGACGAGCGCGTCGGTGCGGATCCAGGTGAGCGTCCGCGCCAGCGCGAGCGTCACGGGGCGCGTCGGGGCGACCGGTGGGTAGCGGCAGGGGCACGGTGCTCGAGCGGCTCGTGGCCGAGCCCGGCGACGAGCTGGACGACGAGGAGCGGGCCGAGCTGCGCGCGACCCTGGAGGCGGGGCTCGCCGCGCTGCGAACGGGGGGAGGCATCGACGCGGAGGAGCTCCTGTCCGAGCTGCGGGCCCGCGGGTGAAGATCCGGTCCCGGCGCCGCCGCGCGCGCACGCCGCCCGCCGGCGCGCCGTGGCCTGCATCGCCGGCGTGGACGGCGCCGCGCCGGTCGGACTACCCTCCCGCTCCCGCCGGGAGGATCCCATGACCGATCTGGACGACCGCTGTCTCGACACGTTCCCCGAGTGGCTGCGCAGCCTCGCCTCCGACGCCGCCGACCTGGCGGGCCTGCTCGCCTCGCCGGACATCCCGGAGCCCGCGCGCCGCTCGCTGGCGGGCGGCCTCAACTACCTCTTCAAGTCGCTCGACCTCATCCCGGACGGCATCGAGGACCTCGGCTTCCTCGACGACGCCTTCGTGCTGCGCGTCGCCGCGTCGTTCGCGGCGGCGGAGAGCCCTGTGCTGCGCGACCAGGCGCCGACAGTCGCGCGGCTCGCCCGCGACGCGGAGCTCATCGCGGAGCTGCTCGGCGCCGACAACGCCCGGCTCAAGGGCTACGTGCGCTCGCTGGAGAAGGGCGCCGCGCGCGGCCGCACCGTCGACGACATCCTCGGCGACGAGCAGGTCCGCACGTCGTTCCTGCACGAGATCACCGGCTGGGCATCGAGCTACACCGCCCCGACCTTCAGCCGCGACGCGAAGAACCTGATCAAGCTGAAATCCTTCCTCTCGGCCAAGCTCCCGGCCTGAAGCTCCCCGTCCGATCGCGCGACGGCGCCCCGCCGCACGACGCGGCGCGAGCGCCGCCGGCGGTGTACACCAAGCGCAACCCCCGGAGGACCGCGTCCGATGTCAGCCGCTCCCCGCCTCTCCGTGCTGCTCGCCGCGCTGCTCGCCGCGGCCTGCGACGCCGATCGCCCGGCCTCGACGGCGCAGCGACCCACCCCCGCCGCCCCGACGCCCGCCCCGAGCTCCGCCGGGGCCGATCCCGCCCCGCCGCCCGACGCCGATCGCTCCTACGCCCGCCCCGCCGCCGAGCGCGTGGTGGCCATCGGCGACGTGCACGGCGACCTCGAGGCCACGCGCGCGGTCCTCCGGATCGCGGGCGCGATCGACGGCTCGGATCACTGGATCGGCGGGAAGCTCGTGCTCGTCCAGACGGGCGACGAGGTCGACCGCGGCGACGGCGAGCAGGCCATCGTGGACCTCTTCGACCGCCTCGCCGAGGAGGCGCGCGCGGCCGGCGGCGCGGTCTACGCCTTGAACGGCAACCACGAGGTCATGAACGTCCAGCTCGATTTCCGCTACGTCACCGAGGGCGGCTTCAAGGACTTCGAGGACGCACCCGGGCTCGACACAGCGGCCCCCCGGCTCGCGCCGGTGCCGCCGCCCGCGCGGGCCCGCGCCGCCGCGTTCGCGCCCGGCGGCCCCTACGCGAAGAAGCTCGCGGCGCGCGACGTGATCATCACGGTCGGCGACACTGTCTTCGCGCACGGCGGTGTGCTCCCGTCGCACACGCGGTACGGCGTGGGGAGGATCAACCGAGAGGTGCGCGCATGGATGGAGGGCAAGGCCCCGCCGCCGGCCGTCGTCGTCGCCGAGGACAGCCCGGTGTGGGCGCGCCTCTACTCGAGCGACCCGCCCCCCACCCCGGGATCGAGCCCCTGCGCGGCGCTCGACAAGGTGCTCGCCGAGATGTCCGCGAAGCGCATGGTCATGGGCCACACAGTCCAGCGAAACGGCATCACCTCGGCCTGCGGGGACAAGGCCTGGCGGATCGACGTCGGCATGGCCGCGCACTACGGCGGCAAGCCAGCAGCGCTGGAGATTGCCGGTGACACGGTGCGCATCTTGACGGGCGACACAATCGACGCGACCGGCGACAAGGGCGAGAAGAAAAGAAGCGCTGGTGGCGAGAAAAAGTGAGCCGCGAACACAATGATTCGACACCGGACACGTGACACGTGACACGTGACACGCGTCGGGACAGCGCAGAACGCCTACACGAGCGCGCGCCGCCGCGGCGCGCCTCGGGTCCATTGACGGGCGCCGAGCGGACCGGATAACGTCATTGGCAAACTGGGGCATTTCGAGCCGCAGGGGAAGGGAATCAGATGCCTGAGCTACCGCTCGCGCTGATCCACGAGGCGAATCGGGGCGTACGGGACCCCGCCCTGGAGCTCGGTGAGCGATGCCTCCCCCTCCTGGTTCCCTCTATCTCACCTTCTCCGCTGCCCCGATATCGGCAGCTCGGGCGCGGCGCAGCGTGGCCCGACACGGAGAGCCGCTGATGGACGACGATGAGCTGTTGCGCGCCCTGACGCGCATCGCGCAGCAGGATCCGGGGAAGGATCCGTGCAGGCGCAAGCTCGCCGGCGACGCGCTCCCGGAGGGCGAGCAGGGCGCCGAGGGCGGCGCCGCGGCGCGCCCGGGCGAGGAAGGGGCGGAGCGCGAGGCCCGGGTGCCCCTCGACGACGAGACGCGCGCCCGGCTCGCCGACCAGCTCGTCGCGCAGCTCCGGGAGCCGCGCGACGCGCCCGCGCCGCTGTCGAGCCCGATCGTCGACCGGAAATCGGGGATCCGCATCCGGGGCCCCCACGAGTGGGACTGCGAGGCGGAGGGCCCGGACGACGTCGTCGAGCCGCCGCAGCTCGGCGCCGACGCCGACTCTCTCAGCGGCACGAGCTCGCCGCTCAACACGGATGCGCCTGTGTGCCGCACGATCGGCGACGAATCGGAGCCGCCCGGCGCGCTGGAGCCGCCCGGCGCGCTGGAGCCGCCCGGTGCGGTGGAGCCGCCCGGCGCGCTGGAGCCGCCGCGCGGCGCGTGTTCGAGCGCGTCGCCGGGGCCGGCCTCCGCATGCACGCCGGGCGGAGCGGATGCCCTCGTCCTGGCGCCGCGCGCCGTCGTCCT
>NZ_JEMA01000518.1:147-33396 GCF_001589285.1 Sorangium cellulosum | reverse complement strand
GCTGCTCCGGGCGCGACGCCGGTGCCCTGGCCCTGCGCGTGCGCGAGAGATGCCGTGACGAGCACTCCGCCGATGGCAGCGCTCGAAGCGCGCGCGAGGCGCCACGCGCGTGCTCGCCGCTGTGATCTCCGACCCATCACCATTGCTTTCTCCCTGTCCGCAGAGCTCGGTATGCGGCCGGCAGACGTCGCACGCGCTCTTGCGGACTCGCGACAGTCACGGGTAGCATACACAGGGAATGATTGAGTTGTGAACTCCACGCGCCCCGCCCGGCGCATCCGGCGCACTGGTCACGAGGGCACGTGAAACGTCGCATCAGGAGAGTGCCTGTCTCATGAGGACGCACATCGTGCGCGGGGGAGATTCGGCGACGACTCTGGTCCTGGGCACCCCGGTGATCGTTTGCGGTGCTCGATTCATCCGATGCTCCAGGTGAGAGCCAGGCGAGGGGCGGCAGGCGTTCGCCCTGAGCCCCTTCTTCGAGAGCGCATGAGAGGCGAGCGGCCTTCCTGTCGCGCGAGCCACTCCGGGGGGACGGGCGTGCATGCCGAGACTACGTGACGCGTCGATCCGCTTGAAGCTCTGGTCGCTCGCCGGCGTCCCGGTCGTGGGCGCCCTGCTGCTGGCGGCGATGATCGTGGGCGACGCGCGGCGACAGGCCGAGAGGGCCGCGGGGATCGGCTCGATCGAGGACCTCGCGCAGCTCTCTTCGATCATGGCGCAGCCGCTGCACGCGCTGCAGAAGGAGCGGGCGCGGACCGCCCTCGTGGAGGGGCTGGAGGTCCGGCCGCAGGACGCGAGGGACGCCGAGAGCGCGCAGGGCACGCAGGGCGCGTCGCGGCCATTCCAGCGCGACGCGGCGCTCGCGCGCGCGGGCCGCGAGCTCAGCGCCGCGCGGGCGGCGACCGACGAGCGCCTCGCCCACCTCGACGCGTTTTTGGCCGAGCGCGACCTCTCCCGGCTGCCGCCCCGGCTGGCCCGCGATCTCGCCGAGGCGCGCAGCCGCGTCCGCGAGCTCGGCGCGTTCCGGGGGCAGGCCGACGCGAAGGCGGCGTCGCTCGACAGCGTGCTCAAGGTCTTCGACGGCATCAACGCGAGCCTGATCCGGGCCAACGCCGGGCTCTCCGAGCTGAGCGACGACGGCGAGCTCCTGCGCAGCATCCAGTCGCTCGTCGCCGTGCACGAGCTCGCCGAGCGCGCCAGCCGCCAGCACGCGCTGCTCGCGCACGCCTTCGCGTCCACGCAGTTCGAGCCCGGCGCCTTCAAGACGCTGGTCACCTTGATGACGGAGGAGGAGCTCTATCGCGAGGTGTTCATGGCCAACGCGTCCGAGTCGGCGCGGGCGCTCCACGACGCCTCCCGTGCGGACGCGCGCGTGCGGCGCGCCCACGACATGCGCGCCGCGGCGGTCGCGTCGACGGACGAGGCGCTGGCCGTCGATCACGGCGCGTGGTTCGACGCGCAGCAAGGGCGCCTCGACCGGCTCGCCGCCATCGAGATCGAGGCGCTCACGGGCATGCGGCGCGCCGCGGCGGCGAAGGTCGCGGACACGCGCCGGACGGTGCGCAACGGCGTCGCTGTCTCGGCGTTCGTGCTCCTCATGTCCGTCGCGCTCGCGTTCGTCCTCGTGCGGGGGATCTCCCGGTCGCTGGAGGTCCTCGGCGAGGCCGCGGCCCACGTCCGGCGGACGCGCGACTACACGACGCGCGCCAGGAAGACCGCGGACGACGAGTTCGGGGCGCTCACGGACGCCTTCAACGAGATGCTGGCGGGCATCCAGGCGCGCGACGAGGCCCTCGAGGGCCACCGGCAGAACCTCGAGGCCACGGTCGCCGAGCGCACCGGCGAGCTCGAGAAGCGCAACGGGGAGATGCGCCTCGTGCTCGACAACGTCGATCAGGCGCTCGTGACAATCCGCCGGGACGGCACGATGGAGCCCGCGTACTCCGCCGCGTTCGAGCGCCTCTTCGGCGCGCCGCCGCCCGACGAGCACTTCGCCGATCGCGTCGCCGACCACGACCCCCGGGCCCGCGCGTTCCTCAGGATGGGGTGGGAGGCCGCCAGCGAGGATTTCCTCCCGCTCGAGGTCGTCCTCGATCAGCTCCCGAAGCTCCTGCTCCGCGGCGGCCGCCACCTCACGCTCGGCTTCAAGCCGATCCTGTCCCGAGAGGGCCAGTTCAACGGCGCGCTGATGGTGATCACCGACGTCACGGCGACGATGGACTCCCTGCGGGAGTACGAGCGGCAGCGCGAGTACATCCAGGTGTTCGAGCGGGCCGTGAAGGACCGGCTCGGCCTCGTCGGGTTCGTGAACGACACGAGCAAGCTCGTCGACGCGGTGTGCGCGCGGGCGATCTCCGAGGTGGACCACGTGATGCGCCTCGTGCACACGATCAAGGGAAACGCCGGGCTCTGGGGCGTGACGAGCGTGGCGAACGTGGCGCACGAGATCGAGAGCTTCGTCGTCGAGGAGCGCGCGCTGCCCCCGGACGGGCAGATCGACGCGCTGCGGGACGCGTGGTGCGCCTTCGTGGCGCGCGTGAGCGGCCTGCTCGCCTCGACGGCGCAGGCCATGCGCGTCGACGTGGCCCACGAGGAGATCGAGGCCCTGCTCGAGATGGCGCGCCAGCGCCGCGAGCACGCCGAGCTGGAGCGCGCGATCGAGGCGCTCCGCAACGAGCGGACCGACGTGCGGTTCAACCGGATGAAGGATCAGGCCGAGACGCTGGCGCGGCGGCTCGGCAAGCCGAAGCCGGACGTGCGCATCGACGCCGGGGGCGTGCGGCTCTCGGCGGCGCGCTTCGCCGCGATGTGGCAGGCGCTGGGCCACGTGGTGCGCAACGTGATGGACCACGGGATCGAGATGCCGGAGGCGCGCGAGCGCGCCGGCAAGCCGCCGAGCGGCGCGCTCACGCTCCGCTCGCGCCTGACGGCGGACGAGATCGTCATCGAGATCGGCGACGACGGCGCGGGCATCGACTGGGAGCGGGTGCGCGAGAAGGCCGCCGCCGTCGGGCTGCCGAGCGCCACGAGGCGGGATCTCGAGGCCGCGCTGTTCGCCCCCGGCTTCAGCACCGCCGAGCAGGTCACGGACGTCTCGGGCCGCGGCGTCGGCCTCGGCGTCGCGCTCCACGAGTGCCGGCGGCTCTCGGGCCGCGTCGAGATCGACACGACGCCCGGCGAGGGGACCACGTTCCGCTTCCGGTTCCCCCGGGCGCTGAACGAGGCCTCCGCCCTGCCCGCGGGCGCGCCGTCCGCCTCGCTGCCCCCGTCGAGCCGGCGAGGCGGGCTCCTCGCCGGCGCCTCGCGCGGCGGGTCGAGCCCGAGCTACCCGCCGCTCGGCGGGTCGAGCCCGAGCCTCCCGCCGCTCGGCGGGTCGAGCCCGAGCCTCCCGCCGCTCGGCGGGTCGAGCCCGAGCCTCCCGCCGCTCGGCGGGTCGAGCCCGAGCCTCCCGCCGCTCGGCGGGTCGAGCCCGAGCCTCCCGCCGCTCGGCGGGTCGAGCCCGAGCCTCCCGCCGCTCGGCGGGTCGAGCCCGAGCCTCCCGCCGCTCGGCGGGTCGAGCCCGAGCCTCCCGCCGCTCGGCGGGTCGAGCCCGAGCCTCCCGCCGCTCGGCGGGTCGAGCCCGAGCCTCCCGCCGCTCGGCGGGTCGAGCCCGAGCCTCCCGCCGCTCGGCGGGTCGAGCCCGAGCCTCCCGCCGCTCGGCGGGTCGAGCCCGAGCCTCCCGCCGCTCGGCGGGTCGAGCCCGAGCCTCCCGCCGCTCGGCGGGTCGAGCCCGAGCCTCCCGCCGGGCGGCGCCGGCGGGGCGCCGAGCGCGAGCCCGACCGGAGCGCGCGGCGCCGTGAGCGCATCGACAATGCAGAGCGACAGATCGAGGAGAGCTGAATGAATCCGGAGAGCTGGCACCGCATCCATGACGAGCTTGCGGCGTCGTGCGTCCATCTTTTTCGCGACAACGGCGTCGCGCTCCGGCTGCTGGAGGACGCGGAGCCGCCGCAGGTGACGCCGGGCAACGCGGTGGTCTCCTTCATCGGCTTCACGGGCGATCATCTCCGCGGGAGCTTGACGCTCGTCGCCCCCGTGCCGCTCATCACGCGCAGCCATCCGCTGCGAGACAGGCGCCCGATCGACGAGGACATGGTGTGCGACTGGGCGAGCGAGCTGTCGAATCAGCTCCTCGGGCGGGTGAAGAACCGCCTGCGCCCGCTCGGGCTCGTCATCGTGCTCTCGACGCCGAGCGCCGCGGTCGGCGATCACCTGCGCGCGAGGGAGGAGCAGAGCGAGGGCTTCCGGCGGCTCCTGTTCGACGCAGGGCTCGACCGGCTCGTCGTGCTCTTCGACGCGCTCGCCCCCGACGCGGCGCTGAAGCTCGAGGAGGTGAGCACGCCCGACCCGCAGCGCGAAGGAGAAGTGCTGCTGTTCTGATCTGCGCGGCCGCGCGCCCAAGGAGAGACACGACAGATGCCCAGGAAGATTCTTCTCGTCGAGGATTCGAGCACGGTGCGCCAGCAGGTAGGCATGCTGCTGCAGGGGGCGGGCTACGGCACGCTGGAGGCGGACAACGGCCGGGACGCGGTCGCCGCCGTCGCCGCCAGCAAGGGTGATCTGGCCATGATCATCGCGGACGTGAACATGCCTGTGATGAACGGCATCGAGATGATCCAGAGCCTCCGGGACAGGAACCTGGCGGCCGGCGTCCCGATCCTCATGCTCACCACCGAGGGGCAACCCGAGCTCATCGAGAAGGCCCGGAAAGCCGGCGCCAAGGGCTGGATCATCAAGCCGTTCAAGCCGGACCTGCTGCTCGCCGCGGTGAAGAAGCTCGCCGGCGAGCCCTGAACGTCCGGAGGCGCGGCAGGTCAGTGGGCGGGCACGAAGCGCAGCGATGCGAGGCGGAGCAGCTCGCCCTCACCGCCCGTCGCCTTCAGGTACACCTCGTGGGTGCCCGTCGTGGGCACCACGTCGCACCTCACGGTCGCCCACTTGTCCCAGGCGCCCGTGGCGGGGATGGTGCAGGTGCCGATGGCCGCGCCGCCGGCCAGCGGATCGAGCCAGACCTCCAGGGTGCCGCCTTGCCCGACGCTCGAGGCCTTCAGCTCGATGGCGTCCGCATGCACGCGGCTGTTCCCGAGGTAGACGCTGCCGTACATGGCCCAGTCGCCGCTCTCCAGCCCCAGCGCCGATCCTGCCGCTTCGCTCGACACGATCTCGGTGCCGGACTGCTGGTTCGCCTCCGCGGCCGGGATCGAGGTGAACCCGTCACGGTAGGCGAAGAGGTCGAAGTCGGCGCTCTTGTTCGTCGCGAACATGCCGGCCTGGTTCCCGATCCATGTGTGGGCCATCGCGTAGAACTGATCGAGCGGGGAGATGTCGATCTCGGAGCCTACCTGGGTCCACTGGATGCCATCCTTGCTGAACCAGCCGGTGGCCTTGTGGTCGGTGCGCTCCAGCTTCAGCCAGACCATCTCGCCGGTGGGGGCCGGGACCGACTCGCTCACCACGACCGGCGCGTCGAGCTCGGTGTACGCGGCTTCCCCTTCCTTCAGGGGCTTGACGGCGCGCGAGCGGAAGGCGAACCGGATCTTGTCGGCCCCGTCCTCCATGACCCGCGCCACGGAGACCTCCATGGCGGCGGGCAGCGCGAAGTTCTCGCCGCTGGTCATCCACGTCGGGGCAGAGAGCACCTGCTCGTCCTGCCAGTAGCCGTTGCCCACGCGGACGCCGGCGGCGTCGCCGTCGTCCCTGGGCGTGAACTCCAACCTCGCGATCATGCTGCTCGAGTGCAGCGCGTCCTTCTGCACCACCCACGTGGTCTGATCGGCGTCCGGATCGATCCGCAGCCATCCCGGGCGGTCCGTCACCGAGTATTTGTCCTGGGACTTGCCGTAGGTGGTCCAGGCGGGGCCGATCTCGTCCGACGAGAACTCGTCGTTTACGGGCAGCAGGAAGGGCACGCCGCTCTGCGGCAGCTGGGGCGCTGCCAGGTCGCGCACCTGGCTCGGGTACCGCGGGACCGGGATCGTTTGCCCGCCGACCTCCTCGTCCTCCCAGGTCACCTGCAGGAGCAGCCCCTCGCGGGCCAGCCCCTGCCACTCGCCGTTCTTCCAGTCGTTGGTGCCCACGTTGGTGCAATCGTACGAGTGGGCGAAGATCCACCAGGTCCCGTCGTCGAGCTCGATCGGCGCCGTGCCGTGCTGCACGCCGGCGTACGGCTCCTCGCCGGTCAGGACATAGCCGAGCCACGTCCAGTCCTCCGCGGTGCTGCCGACAAGCTTCTTCGACGCCCAGGCGTGCATCTGGCCGCCGCAGGCCGTGTGCGTCGACACGAAGTAATAGTACCAGTCGCCGCGCTTGGCCATCGTCGGCCCCTCGGCCCACTTGCTCCAGTCCGCGTTGCTGAACTCTCCGCAGCCGCCGGTCTCCTGATCCCAGTTGATGAAGCTCAGATCGATGGTCGTCTCCGGCAGCAGCATCCCTGTCTCGGGGTCGATCTCCGTGACGATGTTGATGCCGAAGTCGTTGGGGTGATCAGCGTCCCATTTGCAGAGGCCGTTCTTGATGATCATGTACGTCTTGCCGCTGTCCGGATCGACGAACACCGAGTTGTCGGAGCCGGTCCCTCGCATGTACGAGGTGTCGCTGCCGGGCGGCGTGTACGGGAAGACCTCGACCTTGGTGGGCTCCGACCACGGGCCCTCGAGGCTCGGCGCCGAGGAGAAATGCTGCGTGGCGCCGATGGAGTAGTAGACCCTGTAGACGTCATCGGCCTTGACGATGAAGCCACCCCAGGTGCCCTGGCCGGGGCCGACCTGGTTCTTCAGCGTGGCCGCGGTGGAGTTGACCACCCGGTTCATGCGCTCCCAGCGCACGAGATCCGTCGAGCGCAGGATCTCGAAGGCGGGCATCATGTGGAAGTTCGACCCGACCAGGTAGAAGGTGTCGCCCTCCCGGTAAATGTTCATGTCCGGGTGATCGCCGGGCAGGACCGGGTTCTGGTAGGTCGTCGGGGAGAAGGCCGTGCCGAACGTGGCCGTCAACGTCTTGCTCGCGTCCAGGGAGACGGTCACCGGGTTGCTCAGCCCGGCGCCGCCGCCGCTCCATCCCAGGAAGTTGAAGCCCGGGGCGGGCGTCGCGGTCACGGTGACCCAGGTACCAGCCTCGTGCTTGTACGTTCCGGGCGCGGGATCGGTCGTGCCCTCGCCGCTGGCCTCGATCGTGAGCGCAACCTCGGCATCGCTATCACCGCAGGCCCCGATCAGAGACCCGGCCAGGAGAACCATCATCACATGCGCGCTGCATCGTCTCATCGTCTGCTCCTCGCTGGCACCTTGCCAGCGGTCAGGGGCGCCCCGGGATCGGGCAACGAGCACCCGAGCTCTGAATGTTCGTTCCACAACAGGAGCCCGCCCGGGGGGTGTGTGCCCACGTGGAACAATGTGAACGCTCACAACTCCGGCGTCAATAGTTCACCGAGGCGGCCCTCATCACCGCCTGTGCATCATTGAGCTCACCCATCCGACGCTCGTGCTCGCGGTGTTCGCGTCGGAGCGGGCAGGGACGTGGAGTGGCCTCGGCCGAGGAGAGCACGACGGCGGACGCCGAGCCGAGGCCGTAGTTCGCCAGGAACGCCGCCTTCAGGCGCTGATCGAACAGCGTGTCGTGCCACCGGCTCACGCGCTCCGCCGGGTAGAGCGTGAGCGGATCCCGCGCAGCGAGCTTGCTGACGCGGTGGACGAGGTGCAGCCGGTTAGGTGCCTGTCTAGGTGAGCGCGTGGGGCTTGCCCTTCGCCTCGCCGATGTCCGCGATGACGCTGGCCATCATCGCCTGCCGCGGGGGCTCACGTACGCGGCGTCGAGCCCGGTGAGCTCTCGACGAGGCGCGCTCGGAGCATGTCGCGAGAGAGGCTCTCAGGGGCCCTGACGTTCGCCTCGGCGGGCGTCACCTCGCTGTCGCTCGGCTTCCGCAGCTTGTCGGTCGAGCAGGCGAAGATCACGCTCTCCATCCCCGGCTCGCTCCGGACCGCCTCGGCGAAGGCGCGGTACGCGTCGGGGCCGGTGACGGCCTGTTCATCGCCGAGCAGGGCCCCGCAGTTCCGCAGGGCTGACCCCACCAGAACCAGGCGCCGGCGTGCTCGTGGAACGATGGCTTCGCGCGCGAGCGCACCCGAAGCGCGCGGCCAGGGCGGCCGAGCTGGGATGTAGGATTGCAGGGAGAGTATTCACCGGGCTCTGCCCGGTCGCGCCGTCGAGGTGAGGGCGATCGATCCGGCGACCGCTCAGACGCTGCCGCTCACCTTGGCCGTGCGGGTGCTTCCGTCGAGCGACGACTCGATCGAGTACAGCGCTCCATGGAAGGAGATGCTCCCGTCATCGCTCAGGTTTCCGCCGCGCAGCACGTTGGCGGCGCTCTCGTACAGGAGATAGGAGGCGCGGCCGGTGGGAAGCGCGCTGGCCAGCGTCCAGGTGCCGTCCTCGCCGGCCGATTCGATCACGAGGTGCTGCGGAGAGCCGGCCGCGTCGATGAGCACGCCGAGCGTCGAGCCGCTCCGGTCGCGCGACGTGGCGCGAAAAGTGAGGAGGGCCGCGGTGGCGAGCAGCAGGGCGGAGGCGACTGGCTTCTGGGGGATGGACATGGCGATGATATACAACTCCGTTGGTGGCCGTTTCTTGCGGCTCGAATGACGTGTGTCTCTCCGGGGGGGGGCGGCCTCGCGGCTGCCGGGCGCCGGTGGGGTGGCTCTATCGGCCGGAGACGGCGATCGCGCTCGTCGGCTGCCAGACGAGGCCACCGTACTTCCGGGGAGAGCCCGAGCGATCCAGCCGCTGGAACGTCTCGCCCGACCTGAGGTGGCGCTGCCTGTCGCGATCGAACGGGCCGCGCAGGTTGAGCGCGGGCTCGTACACGACATCGCTCCTCCCGTGCACCTGGAAGCGCCAGCAGAGCCTCTGCTCCACGCCGTCCACCACCCGCGACATCGACTCTTTCATGATCGAACCCTCTCTGCGCTCAGGGCGCGAGCTGCTGGAGCGGAAGCATGGGGCGCGGCGGGATCAGCGAGGGCGGCCTCCCCGTCCGTGCCTCGAACCGCGCGAGCGCCTCCCCGAAATCAGCCTCGACCTCCGCGACCATCCACGCCTCGTCCTGCGCCGAGAGCGGCGACGCGTCCTCGGCGGAGCGGAGCGCGAACAGCGCGCTCAGCAGGAAGTGAGGCCACGAGCGCACGTCGTCGCCGGCCTCGGCGACCGCTCCCTGGGCCTGGATCAGCTCGGCGAACCCGTCGCAGTGAAGGGCCAGGCAGCGCCGCGCTCCCTCGGAGAGGCCAGCGAAGGGGCCCGCGAGGCAGAGCGCCAGCGCGCGCAGGTCGGTCGGCATCCGCTCGGTGCGCGGCGGCGCGCCCGAGGCAAGGCCTTCACCCGGCACGGCGCCCCCCGGCGCGGCGAGGGTGGTAGGCGTGGACGCATGGATCATCTCGACGTTCTCCCGAGGCGGGAAGGCACGCGTGGCGCGTGCGTCCCAGGGCTGTGCATGAGTTGCCTCGAACGTCGAGCGACGGCCGTGCTTGCCGTCCCTGGTCGATGGTCCAGGCGGCAACGCCAACAACTTCTCTGCGTGTGTGCAGGTGTATAGCAGAAACAGGCGCCGCGGCACCACGCTTATCGGTAAAGCGCGCGCTGATTTCTCCGACGCTCGCCGGCGCGGCGATCCTGGTCGAGGTTGCCGCTCGGGCAGCAGGGAAAATGGTTCTTCCGGGGAGGGTCGCTCAGCCCTCGACGCCTGCGGCCCCGGTGTCCAGGCGGGCGACCTGGCGCCTCTCGGGCATCTTGAGGATGCCTGCCCAGGCGAACACGCGGATGACCTGGTACGCCGGGTCGATCTCGAACCGACGGACCGCGAAGTTGGGGCTCTGCGCGTACTTGTGGTGGTTGTTCTGGAAGAGCTCGCCGAGCGTCACGACGTCGAGGGCCAGCGTGTTGCGCGAGTCGTCGTCGCTGTTGAAGTTGCGGTAACCGTAGCGGTGGCCGCACCAGTTCACGATGGCGCCGTGGAGCGGGCCCATGGTCCAGTGGAGCGGGACGAAGAGGAACTGCCACCATTGCGTGGCGAAGGCGATGTAGAAGAGCGCGTAGCCCGTGCCCCAGGCGAGGCGGCTCGCCCACGAGTTGCCGATGCGATCGAGCGTGGGCCACTCGGGATAGCCGCCGAGGAAGCGCGGCTCGATCTCCGCGGTGCCGTCGCAGATGGCGTCGTAGCGCTTCGCGGTGTCCCTCATCATCGTGGCGACGTTCGAGTAGTACCGCGGCGAGTGCGGGTCCTTCGGCGTGTCGCTGTAGGCGTGGTGCATGCGGTGCAAGATCGCGTATGCCCGGGGCACAAGGTACGAGGAGCCCTGCGTGAGGTAGGTGAGGAGATGGAAGGTCCGTTCCCAGCGCTTCGACATCGTGAACATCCGATGCGACGCGTACCGGTGCAGGAAGAAGGTCTGAAAAAAGACCGACAGTGTGGAGTGGGCGATCAGGATAGCGACGAGTTCCATGGCTCGCTTGTACATGGATGTTGGGCCGATGTGTGGTCAGCGCATCGTCACACGTCGACAGGCCCGGATCCGCGCGTGGCGCGCGAATACGTCCTCACGCCGCGCGATTCCGTCCATGCGCCGAGTCAGCAACGGGCGAGTTCATCGACCCGAAACAATAGCGCAGGCGCAGGCGCAGGATCGGTCGATCGAGAGGTTAACCGCGGCCGGCGCCCGATCGTTCTTGACATACTCGCGCGCTGCGCGCAGGATGGCCGCTAAACCGTTCGAGCGTGCGCTGGAGATGCTCTCGCGCTCGCGGTTCAGGTGTCTTCAGCGGCGTCGCTCGGCTGGCGCGCGGTGCGTGCTCGTGACTCGCGCCGCGCAACCATCCCGAGGTGTCCGCATGCAGATCCGCGTAGGTTACGAGCTGCTCTACGAATTCCCACAGCCCACGCCGGTCATCCTGACGCTGAGCATCCACTACTCGCGCGTATCGGATCTGGTGCGGCCGGATCACATGCTCACCAGCCCGCCGATCCCGGCCCGGTCCTACCGGGATGCCTTTGGCAACTGGTGCAGCCGCATCGTCGCGCCGGCCGGCGAGCTGAAGATCTCCGCCGACGCGGTGGTGAACGACACAGGCGCGCCGGACCGCGTCGTTGTGTCGGCCGAGCAGCACGCCGTCGACGCGCTGCCGGAAGAGACGCTGGTGTTCTTGCTGGGCAGCCGGTACTGCGAGACGGATCGCCTGTCGGAGGCGGCGTGGGGCCTGTTCGGCCAGGCTGCCACCGGCTGGGGGCGCGTGCAGGCCATCTGTGACTTCGTCCACCGGCACATCGCGTTCGGCTACGAGTTCGCGAGCCCCACCAAGACGGCGTGGGAGGTGTTCAATGAACGGAAGGGCGTCTGCCGGGACTACGCGCACCTCGCGATCGCGCTCTGCCGCTGCATGAACATCCCGGCGCGCTACTGCACCGGCTACCTGGGCGACATCGGCGTGCCTCCTCCCCACGGGCCCATGGACTTCTCCGGCTGGTTCGAGGCCTATCTCGGCGGGGAGTGGCACACGTTCGACGCGCGCAACAACGTGCCTCGCATCGGGCGCGTGCTGATCGCGCGCGGGCGCGACGCCGCCGACGTGGCGATCTCGACGACCTTCGGCCCGAACACGCTGAAGGGGTTCCGCGTCTGGACGGATGAGGTCGCGGGCCAGCTCGCCTGAGCTGGCGGACGCGCTCATCGGTGCATTGATGTGCCCGTCACTCCGAGGCTGAGCGCACATGCCTGCTCGCGGGCAGCGTGGTAGTGTGCGCGCTCCTATGGACCATGCGTCGAACGACAGCGGGAGAGACAGCGTCGATGAGGGCGACTGGGGTAAACTTCACGTCACGCGCGCCTGCTGCGGCGCAGGTGTTTGCAGGAACTTCGCGCCCGAGCTCCTGGGCGAGGTCTCTCCGGCCCACTGGGCGCGCATGGACGGCGACGACGGCGGCGACGTCCAGCGCCGCGCGCCCGCCGTGCTGGAGGGCACGTACGACGAGGGGGCGTTCACGGGCGTCCTGCGGCAGCCGCGGAGCCTGGCCGATCTCGAGGCGGCGCGCTCGGCGGTCGCCGCCTGTCCGGTCCACGCGCTGCGCCTGAAGACGTCCCCGGGGCGGGTGCGCCCCGGCGCGCTCGGCGCGCCCTTTCGCACCTGGCCGCGCCGCATCGAGGACGAGGTCTGGGCGCTCGGCCACCCCTCGGCCGACAACATCGGCGCCACGACCTACTTCATCGAGCGCCCCGGCGGCGGCGTGCTCGTCGACCTGCCGGAGCCGAGCGACGCCATCTTTCGCTTCCTCGAGGAGCACGGCGGCGTGCGGTGGATCTTCCTCACGCACCGTGATCACACCGAGCACCACGCCGAGTTCGCGGCGCGCTTCCCCGGCTGCCGCCGCATCCTCGGCGCGGCCGACGTGACGCTGCGGGGCGGCGCGTACCGCGCGTCCACGGGCGACGTGGAGATCCAGCTCCCCGATCGCCCCGAGCCCATGACGCTGGAGGGCGCCCCGCTGGCCGACGGCGAGCTCGCCGGCGCCGAGCTCGCCGTGCTCTCGCAGCCCGGCCACACCGCGGGCTCGATGTGCCTGCTGTACCGGGGCCGCTTCCTGTTCACGGGCGATCACCTCGCGTACTCGCGGAGGCTCGGCCATATCGCGGCGTTCCGGCTCCAGTGCTGGGACGACTGGGAGCGCCAGAGCCGCTCCGTGCGCCGCCTGGCCGCGCTGGCGGAGGCGGGCCATCTCCGCTTCGCGTGGCTCCTGCCCGGGCACAACGAGTGGCGTCGCCTCGAAGGCGACGGCAGCGCTGCAGCGACCGCCGCCGAGCTCCAGCGCGTCGTCGCCTGGATGGAGCGGCAGGCCCCAGGCCACGTGCCCATGCTCCGGTTCGTCCCGTGGGTGCAGAGCCGCACGAGGCCCAGATCCCGCCTTGCCCGCGTGGTGCGCGCGTTCGGCGGCGAGGGCCCGGGGAGCGAGTCGTGGGTGCTGCCGCGCGCTGTCCGCCCCTATTTGCCCGATCACCGGCCGGAGAAGGACACAGCGGCGCTGGTCCGGGTCTCCCTGGCCGCGACCGCTGCGCTCGGCGGCGCGGCCGCGGTCGGCTGGCTCGCTGCCCGCGCGGCGAGGGCGATGGTGGCCAGGCGGGCGTGACGCGGCCCGGGCCGGGGGCGCTCGGGCCGAGCGCCGCGCGGGCGCGCGCGCCGTCCGGATCAACTCGTGTGCAGCAGATACCGCGTGTCCGGGTTGTCGCGGCGCCAGATCACGCTGTCCATGAAGTAATGGTGGATGTTCACGAATACGTAGATGGCGGCGAAATACGGTGTTTCGCCCAGGCCGGCCGTCGTCTCTCCCGCGCTCGCGCCCAGCACCAGCGCTGTGTCGAGGAACGCGGGCGCGCCGCGGAAGACGATCCAGCCGAGCGCGACGGCGGACGCCGCCAGCACCCCGAGGCGCAGCGCTGTCGGCTTGCCGAACGACGGCGGGCCCTCGGCCTCGCGCGCCTCGTTCCGCTTCAGGAGCCAGACGAAATACAGATACTGCACGGAGTGCAGGGCCGGGATCATGTACACCATGAGCCGGTCGAGGCTCGAGTACACAGTCCAGAGCCAGACCGTGATGAGGAACCCTGCCAGCGGCTCGAGCGGGGGTAGCCGCCGCTCCGCGCGCCACCTGCGCGCGAGCACCCAGAGCAGCGCGAGCGCGCTCGCGCCGAAGGCGATCCCGGTGGCGAGCTCGAGCCCCGGCGGGTGCGCGAGCGACGTGTAGACAACGCCCTTCTCCGCGACCTCACGGCCCGGATCGGCGGGGCTCGCCCACGCATACGCCCAGCCCGCGAAGCAGTGTGCCAGGACCGCCCGGCGCTCGGTCGGGCTGAAGCGGTATCCACGTCGCGCCGAGAGCACCGTCAGGATGCCGAAGCCCTGCTTCACGTAATGCCAGCCCACCAGGAAGAACATGAGCTGGATCATGAAGCCCAGGGTCCGCGCGGAGCCGGTCGCCAGCGCTGCGATCGCCCACGCGAACAGCGCGAGGGGCACCAGGAGCCCGGCCGCGATGTAGCGAGCGCGCTGCACGGGGGCGAGCTCGCCGCCGAGCGCGCGGCGCCGCGCGTCCTTGTAAAACAGCAGGTAGGTCACCGCGAAGTGCGGGTCGTTGATCAGGGACGCCGCGTGGAACGTCAAGAAGCCGACCGCGAGCTCCGCGGGATCGAGCCCGACGGCCCTGCGCAGGAGCCACGCGAGGGGGAAGAGCGCGAGCGTCGCGCCCCCCACCAGCAGGAACTCGACGAGGCGAGCCCGCCACGCCGGGGGACGCGACACCTCGGCCGCGCCGAGCAGCGTCACTGTCGCGCTGGTCATGCGGACAAGCTACCACGGCAGGGGGACGTCCATACGGTCGACGCGGGCGGCGAGGCGCGCACGGCGACAAGCGCGGTCGGATCCTTCCGCGCCGACAGCTCGGTGTAGCGCCGCCGTCGGCCTCGCTCGCCCGGGGTGACCCGAGGGGCGCGTCGGGGTAGGCTTGGCAGACGGACAGACTCCCGCGCTCCTTGCCGCCGGGCGGCCGGCCTCGAGCAAAACCTTCGCCGCCCCCGCCGTCCAAGCCGCCATGACCACCCCCTACCGAGATGACGTCGATGCCCTCAACGCTCGCCGCGCCCAGCTCGCCGAGGAGCTCGCGGCCGTCAAGGAGAGGGTGAGGGAGCTCTCGGCCCTGGAGCAGACCCAGCGGCGCCTCGAGGAGGAGCTCGCGACCGTGCGCGAGCGGCTCGACGGCCTCTCGGCGCGCCGGGGCCTGCCGCTGCTCGACAGCCTCCGCGTCGCGAGCCCGTGCCCCGCCCACTGGGACGAGATGGCCGGCGACGACAGGGTGCGCTTCTGCCGCACCTGCGAGAAGAGCGTGTACAACCTGTCGGCGATGCCGCGCGACGAGGCGGAGCGGCTCGTCCGCGCGTCCGCGGGCGACCTCTGCGTGCGGCTCTACCAGCGCGCCGACGGGACGGTGCTCACGGCCGACTGCCCGGTGGGGGTGAGCCGGCGCCGGATCCGCAATCTCACCGTCGCGGCCGTGGGAGGCAGCCTGCTCGCCGTCGGCACGGCGCTCGCCCCCTCGACGGTCGTCATGGGCGGCATCGCCCCGCCGCCCGGCGCGATCGCGCCGGATGTCGGCAGCTACGTGGGCAGCCTCATGCCGCCGCCGGCCGCAGCGCAGCCAGGCCCCGCCGGACGGACCGGGATGAGCGTCGCCCGCCCGCCCGCGTTCGGCGAGGCGCCGGCGCCCGCGGCGGAGGAGCCGCCCGCGCGCGGCGAGGCGCCGGGGACCCCCGAAGAGGCGCTGGAGCAAGCCGCCGAGGCTGCCCCGCAGGGGGCGGAGCCCCGCCGCGGGGACGGCGCCCCGGGCGCCGAGGTGGGCTGCGCGTGCGTCGCGGGGGATCCGCTCTGTACGTGCCTTTGATCGCCGCGAGCGGCGGCCGCGCCGGGCACCCCGGGATCAGGGGAGCAGGGTGCACTCCGAGAGCTGCGTACGGTAGTCCATCGCCTGCGTGTTGCGCTCGAACTCGTCCAGGTTGTTCGGACACACGACATACCAGCCAGCATCGGTGAAAGGGCTCACCTGCCGGTTGGTTGTGACCAGGTCGTACGCGAGCAGCACTGTGTCGTAACCCCAGCCGAACAGCTTCTGGCCGAGCAGCACGTCCACGTATCCGGCGCGCATTCGATCCATGTACTCGGGCAGCGTATCGAAGGCCACCGAGTGAATTGTCTTCGCCGCCGCGCGCTCGGCGAGCAGCGGCGCGTTGACCTCGAGGTCCGGCTCGCCGAGGAGCTTGCTGTAGGAGAAGAAGAATCCCACGATCTCCGGGTCGTCCTCCAGCGCCTTCTGCGCTTGCCCCGTGCAGAACGGGTCCTTGTAGTCGCAGCAGAGGCAGGGGAGGCTCGCGACGCTCGTCATGTCCGGGTATCTCGCCAGCGCCTCGGAGAACCCGGCGGATCGATCGATGAACGTCCCCGCGGCGGTGGGCGTGTAGCCGCCGTCGCCGTCCTCCTCCATCATCGTCTGGAAGGCGATCTTGCCGGTCTTCCCGTTGATGGTCGCCAGGGCGTCCATGAGGAACGCGGCAGCGGCCTTGTTGTCCATTCCGTAGTAGGTGTGGCGCTTGCTGGTCGGCGCGTCGCCGCCATACGTGACGACCTTCATGCCGCTGTCCACCGCCCGGTTGATGATGTCGTTCTCGCAGACCCCGTCGAAGACATCGACGACCATCGCGTCCGCTTTCATGTCGATGACCTGCTGGATCACCTCCATCTGCGGCCGGGAGAAGTAGCAGGGATCGTCGGGATCCTTCGGGTCGCCGTCGTCCTCGAGCTCTGGACACTTGGGATCCATGACCATCACCTCGACCGGCCGCGTGCTCGTGCTCGACAGCTCCGTGCTCGCCTGCCTGGCGCCAGCGCGGCCCAGATCGCCGAACCGGTTGCACTCGCTGTGCGTGATGTAGGCGATCGTCACCGGGGCTCCCGTCGTGGCGTCGCCCTCGCTGCAGGCGAGCATGCCGGTCGACAAAAGGATGCCACCGAAGATGGCGCGATGGACCATGATTCCCCTCCTTTACCGTGTGGATTGACGCGTTCGATTGTCAGAGAAACCAGCAGCACACTCGATACGGAGCCAGCACCCGCCCCCGGGGCGCGGCTGTCCCCGCCGCGGAGCAGGGCGGCGGGGCGGGCGCCGGCCTCCCCGGCCAGCGCGTGGCAGCGCGTGGCCGAGATTGCCGTCATTCGCGGTGCAGGTGCCGCGGATCGACTCCCTCTCGAGCTTGCCCGACCGGGACCGCATACGCGATGCCGCTCTGCAGGGTCCCGGACGTGATCAGGCCTCGCAGGTCGACGCCGAGCTCGATCATCGTCTGCGCGATCGACGGCTGGATGCCGGTGAGCACGACCCTGGCCCCGAGCAGCCCCGCCGCGCGCGCGGCCTGCACCAGCATCTCCGCGACGTGCGCGTCCACCGCCTTGACCCCGGTGACGTCGAGGATCGCGATCCGGGTCGCGTGCCGCGCGACGCCCTCGAGCAACGTCTCGATGATGCGGCTCGCCCGCGCGCTGTCGAAGAAGCCGATGAGCGGCATGACGAGCACCCCCTCGGCGATCGGCAAGAGCGGCGTCACGAGCTCCCGGATCGTGTCCTGCTGCGCCGCGATGAGCTGGTCCCGCGCCGCCTCCCGCTCGCGCTCCGCCGCCTTGACGCGCGTTATATCGACGGAGATCCCTGCGACCGAGCCCTCCGGGACGCCCTCTCCCCGGACCGGGAACTTCACCGAATAGAAGGTCTTCTCGCCCTCGGCGCGCGGATCGGTCTCCTCGGCCTCGAACGGGGCGCCGCTGCTGCGCACGAGGTCCTCGATGTCCTTGTAGATGGCCGCGACCTCCGGCGGATGGACATCCCTGTCGGTCTTGCCGATCAGGCCGCCCGGCCCGGCGCCGGCGCGCTCCTCCAGCGAGCGGCTCGCCAGGAGGAACGCGCCGTCTCCATCCTTTGCGTACAGGAGGACCGGCGCGCGGTCGCAGACCTCCGCGAGCAGCGCGTGGCTCCCGAGGCGCTGCTCGGCGCGCCGCCGCTCGGTCACGTCCTCGGCGCAGATGATCACCTCGCGCGCGGCGCCGTCCTCGCCCCGGGAGAAGACCTCCGCGCGCGCCGCGAAGCGCCGCTCGTCGCCCTCGCGCCCTCGCGCCCTCAGCTCGCCCTCGACGACCTCGCCGTCCCGCGCCGACTCGAGGCTCGCCGCGCGCGCAGCCAGGCCGTCGAGGTCGTCAGCGTGGATGCAGCCCGAGAGCGCCTCGACGCCGCGCGCCGACAGCTCCCCGGCCGAGCACCCGGCCGCGCGGGCCAGCGCAGCGTTGTGCGCCGTGATCCGCGCTGCCTTGATGTCGATCACACACACGATCGCCGGCACCGCGTCGAGCATGCGCTGGGCTCGCGCGCTCATCGGTTCCTGCGCCTGGCTGGCCTTGGTCTCCGTCATCGCAGGACTACCTTCCAGACTTCCCGGTCAGGTCAGGGCATCAGGCGCTTCGACAAGGTTGTTCCGCGGGCCTGGCCGGCGCCGCGGGGTGCGCTGGACCCCGCGCGGGTCATGCGAGCCACGCTCATGAGATCGCTCGTCATGTCGCTGTCCTCCCGCCAGGCAAGCATGCTGGTCGGCATGAGAACACCCTCGGCGACGCTCCGGTAGCCCATGAACCCCCCTCCGAGACTGGCACGCGAGGATGCAGTTCAGATTCAATGTTACAATTATGTGAGGTGAAGTCGGCTGTCAACATCGGCGGTCGTGGTCCGCTCACCCTCACATCCGGGGGCCGCCGTCACCGCCGTCACCGCCATCTCTGTTGTGACCGCCATCACCGCTGTCGCTCACGTGACCGCCTGCCCCGCCGCCACCGCTGTCTCCGCCGTCACCGCCGTCACCGCCGTCACCGCCTGCCCCGCCCGCGTCCGGCCCAGCGGCGCCGCCGCCTCCGCCGGTCGACGTGCTGCCGCTCGCGCGTGACGAGGTGGTCGCGCCGCCCTGTTCGCGGCAGTTCGGGGTGTCGTACTCGACGCAGCCCACCTCGATGGGGTGGCCGACCTCGATACAGCCCCAGGCGATGAGGCCGGAGGCGGCCGACAGGCCGACGAGGAGCGAGGGGAGGAGTGTACGTTTCACGGTTCAGCTCCGAGCGCGGCGCGCCCGACCGTCGCGCCAGGAGGAGGCTCGGCCGCCTCGTCCTGGCCGCCTGCCGGCTCGTCGTCCAGGTGAAGCGCGATCCCGGCAAATAGCGTGAGCCGGTTCGCCAGCGCGAAGTCCGCTGTCGGGCCGCTCTCCACGAGATAGCGCGGCAGCCCCTGGTTGGGCCCGACGACATAGGGCTCATGGGGCGAGAACGCGTACTGCCCGCCGAGCGTGTACCCGGCGCCCTTCACCCCGGGGAACGCGCCGGTCAGCGCCGCGCGGAGCTGGAGCTGCGGCGGCACCTCGGGGCGCGGCGCGATGTTCGACGGATCCCCGCCATAGTACGCCTGATCGGCGATCCGCCGGCCCATGTACGCGGCGGCCAGGGACACGGCGCCTCGCGCGTGCTCGTACGAGACGCGCGCGTTGCCGTACACCTGCGGCGCGACGGTGATCGGGACCTCGTCGCCGGTGCCGAACCGCGCGTTCCTCGCGATCTGCTGCTCCGACATGCGGCGGCGCGTCAGGGCGAACGTCGAGTTCAGGCCGAGGCGCAGCTTCCGGTCGAGGAAGCTCGTCTCATAGGCCAGGTTCGCCCCGTAGTTCTTGATGCCGGGGACGTTGTTGTACTTCGAGACGCTCGGCGCCTGGGCCTTCACGATCTGCAGCTCGATGACGTCCCGCCAGTCCGAGTGGAAGCCGCCGATGGTGAAGGCGTGCGCGCCGCTGCGGAACGACGAGACGGCCTCCAGCGAGGAGACCTTCTCCGGCTTGAGGCCGTCCGGGTTCGGCAGCAGCCTGCCGGTGACCGTGTAGAGCTCGACGAAGCTGGGCGCGCGGAACGCGCTCGAATAGATGAGCTTCAGCGAGACGCGCTCGTCCGGCGTGGCGATCAGCGCGGCGCGCGGCGAGATCGCGCTCGCCGCGTAATCGAGCGGGATGCGCGAGTCGAGGTCCACCCGGATCCCCGCGTTGATCGACAGGGGCCGCAGCGGGCGGAGCGTCTGCTGCACGTAGGCCCCCAGCGCGGCCTCGTCCTTGAGGCGGTGTCCGCCGCCGTGCCAGTGCGTGAGCCCCGGGTCGGAGCCATAGCTCTTGCCCGTGAGGTCGTCGAACGTGACGAACTCATAGGCCGACGTGCGCAGCCGCCCGTCGACGCCCACCATGGTCGAGAACGCGCCGTCGCCCAGCCAGTCATACAGCCCCTGGAGCTCCAGCCCGACCCAGCGCGAGAGGAACAGCGCCTCCTTCCGGCAGGGCCCCGAGGGGCCGCGCGGGCATTGCTCGGGGGAGAGGACCCCGAGCGGCACGCCCGGCACGAGCGGGTCGTGGCCCACCACGTAGCGCGAGCGCAGGACGCGGCTGTACCCGAAGTAGCCTCGCGCCACGCCCTCGAGCCGCTCGCTCAGGCGGGCGCGGGAGCGCACGCTGCTCAGGATGAGCGACTGCGTGTTGTCGTTGCGCGCGTCGTCATAGGCCCCGACGCGGTTCTCGTAGAGGTCCATGTACGGCGCTGCCCACGCCGAGCGCGTCGCCTGCGCGGTGGCGCTCAGGTCGCCGACGTCGACGCGCAGGTAGGCCCCTGCCTTGCGCCGGAACCACTGCTCTTCCACCGGGCCGCCCCAATAGCCCGGCTCGGCGTGCGGGCCGAGGTCCATGAACGACCTGCCGTCCGCCTCCCTCGGGAGCGGCTGCTTCGGGAAGCGGACGTGGGGCCCCTTGAAATCGTCGACCTCGAGCGCCGCGATCACGCCGGCGGGCTCCCCGCGCAGCATGAAGCTGCGCCCGAAGCTCAGCGACAGCGCGCTGTCGTGCCCGACGCCATGGGCCATCGGGGTCCTGATGTCCCCCGACGCGTCGAGCGGCGGCGACGCCCCGAGCATCACGGCGGCGTGGAGGCCGCGGTGATCCGCGGCCTTCTTCGTGACGACGTTGATGACCCCCAGCATCGCCTGCGCCCCGTAGAGCACGGAGCCCGGGCCGAGGATCACCTCGATATGGTCGACGACGTCGATCGGGATGTCGTGCAGGAAGACGGCCCCGCCGCCCTGCTCGTTCACGACCATCCCGTCGAGCACGACCAGCACGTGGCTGTTCGCGTCGCGGGTCAGCGCGACCCCGCGCGCGCCGACCTCCGGGACCGACATGCGGGTGTGCGCGAAGGCGCCGTTGGCGAGGAAGTTGAGGGCCTCGCCGAGGTGCCGCAGCCCGAAGAGCTCGAGCTGAGCGCCGGTGATCACCGACGACATGGCGGGCGCGTCGCTCGCGCGCTCCGCGGCGCGAGAGGCGCCGGAGACGACGTTCTCCTCGAGGATCTCGAGGAGCGAGCCGACATCGTCGGCGCGCGCCTCGCGCGGGGCGGCGGACGTCCAGGCGAGCGACGCGGCGCAGAGCAGTGCCAAACGAGCCGAGCTCACGTCAATAGATCCTTGCCAGTCTGAGGATAGAAGACGGGAAATCGATCCCCTGGGAGCGGGCCTGCGCGAGGTTGATGCTCATGCGCGGCTTGCCGTTCGCGACGTCGACGCCGAGCACGACGCCGAGCGGCACGTACGTCTCCACGGCCGCGACGGTCAGGACGCCGCTGTTGGCGAGCGCGCCGCGCATCGCGGCGACCTCCCTCACCAGGCCGGAAGAGACATAGACGACGTTGATCTGGCGCGCGCGGCACGCCGCGGCCAGCTCGGCCGGCGTCGTGTAGTCGGCCCTGTCCACGTGGATCGGCCTGTCGCGCACGTTGCCGACGTCGAGCAGCGCCTTCTTCATCTGCTGCGCGGCGCTCGCCGAGTCCGCGTCTCCGGCCTTCGAGAGCAGCAGAAAGGCGACCTGATTCCTCGCCTTGTCCGGGAAGCCGCGGTCGTACGGCAGGAGGCGCGCGACGATCTCGGCCTGCACCGCGAAGGGCGCGGTGGCGGGCTCCGCCCGGGCGCGCCGCGGCGCGCTCGCGGCCGCGGCGGCGAGGCCGAGCAGGAACGATCGCCGGAGGAGCGTCACGCCTTGCGATCCTTGCCGCGCGACAGCCCGGAGAGCTTGCGGATGCGGAGCGCCGCCTGCACCTGCGGCGTGAGCGCGAGGAGATCGCCTTTCCTGCCGAAGACGCCGTCGAACCCGAGCTCCGCGTAGCGCGCGCCGGCCGCGGCGTCCGTGGTGTAGAGATAGAAGAGCGGCGGCCGCTCGCCCGCCGGCAGCGCGGACTTGAGCGAGCGCAGGACGGCGCCGCCGTCCAGGCCGGGCATGAAGAAGTCGATGATGACAAGATCGCAGCCGCGCAGGTGGCGGGCCGTGCCCACGAGCTGCGTTGTCGTCACCACGTCGTAGCCTGCGCTCGACAGCTCGACGTGGATCCGCATCAGCACGATCTCGCTGTCATCAACGACCAGGATGCGTCCGGCTTGCGACATCGCTTCATTCTCCGTTGCGGCGAGGGACAGCCTGCGTGCGGGGTCGGATCACGAACGCCGTCCCCGTCCGGCGCGACGCGTCCACCTCGATGAGCCAGCCGACCGAGAGGAGGTCGGCCCGGACCGCGGACAGGCCGACGCCGCGGCCGGCCAGGTCGCTCACGTCGCCCTTCGTGCTCACGCCGGGGGCGAAGAGGAGCTCGCGCGTCTCGCGGAGATCTGAGGGGTCGACGCCGGCGCTCGCCGCGAGGGCGTCGAAGTCGATGCCCTGGCCGTCGTCCTCGACGACGATCGTGGGCAGCGGCTGATCCTCGATGCAGGTGGCGCGGATCACGCCGATCTCGGGCTTGCCCAGGCGGACGCGCGCGTCGGGGCGCTCGACGCCGTGCGCGATCGCGTTCCGGACGAGGTGGATGAGCACGCCCGGGAGCACGCGGGCGAGGTCGGGCGGGATCGGGATCTCGCGGCCGTCGACCTCGAGGCACGCGCGCTTGCTCTCCTGCTCGGCCCAGCGGGGGACGCGCTCGGCCAGCGACGCGAGCACCTCGCCGAACGGCCGGGCGCCGAGGCGGCGCACGAGCTCGGCGGCCTCGCCGCCCTGCCCGCCGATGAGCTCGCCGAGGCGCGCGACGTCGGTGCGGCGGACGGTGATCTGGTCGAGGATGACCCGGCCGACGGGCGAGGCGTCGACGAACGTCTCCTGCGCGCGCGTGAGCTCCTCGGCGACGCGCTTGAGCCGCGATCGCCAGGACGCCGACGACCCCTCGACGGAGATCCCGGTCTCGGAGCGCGCGCGCGCCTGGACGACGGCGAGCTCGCCCTCGAGCGTCATGACCTCGTCGGCGAGGCGCTCCAGGTCGAACGAGCGGGCCTCGCCCTTCATTGTGTGCAGGAGCTGGAGGAGCTCGTCGATGTCCGCGGGGCTCAGCCGGTCGCCGCCCTGCAGGATCTCGCTGCACCGGGCCACGCGCTCGCGCGAGACCTCGATGAAGCGGACGAAGACCTGGCCGCCGCCGGCGATCAGGCGGCGCATGGCGGCGATCTGGCGCGCGTGCTCCTCGTCCTTGGTCTTGACGCTCTCCTCGAGGCGCCGGAGCTCGGTCTCGTCGGTCGCGAGCAGCATGATGCGCGCGATCTTCGGGCCGGAGACGACGGGGCAGAACTCGAGCCGCAGGAACCTGCGGTCGCCCGGCGCTCGCTCGATCCACGCCTCGCGCGGGGCGAGCTCGGCGATCTCCGGGAAGACGTCGATCTCGGCGTCGAACGCGGCGTCGATCCACTGCCGGAGCGCCTGGGTCTCGACGCAGAGCGGCCCGCCGCTGTAGAGGAGCTCCGCGACGTGGTGGCCCGCCTCGGCGCGCTCGCCGAAGATCTGCCGGGCTCGCCTCGACACCTCGCTGCCCAGGCGGCCGTCGGGGCCGAACGCCACGATGGCCTCGCGCATCGTGTCGAAGAGCTCGCGGAGGCTCTTCGTGGCCATCTCCAGCTTCCCCTCGCGCTCGAGGATGGCGGCGCTCATCGCGTTGAAGACGTCGGCCAGCCGCCCGAGCTCGTCGTTCGTGCCGACGTTCACGCGGACGGTGCGGTCGCCCTCGCCGAGGCGCCGCGCCGCGTGGACGAGCCTCGAGAGCGGGCGCACGATCTGCCACCGGGCGAAGCCGAGGAGCAGGAAGGCCGTCATCGCGCCCACGATCCCCGCGAACTCGAGGATGTCGCGGCGGGCCGCGGCGAACGCTGCGTTCTCGGGCTCGAGGGACAGGACGAGGACGACCGTCCCGAGGCGCCGCCCGTCGTCGCGCAGGACCGGTCGCGCCACGCGGATCTCGCGCTCGAGGACCTGGTTCTCGGCGCCGCGGGCGGTGAACGCCGACAGGCCCTCCGGCGGCTGCCCGACCCGGGCGACGGGCTCGGGGTCGCTGCCCCAGGCCACGGCGCCGATGAGCGCGCGGTTCGAGCGGAGCTCGTCGAGGTCGCTCTGCGCCGCGTCCCGATCGCCGAAGTCCAGCGGCGCAGTGAGGGCCGCCGAGAGCAGATCGGCCATCATCGACGCGGCGTTCGCCTTGGCCGACACGAGATCATCTCGTGTCTTCTCGATCACCTCATGGGCGACAAGGATGGTGACGCTGGTGAGGACCGCCACGGTCGCCGCGGCGAGCTTGACGCCGATGCCGACAGGGACGCCGCCGCGCCGGGCGCGCTCCCGGTGAGGCGTTGACGGCGGGTGGACAGCGGCGGAGTCCAGCATCAGGCGCGCGGCGCGGCGGAGCGTCTCCGATGCAAGGAACCGTCGAAGCCAAGAGCGAACGTCATCCGCGCCCCCACGAAGGAAAACCAACCCCACGCGCGCCGTCGGGGCTCCCGGAGGAAGCGAGGACAGGCGCGCGAAGGTGCCTTCCCGACGTCGACGGTACGTAGCTCATTTCATTTTTGCAACAGGAAATTCCTGTCCTCAGCTCGCCCCGTCCGACGGCATCGCGGGCAGCCACATGCGCACCGTGGTGCCCTCGCCGGGCTGGCTCTCGACGCGGATGCTGCCCTGGTGCTCCGTGATGAACCGGTGCGTCAGCGACAGCCCGAGTCCGGTCCCCTGTCCGGGCGGCTTCGTCGTGAAGAACGGCTCGAAGATGCGGCTCAGGTCCTCGGCGCGGATGCCGCAGCCGGTGTCGCGCACGTCGATCTCCACGCCATGGACCTCCCCGTGCGGGAACGGGCGAGCCCCGACGACGACCGTGCCGCCGTGGGGGCTCGCGTCGAGCGCGTTGCCGATCACGTTGAGCAAGGCGGAGTCGAGCTGCGACGTGTTGACGAGCACCGCGGGCAGCGCGGCGGCGCTGCTCGCCTCGAGGTGGACCCGGCGCTCGCGCGCCCGCGGCGCGGAGAGGTCGACCGCGCGGCGGAGCGCCTCGCGCACGTCGCACGGCTCCCGGCCGATCGGCTTGCCCCGCGCGTACTCGAGCAGCGCCGTCACGAGCTCCGAGCAGCGGTTCGCCTGCCGCTCGATGGTGGCGAGCACCTTCAGGAGCGCCGCCTCGTCAGGCAGGCCGTGCCCCCT
Organism: Sorangium cellulosum; assembly: GCF_001589285.1. GTDB lineage: Bacteria > Myxococcota_A > Polyangia > Polyangiales > Polyangiaceae > Sorangium > Sorangium cellulosum_G. The sequence goes on along the minus strand of NZ_JEMA01000518.1, from coordinate 8,179 downwards.
CCGCTGCCGCCTGAGGAGGTGCTGGGCGTTCATCAGGATGACGGAGACCGGGTTGTTCATCTCGTGCGACATCCCCGCGACAAGCGTCCCTATCGCCGCCATCTTGCCCGCCTGGAGCAGCTCCTCCTGCGTCTCCGAGAGCCGCGCCAGCGCCGCCGCGAGCTCGCGGTTCTTCGCGGCGAGCTCCAGGTAGGCGCGGTGCAGCCGCTCGGCCGCGCGCACCCGCGCCCGGAGCTCCAGCGGGTCGAACGGCTTGCTCACGTAATCGTCGGCGCCGACCTCGAGCCCCACCACGGCCTCCCCCCGGCTTGCCCTCGCCGTCAGCAGGAGGATCGGGATGTCCCGGAGCTCCGGATCCCCCTTGAGCCGGCCGACAAGCTCGAAGCCGTCCATCTCCGGCATCATCACGTCCGACACGACGACCTCGGGCCGCGCCGCCCTGATCGACTCGATCGCTTCCCGGCCGTTCGCCGCCAGCGTGACCTCGTGCTCGGGCGACAGGACGCTCTCCAGGTAAGAGGCCATGTCCGGGTTGTCCTCCACCACGAGCACCCGCGCGCGGGACGAGGGGTGCTCGCCCGCGCGCCGCTCGTCCCGCGCGCGCGGCGCCGGCTCCGCGGCGCAGGCCGACCTGCCAGGCGACCCCAGCGCCCTCAGCGCGTCCCGCGGCTCGTGCGACGCCGGCGCGTCCTGCGACGCCGGCGCCTCCTGCGCTCCCGCCGGCCCCGGCGCGCCGGCGGTCCTCGTCGCGCCCGCGCCCTCTGCGGCGCGCGGGAGGCGCACGAAGAAGCGGGAGCCGGTCCCGGGCTCGCTCTCCACGCCGGGCGTGCCGCCCATCAGCTCCGTGAGCTCCTTGACCAGCGACAGCCCGATCCCGGTCCCCTCGTGCTTGCGCGTCGCCGACGCGTCGATCTGCTGAAACTTCTGGAAGAGCAGGTGTCTCTTGTCCGCCGGGATGCCTGGGCCGGTGTCCTCGACGGAGAGCTCGAACATCGCGTCGAGCGCCCGCACGTCGACAGCGACGCGGCCTCCCGGCGGGGTGAACTTCAGCGCATTGCCCAGCAGGTTGAGCGCGATCTTCTCGAACTTGCGCCGGTCGAGGGCGACTGTCTGCAGCGCGGGATCCACCTGAATCGAGAGCTGGATCCCGCCGCGCTCCGCCGCGGGCCGCGCCTCTTCCACCATGTCCGCGACGAGCTGTCCGACGTCGACGGCCTCCCGGTGGATCTGCATCTTTCCGGCCTCGATCTTCTGGTAATCGAGGACGTCGTCGACGAGCCGGCGGAGCCGCCGCCCGCTGCGCTGGACGCGCTCCAGGTCCGCGCGCACCCGCGGCGAGAGCGGCTCGTCCGAGCTCGACAGGAGGGAGTCGATCGGACCGAGGATGAGCGAGAGCGGGGTCCGGAGCTCGTGGCTCATCACCGTGAGGAACTCTCCCTTGGCGCGGGCGGCGGCGTCCGCGGCCTCCTTGGCCTTCTGGAGCTCGATCTCCATCTGCTTGCGCTCGGTGATGTCGGCGTAGATCCCGAGCAGCCCCGTCACCTCGCCGCGCTCGTCGCGGAGGGGTACTTTGCTGGTGAGCAGCACCCGCCGCTGGCCGTCCGGGCGGAGCAGCGGCTCCTCGATGTCGAGCATCGGCGTGCCGCGCTCCATGACCTCCCGGTCGACCTTCACGAAGAACTCCACGTCGTTGCGCCTGCCCCACACGTCGAAGTCGGTCTTCCCGACGAGGTTCTCCAGGACCTTCGTATTCGTGTCGTTGAGGAAGTTCTGGTTTCCTCCGAGGAAGCGACCCTGGCGGTCCTTCCAGAAGATGGCGTGAGGGACATTGGCGATGACGTATTTGAGCACCGCCTGCTGCTGCTCCGGCCCGCCCCGCGCCTCCCGCGCCGGCCCCCGTTCGTCCGCCGCTGCGGCCGTGCTCGCCTGTGCCTCGGCTGGCCGTGCTGCCCCGGACGTTCGTGCCTTTGCGGCGTGGGTTCGACTGGCCGGGACGAGCTTGCTGATCTTGTCGGAGAGCCGGTAAAGACGTCGCATTGTCCGAGTCGCAGCCAAGCATAGGACGGGCGCGAGCGACCTCAAAGCTTCGCGGCGCAGGAACGCCGCCGAGCACGAGCGGTCGTGTCGCCGGCGCGCCGGCAGGCGGGCGCGGCGGCGCGCGGCCTCCGCGGCCTCGCCCGGTGGGCGGCCCGGCCGTCACCGCCTGCGGGCGCGCGTTCCCGCAGCGGCGCCGCCGTGGTAGGGCGCCGTGCGCATGTCAGATCGAATCGCGCTCATCACCGGGGCGGCGTCGGGCATCGGCGCGGCGACCGCGCGGAGGCTGTCGCAGAGCGTGGGCGGCCTGGTCCTCGTCGACAGGAGCCGCGAGGCGCTCCACGCCCTGGCCGAGGAGCTCCGCGGGCCGGAGCTCTTGCTGCGGGACTGCGACGTGGGGAGCGAGCCCCCGTGGTCCGAGCTCGAGGAGGCCGTCGAGCGCCGCTTCGGCAGGCTCGACCATGTCGTCGCGAACGCCGGCGTCGCCCACGGCGCGCCGCTCGCGGAGACGTCCTTCGAGGACTGGCGGCGCGTCCTCTCCGCGAACCTCGACGGCGTCTTCCTGACGCTCCGCGCGGGCCTTCGCCTCCTCCGGAAGGCGGGCCAGGGCGGGACGGCGGTCGTCGTCTCCTCTGTCGCGGCGGTCAAGGCCGAGCCTGGCATCGGCGCGTACGCGGCCTCCAAGGCGGGCGCGGCGCAGCTCGTCCGCGTGGCGGCGAAGGAAGGCGCGCCCGACAGGATCCGCGTGAACGGCGTCTTGCCCGGCGGGGTCGAGACGCCGATATGGACCCAGACGCCCTTCTTCCAGGCGCTCGTGACAACCGCCGGGAGCGAGCGCGCCGCGTTCGACCAGATGGCCGCGATGGCGACGCCGCTCGGCCGCTACGCGACCGCCGACGAGATCGCCGGGATCATCGCCTTCCTGCTCTCGGACGCGTCGGCCACCATGACCGGCGCGCTCGTGGTCAGCGACGGCGGCTATTCGCTCTAGCGCTGCGGCGCGCGGCTCTCCCCTGGTTCATGAGAGAGTTTGAACCACAGAGGCACAGAGGGCACAGAGGTAGAGAAAGAGACAAGGAGAACAAGATTTCTCCTCTATATATATCTGTCTCTCCCCTCTGTGCCCTCTGTGCCTCTGTGGTTCCAATTCTCTCTTCACGTTCCTGACGTCTCGCCGCTACCATCTCCCGTGCTCGAACGGCGCGCTCCCGCGCTGTCCGGCGCCCGGTGATCGACGCGGAGGCCCGCTGTCCGCGGATCCAATGAACGCGGAAAATTGAATTGTCATCGTCCGCGTCCGGCGAACGGCGCGCGCCATCTTTTCGAAACAGAGGCGCAGCGCGTCACGACGGCGCGCGCCCGTGCAGGCCGAGGAAAGCGCTTTCATGACGCGATCAGGGGTCGAACGAGATCGGCCATCCACGTGGCTCCATGACCGAACCATTACCGCGCGGCGATCACCACGGATGTTATAGAGCGCGAGCTTGTCATTAGGAGGCAGCTCAGCATGGTAGAGAACCCGCAGGCACTCCGCGGCGCCGGACTCCAGCCCATCGGGATCTGGCGCAGCGGGCCTTGGCTCCCCGCGTTCACGTCGGCCGACCTGCGGGAGGCCGTGTCCTGCGTGCGCGAGCCGGTGCACGTGGTGCGCGAGACGCCGGAGGGGCGCGTCGGCGTGTCCCGCGGCGGCGCGGTCATCCGCGACGACCAGGTGAATGGAGTCCCCACGTTTCCGCTCCTCGGCACGCTGCCCGCGCTGTACCCGGAGTGGCTCGGAGACCGCTCCTTCCTCGAGGTCCACGGCCTGCGCTTCCCCTACGTGGCCGGCGCGATGGCGAACGGTATCCACACCACGCGGATCACCATCGCCATGGCGAAGGCCGGGATGATGGGGTTCTTCGGCGCCGCCGGCCTCGGGCTGCACCGGATCGAGCAGGCGGTCGACGAGATCATCGCCGCGCTCGGCACGGAGGGCCCCACCTGGGGCTGCAACCTCATCCACGCTCCGAACCAGCCGCGGCTGGAGAGCGACACAGTGGAGCTCTACCTGAGAAAGGGTGTCCGCCGGGCCGAGGCCGCCGCCTACATGGGCCTGAACCCGATGGTCGTGCGGTTCGCCTACAGCGGTGTCAGGCGCCTGCCCGACGGCCGGATCGACCGGAAGAACCACCTGTTCGCGAAGATCTCGCGCCCGGAGGTCGCCGCCCGCTTCCTCTCGCCGGCGCCCGCCGAGATCCTCGACACCTGCGTTCGCAACGGGTGGCTCACCCGCGACGAGGCGGAGCTCGCGCGGAGCCTCCCGGTCGCCGAGGACATCACCGTGGAGGCCGACTCCGGGGGTCACACCGACAACCAGCCCCTCGTGGCGCTGTTCCCGGTGATCCTCGGCGTCCGGGACGATCTCGCGGCGAAGCACGGCTATCAGCGCCCGATCCGCATCGGCGCCGCCGGCGGCCTCTCCACGCCGTCCACCGTGGCCGCGGCGTTCGCGCTCGGGGCCGCCTACGTGCTCACCGGCTCGGTCAACCAGGCGTGCGTCGAGTCGGGCCTGTCCGACGACGGCAAGAAGATGCTCGCCCAGGCCGACCTCCCGGATGTCGTCATGACGCCGGCCGCCGACATGTTCGAGCTCGGCGTGCAGGTCCAGGTGCTCAAGCGCGGCACGATGTTCGGCGTCCGCGCGCAGCGGCTCTACGACCTCTACGTCGCCCACGATTCCATCGAGTCGCTGCCCGCCGACGTGCGGGCGCGCGTCGAGCGAGAGATGTTCCAGATGTCGTGCGACGAGGTGTGGTCGGGCTGCGAGCGGTTCTTCGCGGAGCGCGACCCCGCCGAGCTCGAGCGCGCCGCGCGCGAGCCGAAGCACAAGATGGCGCTGATCTTCCGCTGGTATCTCGGCATGTCCAGCAAGTGGGCTATCGCCGGGGACCCGAAGCGCCGCGCCGATTACCAGATCTGGTGTGGCCCCGCCATGGGCGCGTTCAACCGCTGGGTCAAGGGGTCGTTCCTCGAGGACCCGCAGAACCGCTCCGTCGTCCAGGTCGCGCGCAACCTGCTCGAGGGCGCGGCCGTCGTCTCGCGCGCGCAGCAGCTACGGACGTACGGCGTCCCCGTGCCGAGCGCCGCCTTCAGCTTCACTCCCCGCCCGCTCGCCTGAGCGCCTGATCATCTGCTGAGGTCCTTCATGCACCCTTCGTCCTCCCGTATTCCGCCCATCGCAGTCGTCGGCGTGAGCGCCATCTTCCCCGGCTCGCTCGACGCTCACGGCTTCTGGCGCGACATCCTGGCTGGAACCGACCTCATCACCGACGTCCCGGAGACGCACTGGCTGGTCGAGGACTACTACGATCCCGACCCGTCCGCCCCCGACAAGACGTACGCGAAGCGCGGCGCCTTCCTGAAGAACGTGCCGTTCGATCCGCTGGAGTGGGGCGTGCCGCCGTCGATCGTCCCGGCGACGGACACGACGCAGCTCCTCGCGCTGATCGTGGCCAAGCGGGTGCTCGAGGACGCGGCGCAGGGGCAGTTCGAGTCGATGAACCGCGAGCGGATGAGCGTGATCCTCGGCGTCACCTCGGCGCAGGAGCTGCTCGCCTCGATGGTGAGCCGGATCCAGCGGCCGGTCTGGTCGAGGGCGCTCCGGGAGCTCGGGTATCCGGAGGACGAGGTGACGCGCGCCTGCGACGCGATCTCGGGCAAGTACGTGCCGTGGCAGGAGTCGAGCTTCCCGGGCCTGCTCGGCAACGTCGTGGCCGGGCGCATCGCGAACCGGCTCGACCTCGGCGGCACGAACTGCGTGACGGACGCGGCGTGCGCGTCGTCGCTGTCGGCGATGTCGATGGCGATGAACGAGCTCGCGCTCGGCCAGTCCGATCTCGTGATCGCGGGCGGCTGCGACACGATGAACGACGCCTTCATGTACATGTGCTTCAGCAAGACGCCGGCCCTGTCGCGGTCGGGCGACTGCCGCCCGTTCTCCGACAAGGCCGACGGCACGCTGCTCGGCGAGGGCATCGCCATGGTGGCGCTCAAGCGGCTCGACGACGCCGAGCGCGACGGGGACCGGGTGTACGCGGTGATCCGCGGGATCGGCTCGTCCTCGGACGGCCGGAGCAAGAGCGTGTATGCGCCGGTGCCGGAAGGGCAGGCGAAGGCGCTGCGCCGGACCTACGCGGCCGCGGGGTACGGCGCCGAGACCGTGGAGCTGATGGAGGCCCACGGCACCGGGACGAAGGCCGGCGACGCGGCCGAGTTCGAGGGCCTGCGCGTCATGTTCGACGAGTCGGGGCGCGCCGACAGGCAGTGGTGCGCGCTCGGCAGCGTGAAGTCGCAGATCGGCCACACCAAGGCGGCGGCCGGCGCGGCGGGGCTGTTCAAGGCGATCATGGCGCTGCACCACAAGGTGCTCCCGCCGACCATCAAGGTCGACAAGCCGAACCCGAAGCTCGAGATCGAAAAGACCGCTTTCTATCTGAACACCGAGGCGCGGCCGTGGATCCGCGCTTCCGACCACCCGCGGCGGGCGTCGGTGAGCTCGTTCGGGTTCGGCGGCTCGAACTTCCACGTCGCGCTGGAGGAGTACACGGGCCCGGCGCCGCGGGCGTGGCGGGTGCGGTCCGCGCCGGCGGAGCTCGTCCTCCTGTCGGCGGACACGCCGGCGGCGCTCGCGGATCGCGCGCGCGCGATGGCGAAGGCGGCGGAGACGCCCGAGATCCTGCGCTTCCTTGCGCGGGAGTCGGTGCTCTCGTTCGACGCGTCGAGGCCGGCGCGGCTCGGGCTGTGCGCGACGGACGAGGCGGATCTCGCGAGGAAGCTCGAGCAGGTCGCGGCGCACCTCGCGGCGAAGCCGGAGCAGGCGCTCGCGGCGCCGCTCGTGCACTGCGCGAGCGGCGAGGCGCCGGGGCAGGTGGCGTTCCTGTTCCCGGGGCAGGGGAGCCAGTACGTGGCGATGGGCGCCGACGTGCTGATGACGTTCGACGCGGCGCGCGCGGCGTGGGACGCGGCGGCGGGCGTGGCGATCGGGGACGCGCCGCTGCAGGAGGTGGTGTTCCCGCGGCCTGTGTTCTCGGACGAGGAGCGCCGGGCGCAGGAGGCGCGGCTGCGCGAGACGCGGTGGGCGCAGCCCGCGATCGGCGCGACGAGCCTCGCGCACCTCGGGCTGCTCGCGGCGCTCGGGGTGCGGGCCGACGCGTTCGCGGGCCACAGCTTCGGCGAGATCGCCGCGCTGCACGCGGCGGGCGCGCTGTCGGCCGCGGACCTCCTGCGCGTGGCGCGGCGGCGGGGCGAGCTGATGGGGGCCGCGTCGTCGGAGCGGGGCGCGATGATCGCGGTCCCGCGGGCGATCGACGAGGTGCGGGCGCTCGGGCTCGGCGACGTGGTTGTCGCGAACCACAACGGGCCGAAGCAGGTGGTGCTGTCGGGCTCGGTCACGGCGATCGAGGCGGCGGAGCGGCGGCTCGGGGAGCTCGGGATCCAGGCGCGTCGCCTCGACGTGGCCGCGGCGTTCCACTCGCCGCTCGTGGCGGAGGCGAGCGCGCCGTTCCGCGAGTTCCTGGCGGGGATCGAGGTGGGGGCGCCGGCCGCGCCTGTGTACAGCAACGCGGAGGTCGAGCCGTACCCGGGCGGCGGCGACGGGGCGCGCGACCGGCTGGCGCGCCAGCTCGCGGAGCCGGTGCGGTTCGTGGAGCAGATCGAGCGGATGTACGCGGCCGGCGTGCGCACGTTCGTGGAGGTCGGCCCGGGGTCGGTGCTGACGAACCTGGTCGGCGACATCCTGAGCGGCCGGCCGCACCGCGCGGTGGCGCTCGACCGCAAGGGCAAGCACGGCGTGACGAGCCTGTTCGAGGCGGTGGCGCGGCTCGCCGTGGCCGGGGTCCCGGTGGACGCGCGCGTCCTCTGGGAGGGCTTCGCGGCGCCGGTCGACCCGCGGACGCTGCCGAAGCCGAAGCTGGCGCTGCCGATCAACGGCAGCAACTACGGCAAGCCGTACCCGCCGCAG
>NZ_JEMA01000518.1:0-120 GCF_001589285.1 Sorangium cellulosum | reverse complement strand
CCCCGCCGCAGGGCGGGGCGAAGGAGCTGCCGAAGGCGAGCGCGGCGCGGCCGGCGCAGAGGCCGGCGCCGGTGGCGAGCGCGGCGGCGCGGCCGGCGGTGAGCGCGGCGGGGCCGGTGG
>NZ_JEMA01000517.1 GCF_001589285.1 Sorangium cellulosum | reverse complement strand
GTAGGTCTCGACGATCGTCCGGCGCGTCGGGCCGAGGTGCTCGCGCGCGACGCGCTGCACGTCCTCCCGGGTCACCGCGAAGCTGCGGGCGAGCTCCCCGTTCAGGTGGGCGGCGTCCCCGAAGAGCAGCTCGTGCTCGCCGAGCGCGCGCGCCCGCGCGGCCGGGTCCGCGACGCGCGCCACGAACGCCGACTCGAGGAGCCGGCGCGCCCTCGTCAGCTCGGCCTGCGACGGCCCCGCCGTCGCGAGCGCCCGGATCTCGCCCTCGATCAGCTTCTCGACGTCGCCGACGCGGGCGCCCTCGGCGAGCCGCACGTCGATCGAGAACAGATCCGGCCCGCGGAGATCGCCGGTCGCGACCCGCACCGACCGCGCGACCGCCTTGTCGCGGACGAGGAGCGCCTCGAGGCGCGAGCTCTCGCCGCGGCCGAGCAGCGCGGCCACGATCGCGAGCGCGTCGTGATCCGGGTGCGATCGCGGCGGGACGGCCCAGCCGTACAGGATGGCCGGGGCGCGGGCGGCGCCGTCCCGCACGACGGCGGTGCGCTGGCTGGTCTGCTCGGGGAACGGCGCGTCCTTGAACGGCGCGGCGTCGACGGCGGGGATGCCGTCGAAGTACTTGCGCACGAGCTCCATCGCCTCGCCGGGGTCGAAGCCGCCGGCGATCGAGAGCACCGCCCGGTTCGGGCCGTAGTGGGCCGCGTGGAAGTCGCGGGCCCAGGAGATCTCCGCGCCGGCGAGGTCGTCCGCGTCGCCGATCTCCGGGTGCTCGTGGGGCCAGTAGCCCTGGAACACGAGCGCCTGGAGCCGGATCGGGCCCTGGCCGTAGGCGGCGCCGAGGAGCGCGCCGCGGCGCTCCTGCGCCTCCTTGCGCTGCGCCTCGAACGCCTGCGCGCTCAGATCGGGCGCCCGCATGCGGTCGGCCTCGAGCCACAGCGCGAGCGCGAGCTCGTTCGCGGGCAGCGCCTCCGCGTAGGTCGTGCGGTCGACGCCCGTCTCGGCCGNGCCTCCGCGTAGGTCGTGCGGTCGACGCCCGTCTCGGCCGCGAGCTCGCCGCCGCGCTCGGCGACGAGGCGCTGGTGCTCGCCCGCGGGCACGTTGCGGCTGCCCCGCGCCATCATGCCCATCACGAGGCGCGCGACGCCGCTCCTGCCGCTCGGCTCGTCGCGCGAGCCCGCGTCGTATGTCACGGCCACCGCGACGGTGGGCGAGCCCTTGTCGGGGCTCATCACGACGCGCAGCCCGTTCTGGAGCGTTGCCCGCTCGACGGGGAGCGCGAGCGCTATCGGGGCTTCGGCCGGGGGCGCCGCGGCGCGCCTCGGCGCGGC
>NZ_JEMA01000516.1 GCF_001589285.1 Sorangium cellulosum | reverse complement strand
CTCCGACGCGCGAATGTGAAGTTTATCCCTTCTCACCTGGGGCAATCCAGCGTCACGCTCTGGCATCGTGACACGCTGGTCTCGCGCCTTGGTCTACATCGCCACTANCACGCTCTGGCATCGTGACACGCTGGTCTCGCGCCTTGGTCTACATCGCCACTACACGAGTCAGGAACGGCTCCGAGAATCTTGATTTTTCTGAACGCGTTTGCTTGTCCTATCCGCCTGCGCGGCGGCGACCGGCTTCGGCTGGCCTGCGACCTCCGTCGCACCAAGCCATGCGCCCAGCTCCTTCTTGAGCCAGAGGGGCATTCCCTCGTAGCGAGGCGTGCCGGTCGTCCAGTAGGCGGCAAGCGCCCGGCAGAAGATGAGCTCCATGGGCACGTGCTGGCCGCTCGTGGAGGAGTCGCGCTGCTCCGCCGGGGGCTCCGCCTTGCGCACGAGATAGTAGAGAAAGCGGGCAAGATTCGCGAAGCGGATCGCGTTGCGAGGATTGGGGGGTAGATCGGCCGCGCAGCGCTCGAGCGCGAGGCTGAACTCCTCGGAGTCCTTCGCCATCTGCCGAGCGTGACTCACCTCGCGCTGGCGGGCGCGAAGGGCGAGCAGACCGGCCAGAACGGACACCACCGCGAGCAGCATCACGGCGGTGATGGCGGATTCGCGGCGCTCGAGACGCTGGCGTTCGTCCGAGAGGGGATCGGGAAACTCCGTGGCCGGAGGCGGCGCGGCAGCGATCTCCGGCTCGGGGACGGGCGACGCCTGTGGCGGAATGACGAACCGCGGCGCGCTCGACGACGCCGGCGACACCGACAATCCGGCGGACGACTTCGGTCTGGAAGACTTCGGCACGGTCGCGCCTCGAGTCTCCGAATCCTTCGTCTCGGGCATGTTGCTCTTCGCTTCCGCGCCGTCCTTCGGGGCCGCTGCGGCCGTGGGCGCTTCTTTCTTTTCGGCCGTGGCGCTCGATTTCGCTTCATCCTTGGCGTGTGGACTCGTCGCGGCGTCGAGCCCCGCGAGGAGCTTCGCACCGTCGCACCACCAGGCGTAGAGCTGCTTGGCGGGGTGCTTCATCAATCCCTCGGGCATGCTCCGCCCCGCCGCCTGCACCAAGAAGAACAGCGCGACCACCGCCCCAATCCCAGCCCCGACGTCGATCAGGCGCCGTCGCACGGTCTGAAAGCTCGGACGATACCAGGGGCGAGGCGCAGCGCCGCTTTCCGGCTTCGTGCGCGGCGCGAGGTGGCGAGCGCCGATCACGCTGGCCGCGTCGAGCCCCGGCACGTTCACGGACACGGTCACCATCTTTTCGAGGTAGCGGGCGCCGTAGCTGCGGGCCGCGCCCTCCTCCCCTTCCTCGGCCATGTGGTCGATGAGGTTCTTGAATCGCACCTCGATCGCGCGCTCCACCGCGACCTTCTCCATCGCGAGCACCTGCACGCAGTGGCCCGTATCGGCGAGCACGTTCAGGGCCTCGAGCATGTCAGTCACGCGCTCCGGCGGGCAACGATCCAGATCGTCGACGAAGATGACGAGCTTCATCGTGTCCTTGAGCCCGCTGAAGACGGTCTCGAACTCGCTCTTCAGGTCTCGGACAAAGCGCATGCGCCCCGTGATCTCGTCGAGCATCTTGTTCGGGTCGACGTTCACGATCTTGAGAGCGGGACCCAGGATCTTGCTCCACGCGCCCGCGAGCGTCGCCACGATCCCGAGCAGCACGGGCACCGCGCTCGCCGAGGATGTGGGGGCGTTCTCCTTGATTGCCTCCTGCATGATGACGACGACGAGAGCGATGAAACCGAGCACCGCCGACGTGTACGCGACGAAGCGGAGCGCGCCGCTCAGCCCCGCCCTGCGGACGCGCGTCCAGGTGACGCGCAGACGATTGATGAACCCCGCCTGGCGCCGAAATTCCTCGAGGATCGTCTGGTAGAACGCCTTGGCGATGTCCTCCTCCCGGTGGAAGCGCCACGCGTTGAACCACACGAGGATGTGACGGCCGGTCGTGGCGAGCTCCCCGTTGATGACGTTCATCACGGACGACTTGCCGCTGCCCCAGGACCCGCAGACCGCGATCGTGAGCGGTGGCTCGGTATCGGGGTTATCGATGAAATCGATCAATCCCTCCGCGAGGCGCGCCTGGGCGCCGGCTGCCTGCTCCTTCCTGCGGATCGGCACGTCGATGCCGAAATGCCGGCGCACCTCGCCGTGATGATCGATCGGATCCGGCCGGGGCACGGCAATGCGCGCGGCCCCGAGCGCCGCCGCAACGAGGAGCAGGGCGGCTGGCAGCCACAGCAGACGCCTCAGGTCCGTGGGCGGCTCGGGGGACGACAGCACGAAGAGCCGATTCATCCCGGTCTCGAGGGTGAGATCGCGACCGCGGCAGGAGAGACTCCGCACCGGCCCTGGATGATCCGGGACGACGGCCCAGTGACCGAGATCCGCGGTGAATGCCGCGACGAGTCGACCTTCATTGTTGGCGAACCAGCGCTCGCCACAATGCGCGACGTCGCTCGCGCGAAACTTCAACCCGTACGCCGCGGACGGTACGGCGTCCTCGAGCGTGATCAACGTCGTGTGTTTCGGGCCGACGAGCGCGACGGCGCCGTCCGCGACGAGCAGCGTTTCGACGCTTCCAGGATCGAGGTCGGGGTCCTTCGGCGTTTCCGGTTCCTCCCAGCGCGCCGCATCTCGGTCATGCGCGAGGAGCGTGCCGTCCTTGGCGAACGCCCACACGCGCCTTCCACCAGCGTCGAAGGCAAAGTGCGCAGGCTTTCGGTGGGTCGGAACGTCCACACACTTGGAGCCCTCGTAGCAAACGCGCGCACCGGACTCGGTCGGGGTCGCTCTGTTCGACACCGACACGGCGTTGCACACGGGCAAGACCGCGAAATCGGAGCTCCTCGGCTCGGTTTCGGGCGCGAGCCACCACGACCCGTCCCGCGGTGGGAGCCTCGATTCGTAAGAAGCGATGCTCTCTCGGCGCGCCGGAAGAACGCCGGTGTTCTGGAGGTCGCCGCGGGGGAGCGCGAGGGCTACGTCCCCGCGGTAGCCGGTGCGAAGAGCCTGGAGCTTGCCTTCCGCGACGAGCACGAGCTCCCACGAGCCGTCCTCGTCCACGTCCCCGAGCGATGTCGGGGTGTGCGCGCCGCCCGCCAAACGATGGATCCGGGCCGGCTCGGCTTCGTCGGATGACGTCACCGCCAGGAATAGGGCCCTGGCCTGGGAGTTGTCATCGTTGGTGACGAACCCGGAACCGAATACGATGGACGTCTCGTCCTCGTCGGAAAACCAGATCGCGGATTTGAAGTTGTGAACCTCGTAGCGACGAGGTCCGTCAACGAAGGGGCCGGCAGGGTTGGCGCGCCCGGCCTCTTGGTACCAGCCGAGGATCTCCTCGGACCAGGACGGAAGCTCTCCGGTGGCGGGCTCGCCGTACGGCACCTCGGTCGGCTCGCCGTCCGTGGGTACGTCGAGGCGAAGCTCCGAGTGCAGCCGCACGTCGAACCCGCCGCGCTCGCGCTTCCTCACCACCACGAGGGGCTGGCTAGCGTCGGGTTTGACGGCTCGGTCCCGCTTCCAGAGCTCCGCGCCCGTGCGCCCGTCGAGAGCCAGAAGCGTGACCGTGCAGCGGTCCTTCTCGCAGTTGCTTTGCCTGACGGGAACGAGGGCATCGAGGATGCCATCCCCGTTCACGTCGGCGAGCGCTGCCGGCCCGGCCGGCGCGGACACCGGCACGGACCAGGCGACGAGCCCATCGAGGCGCGCCTTGACGACGTGGCCGGCCAGCGCGGAGACGATCGCGAAATCGCCGTCGAGAGCGACGCCGGTAACGTCGCCTCGCGGCACCGTGATCCGGCGAACGATCCGCCCGGTCTTGCCGTCGACGACGAGCGCTCCGTCAAGGTCGTCGGCTTCCGCGATCCGCTTCCCGAAGGACGGAACGACGATCAGCCGCCCTCGCACGGCAACGGGCCCCGAGAGCCAGTCCTCTCCTTCGGCGACGTCGAGAGTCCAGAGCGGCTTCCAATCGAGCTCCACCGCTTTCCTCGCCGGATCCGGTGCTGGCGCCTTCTTCGCCGGATGAGTTCCGACGGCTGCCGACGTACCGATGCCGTCTTTCGCCGCTTCGCCCTTCGTCCGCTCGCCCCTGTCGTCCTTCGCGGGCCCCGCAACGGGCGCCGTGGCAGCCGGCGGTTGGTCAACGGGCGCCGTCTCCTTCGCCGGTGGGCCCTCGGCGGCCTCGGGGGCCGCGACACCGAGCACCGCGGCCGCTCCCCACGCGATCACCAGCCATGCCCGCCTCCAGCGCATTGACGCCTCCCCGGATCGACGAGGGGACGCTAACACCTCTTCTTACCCTCCGCCTAGTACTACAGCCGCGGTTAGGGAGCCCGGGCCTGGGCGCGGGGGCGCGGCCGGTTGCGGCGGCGCCGATAGCAGCAGGCGCGAGCCTGGGCGCGCTTTCGGCGTCGCCACATCGACCATGCCCAGCGGAACTCGGGCGAATGGGCGGGCAGCGGAAGCACCAGCTCCATCAGGCGACGGACTTCGGGAATGCTCCAGGGCGCCAGCGTCGGCGGACCGTCGCGTTCTTCAGGCGCGGTGGGCTTTTTTTCGCCGGCGTCGCGAGCGCCGCCTTTTGCACGGCCTCGGCGTTCCTTCCCGGCCCAGGGCGCGCCGCTGTGCGCACGAGCTCGGGGTTCATCGCCGGGGCGTACGGGAAGGCGTCCTCCGCGGGAAGCTTCGCGCGCACCAAAGCCAACCACGCCAGGGCCATCATCCCGAGCGTGATGTACCGATGCCAGCTCGGCCAGGTGCGGACCTCGTAGTGGTCGAGGCCGACGTCATCCTTCGCCTCCTCGAAGCACTGCTCGATCGTGTAGCGCGTGGAGGCTACGTGCGCGAGCGTCGTCAAGGGCGTGCTGGCTCCGGCGTTGGACAGGTAGTAGGCCACTTCCGACGGCTTCGAGACAGAGCGGCGAGCCAGCAGCCAGACCTCGTCGGTCGGCAAACGCCGACGACTGTCAACGACGCGCGCGCGAGCCCAGTCGTACTCGATGGGTCCCTTCTCGCCGTGATGGACGGCCAGGCGATGCCATTGCTTCGGCGACCACTGCGCCACCACGTTCGCCACGGTGGACGCGCGCGGCGCGCCCGGTGCAAGACGAGTGCGCGTGCGGAGCGGACCACGAGGGTGTTCGCGTTTGGTAGGGGGCTCCGCGACCGCGGGTCGTTGGGGCCACACCGGCGTGCTCGAGATGACCGCGAGAACATACCGATGGCCCTGCGCGGCGATGCCGTCGCGAAGCACGGGGTCGTCCCCGTAGACTTCATCGCCGGTGACCCACGCCATCGGTACACCACGCTGCCAGGCGCCATGCAGCATCTGCATCGCCAGCTGCGGCTTGGTCTGGAACGCGACATCCTCCGGAACGTGAGCGTCCTGCCTCCGCGCCGGATCGCTGCACCACGCTTCTGGCAAGTAAAGACGACGATCCAGGATCACATGTCCACGTGGGCTGGTGTAACTGAGGAACACACCGATCTGGCAGTTCTCGATCTTGCCTGCCGTCCCGCTGTATTGCCGCTGCACGCCGACGGACTTCGTGCCTTTCTTGAGGAAGCCCGTTTCATCCAGTACGCCGATGCCCTGCGGATCGCCGAACTGCTCGACCGTGAAGTCCAGCAGGAGATCACGCGCCGCATCCGCGCTCCATTCCGCACTGTACAACAGCCGCTGCACGCGATCGGGCGTCGGATCCCCGATGGCCTCGGCCAGCTGCCAACCGTTCCGCCTCGCCGCCGGCCCCATCAGCGAGCGCACGTACTTGATCGCCTGCTCGCGCGGCTCGCTGCGCGCGAACAGCGCCGCGAATCGCGCGTGAAAGGCCTCAAAATCTGCTGCGAGTGCGTCCCACGCGGCCGCTGCTGGCAGCTCGCTTGCCCCCGGATCCATGGGCGGATCCTGGGTCCAACCCGATCGATGTCGAGGTGCGGCTGTAGTACTAGTGCTCTGACACGATTCTGTTGAACCAGAGTGCGAGCCACTGGTTGCGCGCATACCCGGTGGCTCCGGCGATGGGGCTCCTGGGCAGCACGAGCAGTTCCTCGCTATCGAGCCACGCACGGAAGGCATCGAGCACGGGCTGGGCACAGCTTCGGCGCTGCTCGGTGCGGCGACCGGGAGCCAGGTCCTTGGTCGCCTCGTCGATCGCGAATAGCTGGTGAATGAAGCCGAGCGCCGTCCGCGCCCCGGGATCATCGTGCGCCTCCGAGTGCGCGAACGACGCGCGCCAGCGTATCCTCGTCGAACGTCGGCGGCACGCGCACGACCGCCCCATCCGGAAACACGATCTCCAGCGTGGTGCTCCGCGAGCGCGCCGTAGCGCCCGACGGGGCGACCACCACAGGCAGCAACGTGGACAGCGCCGCCTTCTCCGAGCGCTGCCGGTACTCGCTCTGCTTCATCCCCAGCCGGCGGCTCCAGGCGTAGAGCGTGCCTGCGCTGACCCCCTCCTGCTCCGCGACTACGCGGGCGGAGTGCCCGCTCCTGTGCCAGCGCGCCACCCGGTCACGCCAGATGCGTCTGCTCTCGTCCATCCACACCTCCGGCGCGGGTTTCTACGCAGCGCGGGGGCTCCAAGACGGCATGCGGGTCGCCGGACGCGTAACAAAAACAAGGCTGAGGAGTTCCGACTCGTTGGCGGCTGTGCCCGGTGGGGACGGCGGCGAGCGGGCGGACGCCGTCGAGGCTGCACGCGGGCCATCGGTCGGGGGGCCGCGCCACGCCTAGCGCGGTCGAGCATCGACCCGAACCAATTGAAATCATTGACCTTCATGCCGATCGCTCCGCGACACCAGGGAAGTCTTGGATGCACGTCCACGCGGGAGATGGGCGCCACCCATCTCCCGCGTGGACGTGCCATCTGGGTTCACGGCGTCCCGCCCGCCCCGAACGGGGGCGCCGGGACGGCTTCGGGCTTCTTCGCCGGGGCTCTCCGGGGGGATCTCGCGAGGTCGTCGCCCCTCTCGACGCAGGGCGCCGGCAGGAACGCCGCGAGCACGTCAGAGGCAGCTATCGCGAGACATCCGCGAGCTCGAGTCGTGTTATGCGAGAGGCGGCACGCGCTGCGAGCCGCCGGCCTGCACGCTCCTCATTTGTGCACGGACTGTAGATCTCCGCGGCGTCATCGGAGAGAGGCCATGTCGATGGAGAAGCGGTACTTCACATCCGACTTGAGCAGCCTCTCGTAAGCCTCGTTGACCTTCTGGATGGGGATGACCTCGACGTCGGCGACGATCTGGTTCTTCCCGCAGAAATCGAGCATCTCCTGGGTCTCGGCGATGCCGCCGATGTTCGAGCCGGAGAGGCTGCGGCGCCCCATGATGAGGCCGAACGCGGCGACGGCCAGGGGCTTCGCGGGCGCCCCGACGAGGGTCATGTTGCCGTCGTGGCGGAGCAGGTTGAGGAAGGCGTTGACGTCGTGGTCAGCGGAGACCGTGTCGATGATGTAGTCGAAGCTGCCGGCGTGCTTCCGCATCTCGTCGGCGTTGCGGGAGACGACGACCTCGTCCGCGCCCAGCCGGAGGGCGTCCTCCGTCTTGCCGGGCGAGGTGGTGAACACGACGACGTGCGCCCCGAAGGCACGGGCGAACTTCACGCCCATGTGGCCCAGCCCGCCGAGGCCGACGATGCCGATCTTCTTGCCCTGGGTGATGCCCCAGTGGCGCAACGGCGAGTACATGGTGATCCCGGCGCAGAGGAGCGGCGCCGCGGCGGCAGGGTCGAGGTTCGCGGGGACGCGCAGCGCGTACCGCTCGTCGATGACGATGCTGTCGGAGTAGCCGCCGTACGTGACGCCCCCGAGGTGCTTGTCGGGGGAGTTGAAGACGATGGTCTGGTTCGGGCAGAACTGCTCCAGGCCCTCCAAGCAGCTCGGACACGTCCTGTCCGAGTCGACGATGCAGCCGATCGCGGCGAGGTCGCCGGGCTTGTGCCTGGTGACCGCCGGGCCGACCTTGGTGACGCGGCCAAGGATCTCGTGGCCCGGCACCATGGGGTAGACAGCGTTGCCCCACTCGTTGCGGGCCGAGTGGAGGTCGGTGTGGCAGATGCCGCAGAAGAGGATCTCGATCTGCACGTCGTGCTCGGTCAGATCGCGCCGCGGGATCCGGGTGGAGGCCAGCGGCGATGTCGCGCTGGCGGCGGAGTAAGCCTTCGTCTCATACATGGGTTGATGCTCCTCTTTGTTGCGCCTTGCTCGCGGCGTCGAACGATCCACGGCTCCCGGGGGCGACCAGCCAGGCGAGACCGAGCTGCGCCCCCCGTGCGCGACGAAACCTACGCCCAACTCCCGCGGCGGACCAGGCGCATGTGAGGCGGCGGGCCGCCAAGCCAGGCTTGACGATGCGGCGCGATCGAGGGCGAGATAGCCGGCAGGAGGCCATCGTGATGAATGTTCGAA
Source organism: Sorangium cellulosum (assembly GCF_001589285.1). Lineage (GTDB taxonomy): Bacteria > Myxococcota_A > Polyangia > Polyangiales > Polyangiaceae > Sorangium > Sorangium cellulosum_G. The sequence continues at coordinate 11,201 of NZ_JEMA01000516.1, read as the reverse complement.
CACCTGGTGCGCTTGCCCCTCAGCGGGAAGCCCCGTCCATCTTCGGCAGGGGAGGGCGCTCGCGAGCGCTGCTCGCCCTGCTCGCGTCCACCGCCTTCCTCGCCTGCGGAGACGACGGTGCCGCCTCCGCGAGCGGCAGCGGCAGCGGCAGCGGCAGCGGCGGCGCCGGCGCGTCCGGCAGCGGCACCGGCGCCTCGGGCGGCGGCACCGGCACCGCCAGCAGCGGCCAGGGAGGCCATGCTCCCGCGGGCCTCGTCGAGCCCGGCGATCCCGGGCCGGGCGACGTCACCTTCACTGTGCGCGCCGATCAGGGGGTGCGCCCCATCAGCCAGCTCATCTATGGCGCCAACTGGGCGGAGGACCTGGACGGCGAGCAGCGCGGCACGACCGTCGTGCGCATGGGCGGCAACCGCATGACCGCGTACAACTGGGAGAACAACGCCTCCAACGCCGGCTCGGACTACATGCACCAGAACGACGCCCACCTCGTCGGGAACAGCCCCAACGGCGACGTCCCGGGCGAGGCGGTGCGCGTGCTGGCCGAGGACGCGCTGACGCACGGCGCCGCCTTCATCGCGACAATCCCCGTCTGCGGGTATGTCGCGGCCGACAAGGACGGCGACGGCGACGTCAACCAGACGGCGAATTACCTCGATACCCGCTTTCACCCCACGATCGCGCGCAAGGGCGCCCCCTTCTCCTCGTCGCCCGATCTCGGCGACGACGCCGTGTACCAGGACGAGTTCGTCGCCTGGATGAAGCAGGCCTTCCCCGATGCCTTCCGGGGCGAGGTCGCGAACGTCCTGTTCTCGCTCGACAACGAGCCGGACCTCTGGAATCACACGCACGAGCGCATCCACCCGGAGCCGGTGACCTACGCCGAGCTCGTCGACAAGAACATCGAGTTCGCGTCCGCGATCAAGGACGTCGCGCCGAACGCGCTCGTCACCGGCTTCGTCTCGTACGGTTATTCCGGCTATATCAGCCTGCAGGGCGCGCCCGACGCGGACGGCAACTTCATCGAGCACTACCTCGACGCCATGAAGGCCGCCGAGGCGAGCGCGGGGCGCCGCCTCGTCGACGTGCTCGATCTGCACTGGTACACGGAGATCTACGCGAACGGCGAGCGCATCACGGGCGCTGACGCCTCGCCCGAGTCCGTGGAGGCCCGCGTCCAGGCGCCGCGCTCGCTGTGGGATCCCACCTTCGTGGAGGATAGCTGGATCGCGAACGACGTCGTGAACGGCCCGATCATGCTCCTCCCGTGGCTCCGCGGCCTGATCGACGCCCATTACCCGGGCACGGCCCTCGGCTTCACCGAGTACAATTTCGGGGGCGGCAACCACATCTCCGGCGCGATCGCCCAGGCCGACGCGCTCGGCGTCTTCGGCCGCGAGGGGGTGTTCGTCGCGACGATCTGGGATCCCGGCGACGAGGTCTCGATGCTCCGGGCCGGCGTGCGCGCCTTCACGAGCTACGACGGGCAAGGCGCGCGTTTCGGCGACACCTCCGTCCACGCCGAGACGAGCGACGTCGCGAAGGCGACCGTGTACGCGAGCATCGACGAGGCCGATCCGAGCCGCATGGTCCTCGTCGCCATCAACAAGACAACGGCGCCGCTCACCGCCGCGGTGACCCTCGCCGCCTACGGGACGTACGCGGCCGTTGACGTGTGGCAACTCACGGCCGCGGAGGCCGATCTCGTGGCGGCGGCTCCGATCACCCCGGGCGCCACGAACGCCTTCACGTACGCGATGCCGGCCCACAGCGTCTCGGTGCTGGTGCCCCGCTAGACGCCCGAGCCGGCCGCCGCGTCCGCCGTCGAGCGGACCTCATGATGTCGGAGGGGACTCGGCGGGCTGCCGCACAAGCAGCAGCCCGCCGAGAGGGGGCGTCACGGGTCGGCGGGATCCGTGCACACGCTGTCGGCGCTGCACTCGTCCAGCGCGGCGATCGCGTCGAAGAGGCCCTGGGAGCAGGCGACCGCCTTTGCGCGCTCCTCGCAGACGTCGTAGCGGCTATCGTTGATCTGTCCCGAGCCGCACTCGCTCGCGGGCCAGAGGTCGGCCGCGCGGGCCTCGAAGTCGCGCTGGCAGTCCTCTTCCGTCTCATATTCCTGCTCGTCGCCGGTGCCGTAACCGGGGCAGCCCGCCTCGGTGTCGGCGTACCTGTCGCACGCCGCCTCGGCGATCTGCGTTATGCGCGCCTCGCGCGACGCCTCGCCGGGCAGCACGTCGCTCACCGTGTCCGCGGCGTCGTCACAGCCGGCGGCCCCAACCAGGAAGATCGTCGTGGCCAAAGAAGCCCAGAGACACTTGTGCATCATGTGTTTCCTCTCTCGCAGCTCGCCAGAATGTCTGATGGCGGCTTCACGCGTAGCCCGCTTCGCAACCACGCGCCGCGGGCCCACGACCAAGCTCAACTCGCGGCTGTTCAAGCACCGTCCGTGCCACGGCGCTCTCCGCTGCTCCCCCGGGCGCTCCGCGGCGCTGTGCGCTGAGAATCGCACGTGTCCGCTCCGGCGCGCGGCCAACCACAGGCGCGCGCCTGTGACAGATTGCGACGCCGCGTGCGCGTTGGTACCAGGAGGCCGGCCCGTCAGGACAGGACCCGATCGATGCGAAGCTAGCGCCGCGGCGAGAAGACGACGATCGACGTGGGCGCCACCAGCAGATCGTCCGCGCTCGACGGCTCGACCCGGCTCGGCCGGGGGAGGATCTCCGTGCTCCACCGCGCCGGGGGAAGCCCGCACAGCGTCTTGATGTCGCCCACGCGCGTCGGGCCGCAGACGGTGACAGCGAAGATCTCCGAGCTTCCGCTCGCGTCCCGGATATCGACCCAGATCTTCATCATCCCGGACGACAGCACCTCCGCGACAGGGACCTTGCCGGCGATCACCGGGAACCAGATCGCCGGGGAGATCACGTGGAGCTCCACGATCTCGATGCCTGTCGCAGGGGTCTCGCGGAAGAACCTGCGGAGCCCGGCGAGCGTCTGGACGAACGGGTGCAGCGGGTGCCACAAGCGGTGTTTCCCCGAGGCCACCGGGCCGATGTGCGCGCGGCGGAACCCCGCCTCGTCTGCCGCGCGCAGGGTCGCGCACACAGCGTCCGCGATGACGCCGAGGTCCCGGCTGTCCTCCGGACCGTCGTCGCCGCTGCGCGGCGGCAGATCCGTCCTCCGCTCGCGGGCGGCGACGCCGAAGATCGGCGCGTCGCCGAACCGGTAGGCGTACGACGGCGCCTCGTCCACGTGGCGCCAGCGCTCCGGCTCCGTGTCCGCGACAACCCCGGCCGCCTTCGCCTCGGCGAGGAGGCGCTTCGCCTGGGTGCCCTGGAGGGCGCGGTTGTCCGAGGGCATCCGGCCCACGCTGACGACGGCGCACGCGCGGCCGTCCCCCGCGGCCGGCACGGAGAGCGGCGCATACAGGAGCCGGAGCTTCCTCGCCTCGCCCGAGGGGCACGTCGACCCGTCCGAGAGGCTGAACCCGAGCTCGTCCGGCATCCACGCCGCCGGCGGCCTCGCGGCGCCCGACAGGGCAGGGGCCCTCCGCTCCCCGACGGCATCGGCCAGCCGGCCGAGCAGCCCCGCCAGCTCGGAGTAATGCCCGTAGAACACGGGGGCGATGCCGAGCCGTGTCTGCAGGAAGCGGACGTCGAGGGTGTCCTTCCTGTCGCTGGAGAACAGCGCGAAGTGGGGGTGGGGACCGGGCCCGTGGTGGTGGGCGATCTCCCCGAAGAGATTGATGAGGTAGTCCTCGAGGATGCCCGAGCCGAGGAACAGCAGCGAGCGCCGCGAGAGGACCTCGGCGAACGCGCGCCGAAAGTGCGGCTGCGCGTTGATGGCGTGCTGATACTGCTGGTAGCCCGCCACCACCTGGCCCGCGAGCTCGGCGCGGCGCCGCGGGTCGAGCGCGAGCGCCTCGTCGAGCTCATCGGGCCGCGCGGCCTGCCCTCCGAGGAAGCCCTGCAGCGCCCACAGGACGGGCCGCGTCGGCGACTCGAGGGAGCGAAGGACCTTGTGGCAGTCCTCGACGCTGCGCCCGAGCACCTCGGGGACGTCGGTCTCGTCCCGCCGGGCCTCCCGGGACGGCTCGCCGGCGCGGGGCTGCCGCATCCGGCTCACGACGAACAGATCGTCGTAGTTGGTGGTGAGCACGAGCGGCCAGGGGCAGCGCGCGAGCGCCTCGGTCTGCGGCGGCACCGCGCAGTCGCCCGCGGCCTTCCCGCCCTCGTTGAGCGCCTTGCGGTACGCGTCCGCGCGCGACGCCGCGTCCATGGCGGCCAGCCCGAGCACCGCCTTGTCGGCGAGCCGGTACAGCTCCGAGGTGTCCAGCCTGTCCTCGGGTCGGGCGTTCCTGAGGTGCTCGGGCACCTCGACGCCGGCCGCGTCGGCGAGCCCCCGGAGCAGGTCCAGCCAGCCCGTGCAGGCGGGCCTGCTCATCCCCGAGCCGATGAACGGCGCGAGCGCGCCCCGCCGGTACGCGCTGGCGAGGTACGGCAGGACGTCATCGAACCCGAGGTCCATCACACCGGCTCCTCGACGTGCGCGCAAAGCAGCCCGGGCATGGCGCGAGGATTCACGAGGTGCGGCTCGGAGGTCAAGTCACGGGCCGGGGCGCATTCCGGTCGCGCCGCTTGCCGTTGCCGGCGCTCGAGCCCCTTGCGATCCGGCAGGACGGCACCCAGAGGCTCCGGGAGCCGCTCATGCCTGAAGGCGACACCCTCTTCCGGATCGCCGCTGCCCTCGGCCCTGCCCTGGAGGGCGCGCGCGTCATCGCGCTGGAGCTTCCGAGGAGCGACAGGCGGAGCGATCACCTCGTCGGCCGCCGCGTCGAGCGCGTGGAGGCGCGCGGCAAGAACCTCCTCATCTACTTCGACGAGGGCACCGTCCTCCACACGCACCTGCGCATGAGCGGCGCCTGGCACCTCTACCGCGAGGGCGAGCGCTGGAAGCGGTCCGAGGCGACGGCGACGGCGATCCTCGCGGTCCCTGGCTACGTCGCCGTCTGCTTCCGCGCGCCCATCGTGCGGCTGCTTCGCGCGAGCGCCGTGGGCGGCGACCGGCTCCTCGGCAGCCTCGGCCCGGACCTGCTCGCCGACGGCTTCGACGCCGCGGAGGCGCTCCGCCGCCTGCGCGCCCTCGACGAGGTGCCGCTCGGCGTCGCGATGATGGATCAGCGCGTCGTCGCCGGCATCGGCAACGTCTACAAGAGCGAGCTCCTCTTCCGGCGGAGGCTCGACCCCTTCGCCCCGGTCCGGGCGTACTCGGACGAGGAGCTCTCCGCGATGATCGACCTCGGCCGCCGCCTGCTCCAGGCCAACGTCGAGCCGCGGGACCCGTCCGGCGCCTACCGCGGCCCCACCGCGCATTACCTCCACACGCGCACGACGCGCACCGGCTTCGACCGCGGCAGGAGGCCTGTCAGCGTGTACGGCCGCGAGGGCCGCGCCTGCTACGAGTGCGGCGCCGCGGTCCAGATGCGCCGGCAGGGGACCATGATGCGGTCGACCTACTTCTGTCCCCGCTGCCAGCCGACCCGCGCCGCCCCGCGGTCGCCGGAGCCTGCGCCGGCCGGGTCAGCGCCGCCGGCCGGGTCAGCGCCGCCTGCGTCGTGACCTCCGCAGCTTGAGCTTCGTCCGGGACGCGCGGACCGTCGTCGTGCCCGGCGATCTGCGGCGCGCGTGGTTCGCCTGGCAGATCGTTCGACCTGTCTGAGCGTAGGATCGGCCTCATGCGTATCCCCCTGCTCCTTTTCCTTGTGCTCGCGGCTGGGTGCAGCCAGCCGATGGATGAGCCCGTTATTCCGGACGCGGAGACCGCGCAGCGCCCTCCGGCCGGCGCCTCCTCGACGACGCCTGCTGCCGCTCCGTCCGAGCCGACGGCCGCCAGCGCTGCCGAGGTCGATGCGCGCTTCGCCCCGCTCATCGCCGACGCGTTCCGCGAGTACAGGGGCTGGGGTCGCGTCGACGACGAGCTCCGCTGGGCTCCCTGGCTCTGTCGCTTGCCGATGCCCGGCCGTGCCCGCATGAGCGCCGCCGACGACGGCGGTCATGCCCGCAAGCTCTACTCGGTCTTCGCCCGGCTCCGCGATCGATATCCGTTCGTCCAGGGCCCCGAGCCCGTGTCCCAGCCGGTCGGGCAGGTGCTCGTCAAGGAGAGCTATCATCCCGAGCTCGTGGAGAAGGGCGCGGCGCCCCAGCTCCCGGGCACCTCCGGGCCGGAAAGCCCGCACGGCCCCGAGGATCACTTCGATCCCTACCTGCGCGACGGCGACAGCGTCTACCGCGCGTCGCGCCTCGCCGGCGCCTACGTGGTGCTCAAGGTGGCGCCGGAGACGCCCGGCACCGACGAGGGCTGGGTCTACGGCACGGTCACGCCCGAGGGCGAGGTGACCTCCGCCGGCCGCGTCGCGTCCTGCATGGGCTGCCATGAGAGCGCCCGCCACGAGCGCGTCTTCGGGATCGCGCCAGCGACGGGGCAGTGACGGGCTCGGGGGCGGCGCCGTGCCGCTCTTGTGCTGAAGCGCGAGCGCTGTGCGCAAGCTGGAGAACCTCTCGGCGGCGGACACACAACGGTAGGCCACCGGCACAACCTCTCCGCCGACAGCCGCGCTACCCGGACCTCCGCGCCCCCGCCACGCTGGGCCTCAGCAGCGACCTCGGCGCGTCCTCGCCGACCGGCGCCGCCGTCTCCTGCTCCTCGGGCGCGGGCTCCAGGAGCCGCGCGATCCACGAGAGCCCCTCGACGTTCTCCAGCGTGATCTTCGCCACCATCATGATCGGCACCGACAGCAGCGCCCCCGACGGCCCCCAGAGCCACCCCCAGAAGAGCATCCCGAGGAGGACGGCGAGCGGAGACAGCCCCAGGGTCCGCCCGAGCACGCGCGGCTCCAGGACGTTGCCCACCAGCAGGTTGATCAGCAGGTACCCGAGCGCCACGACGGCCGCCGTGCCCGGACCCTGGCTCGCCAGCGCGGCGAGCACCGCCGGGATCGTCGCGACCGCCGCGCCGATGTTCGGGATGAAGTGCAGGACGAACAGGCTCGACGCCAGCAGCAGCGCCAGGTCCACGCCCAGGAGCACCAGCATGATGTAGGCGAGCACCGCCACGAGCAGGCTCGTCAGCATCTTCACCACCAGGTACTTCTTCACCTCGCGCACGATGCGGTCGACGTGCTCCAGCCCGCGGCTGGGGTCCGAGATGACCGCCCGGAGCTTCGCGCCGGCGCCCGCGAACTCGCAGAGCGCGAAGAAGACAACGAGGAGCACCACCCCGAGGTTCGACGCCGCGCTGGCGACGGTCACCGCGGCCCCGCCGAGCAGCGGCACCAGCGACGCCGTGTGCAGCGTCTTCGACAGGAACTCCGGGTTCACCGGCAGCCCGCGCTCCGTGAGCGTCGCGGCGATCGCCACCGTCGCCTCGGAGGCGCGCGCCAGGTAGGCCGGCACCTTCTCCTCCAGCTCCACCCCGGCGATGGTCACCACCGCCCCCACGAAGGCCAGGATCGCCAGGTCGACAACGAGCGCGGCCAGCGCCCCGACGGCCGGCGGCAGCCCCCGGCGGGTCACCCAGCTCGCGATCGGCGACGAGATCGCCGCGAGCGCGATCCCGAAGAGCACCGGCACGAAGAACGGTTCCGCATAGCGCAAGCCCACGATGACCACGACGGACGCCGCCGCCATCATCACCATCTGAGCTCGACGAGACATCGTGAAGATCGCCATGCCAAAACCTCGCTTGCCGGGTTCCCGCGTGACGCATCACCTCCGATTCCGGGGAGAGCGCACGGGTCATTCCGGGAATAGCAAGGGATGCGCCACGCTCCGTCCCGCTGGTTCCGCCGCGCGCGGCGAGGGCGTGCGCGCGGCCCCCGCGGGATTCATGGGCTCGCCGCCCGTGCGTCCCGATGCGCGCGCGCCTCGATGGGCGCGGACGTGAGACCAGCCTGCGCGCGGCGGTGCGATCTGCTACGCGCAGGCGCTTCGGTCGGACTGGAGGGGGACAGACTCAGGAGCACCGCACCCGGTATGAGGCGCGATGTCGCGTGCGGCGCCGCACCACGCAGGTGGGGGCGCGGCGCCGCGCAGGTACGGGCGTCGCGGAGGGCCGGCGCAGCGCGCCGGCGGAGCGTCGCTACCGCGCAGAGGTCATCCTGTCGCTCGGCGCACCGCCGTTGAGCGGCACCGTGGCGTGCTGGTTGGCGTCCGTCTTCGGGGTCGTCCCGGTGACATAGGCCTTGACCGCCTCGACAAGGAACTTGAGCCCGGCCGCTCCCTCGTTGTCCCAGTACTCGCCCTCGCGCGGGCTCACGTGGATGAGCGCGAGGTGGGGGTCGTCCTTGCCCTTCGGGAAGTAGACCTTCGCTTCCTCGGACCACAGCTCCTCGATCTTCGCCCGGCTGCGCACGATCGAGGCCCGGCCCGAGAGCGACAGGAAGCGGCGCGCCTCCTGGAGGGTCACGTTCACCTCGGGGTTCGACTCGATCTCGTCGATCTTGCCCGAGTCGATGCTCGTCATGAACCAGATGTCCCCTGTCGCGTCGTCGACCTTCATGAGCGCCATCGGCCGCGAGCGCAGCATCCCGTGGTGGGCCTGCGTGACGAGCATGGCGTTGCGGAACTTCTTGAGGATCTCCAGCAGCTTTTCGCGTGACCCGGTTTCCATGTTTCCTCCTTGGGGTTCCGGCGGCAGTTGCGAGATCCGGACCACCGCCAGCTCACGCGCAAGTCGGCGAGATCCATGGCTCTTCTGCGCCGCACAGGGCGTGCTCTCGGGGCATTCCGCCACAGGATCTCGCGCGGATCGCGCCCCTGGATCCGCGCGGATCGCCGCGTCGACGCGCCGCGCGCTGGCCGCCTCGTCACCCGCGTTCGCCCCGGCTCCAGCGCAGACGGCAGGCCCGAGGAGGCCTTTTCGTCGCGCGCCGCGCTGCTAGCCGCCGCGCGCCAGCGCCACCGCCGCCATGATGATGACGACGAGCGCGATCGCCCCGGCGATCACGAGCGCCACCTTGCCCCACGCGATCGGCGCCGACCCCGTGACGCGGCCCGCGTCCTGGCCGTGCACGACGGCGCGGTAGCTGCGCCCCTTGTAGCGGTAGGCGAGCACGTACGAGGGCAGGGCCACCCGGCGCGTCTCCAGCGCGCGCAGCAGCACCGCCACGTGCACGTTGCGGAACGTGGACCCGGGGATCACCCCCCGCTGCAAGGCCTCCTCCGCCGTGGCGGCGATCCGCTCGCTGAGGACCTTCCGGGCCGCCGAGCGCTGGGCGTCGAACTGCTCCAGCACCGCGTCCGCCGGGCCGAGCTGCTGCTCCGCCCGCTGCGCGGCCGGCACCATCCGGTCGAGCCGGAAGGACGGCGCGAGCTCCCGGGCCTCCTCGAGCGAGAGCCCGCGCGACGCGGACACGAGCAGCCCGCGGAAGGGCAGCTCCGTCTGTCCGGCGTGCGGGGCCCAGGGGCTCCGCCGGGCGCCTGCGTTGGAGTCCGCCGTCCAGCTCACCAGGGCGTCCACGTTGACGATCCAGCCCGCCCACCAGATCGCGTGCAGCCCCTCGACAGTGGCCGCGCGGCCGAGGTCCGACGGCCGGAAGAAGCCGAGCGTCGACATCCACTGCCGCAGCGCCTGATCGGCCTGCTCCGGCGCCACCCCGAACGGGAGCAGCCAGTCGGCCTGGTCGACCGGATCGACCGGCTGCTCCAGCCGCGTGACTGCCCCGCAGAAGCGGCACTTCGGCGCCTGCGCCTCGGCCGAGTACGAGACCGCGGCGCCGCACTCGGTGCACCGCAGCACCTGCACGAGCTGCGGGGCCGGCGCGCGGTCCAGGGGCGCGGCGAGGCCGCACACGGCGCAGCGCAGGTCGCCCTGCTCCAGCGGGCCCTGGCACCGGGCGCAGCACCGCGCCGTCGCCCCGGAGGTCCCCATGCTGAGGCTCATCGCTGCCCTCCGGTCGGCGCGGGCCTGGTCCCGTCCGGTCGGGCGCGCTCGGCCGGCCTGGGCGCCGGCGCGGGCGCCGCGGCAGGGTCCGTCGATCGCACGGCGCCGCGCCGCTCGGGTTGACCCCTGTCGCGCGCTGCGGCCAGGACGAACGGCGCCGCGATCAGCAGCAGCACGAGCAGGACGGCGAGGGCGATCTTGATCCACGAGAGCGGCGCCTTGCCGTGGATCGCGCCCGTCTGGCCGTTGATGAGGACCCGGAACGGCGGCTCGCGCGGGTCGTGCCGGATCGCGAGCACCCACAGCGGCACGTAGAGCAGCTCGAGCGTCTCGCGATCGAGGCGCGTCTCGTGGACGAGGCCGTGGTGGCTGTCGCCGGGCATGAAGACCGAGAGGTCGCGGCCGATCTTCTCCAGCGCCTCCCGCCGGGCGAGGGCGCAGCACTCGTCCTGGGTCATTGTCGGCTCCTCGGCGATCCAGCCGCTGAGCACCGCGGGCGTGTAGCGCCGCATCGTGCGGAGGTCGAACGGCTCGATCGCCTCGAGCTCGGCGTTCGGGACGGCGCGCGAGGCCACGACCAGCACATCCATGACGTAGGTGGCGTGCAGGCCCTCGAGGTGCCGGTGCTCGGTCCTGGTGACGACGCGGGTGCGGGTGACGGTGTTCCCCTTCTCGTCGGTCGTCGTGTACGTCTCGGTCTCCTGGTAGTTCTCGCCGATCTCCGCGGCGTAGCGCGTCTGCGCCATCGCCGAGTAGAGGTAAGCGGGCGTGTAGACGCCGCGGATCGAGTCGATCGACCCCGCCCTGACGCCGGACTGCACGAACAAGCTCCGCTTGCCCAGCCACGCCTTGACCGCGCCCTGGGCGCTCTCCCGGGTCATGGTGAAGCCGAGGACGAAGTGCGGCGGCGGGCGGCCATGCGAGGGCGGCCGCTCCACCACGGAAGGCGAGGCGCAGTAGGGGCACACAGCGGTCCGCTGGTCCGCTTCGACGCGCAACGACGCGCCGCAGGTCTCACACTCGAGTTGCACCGGCGCCCGAGGGAACCGCACCGGGGGGCGCCGCGTCAACAGGGAACGGGCCGGGGCGCCGGCGGGTCGCGCGTCAGCAGGGGACGGGCGGCGGGCGGCTGCCGAGATCGGCGGGAGCCGCGCCGCCGTCGCTGTCCTGCTGCGGCGTCTGCCGGAGCAGCGGCGCGAGCGAGCGCTGCGCCCATTGCCGGACCGGGGCGTCCGGCCAGGGCTGCCACCGGGGGCTGGCCT
>NZ_JEMA01000515.1 GCF_001589285.1 Sorangium cellulosum | reverse complement strand
GGCGCCGCCCTCGCCGCTCGTGCTGCTGGACCTCCTGACGGTGATGGAGTCGNCGCTCGTGCTGCTGGACCTCCTGACGGTGATGGAGTCGACGTAGACAACGGTCGGGTTGGCCCACGGCCCCGCGGTACCCGCATCGACCTTGAGGCCGATGCGCTGCACCGCGGCCTTGTTGAACCCCAAGTCCTCCGGAGCGGCGGCAGCGGCGGCATCGACGTCGATGGTCAGCTCCGTCCACTCGCCGAGATCGGTGAAGTTCGTCCACGCCCAGGGGACGCCCACCCAGTTCTGTGCGCCGCCGTTCTGCACGAACGTCTGCACGCCACCGCCGGTGGCGGCGTGCGCCTTGATGCGGAACGTGACGGTCGCGCCGGTCAGGTTGACGAGCTCGGGATAGTCGAACTGGAACAGCGTCCCGGTGCTGGCCGCTGTGAGGGGCACGGCCAGCCGCGCGCAACCCGAGCAGCTCTCCTCCGGACCGGGACCGATGTCCGGTGTGCCGCCCGCGCCACCGCCGCCCTCGGCCACGCCGCCCGCGCCACCGCCGCCTTCGGACGCACCCCCCTCACCGCCTTCGCCGCCCTCGCCGCCGGACCCCGTGCTGGGCGAGGTGCTGGAGCTCGTCGAGCTCGCCGACGTGCTGGAGCTGGAGGAGGTGCTCCCACCGGCCCCGCCAGCGCCCCCGCTGCCGCCGCCGTCGTCATCGCCGCAGCCCGCCACGGCCAACGCGCCGAGCAGCAATCCACACACCGCCAAAGAAAGACTTGATCTCATCGCACCCTCTCTATCTGTCCCACGCGGGCCATGCGGCTGAGATCGCCGTTCGCCGTACCTGCTCTCGCCGTACCCGAGCTCGCTCCGGACCCGTCGCGCGGGCGCGACGTTATCCCGAAGCCGGAATTTTCTCAACGGTGCAGGTGGATGTTTCCGAACCGGGAAGGGGGGCTCCGCGCGCCGGACGATCATCGACTGTCGGCCCCGCGGCGAGCGCGGGAGATGCGCCGGAGCACCGGCGCAGAACCATGGGCCGGGAGTCCGGCCCCGAGGACGGCGCGGCGCGCAGGGCGGCAGGCGCCGCGGGGACGAGCGGCGCTCAGGCCAGCTCGACGTTCTGCAGCGGACCGCCGGCCGGGCCGAACCCGCCGTCGACGGCCCCCGCGGCGCCCGCGACCGGCGCGGAGAAGGCGCCGCGCTCCGCGGCGGGCTGGCCGGGCGCCGCGGCGCCGATCTCCCCGCCGACGACGCCGATCTCCTCGTCGAGCGCCGCGTCCCGCTGCGCCTCCCGCCGCCGATCGCGCGAGACGACGACCTCCGCGACCGTCCCGACGAGCGTGCCGATCACCGAGCCCGCGACGACCCCGGGCGGGCCGGCGATCGCGCCCACCGCCGCGCCCGCCGCGGCCCCGGCGAGGGCCCCCGCGGCGGCCTTGGCCAGGCCGGAGGCGTGCGGGGGGACGCCCGCAGGCAGCGGCTCCTCGCGCCAGCGGCGCGCCTGAAGATCGTTCTCGAGAGGTTCAAACGCGGTGTCGTGCATGGCAATCACCCTCGCAGAGCCCGAAGCCCCCGCCTCGCAGGGGCGGCTCGCGGCTGTTCCATCGTGTCGTTGTCCTGGGTCCTCTCGAGCCAAAGCACGCATCGTGCCGGCGGGACCTCGCCGGGGATCGCGCGCCGCGCCGCGCTTCCTGCGCCCATTGCGCCGCCGCGCCGCGCGCACATGGCGCATTTCGCCTCAGGCGAGCGACGGCTCGACAGGCTGTTCCGGCGCGGCGCTCGCGGCGCGCCCCATGGCGTCGCGAGCGCCGTGGACAGCGCGCCGGCGCGCGCGCAGCTCGCCGGGGCTCGGCCGCGCCCCAGCTCAGCGGCCGCCGGACGACGGGGCCGCGGTGGGGTCGAGCAGCATCATGGCGATCGCGATGACGTAGAACGACAGGCCCGCCAGCAGGAACGCGATGGCGACGCGGTAGATCGTGGTCTTTCGGTCGCGGTAGGCGAGCGAGACGAGGAGCCATTCGCGTCTGTCGCCGCCCGGCTGCTGGGTGAGCCAGCGGATATGCTGCACCCCCCACACGATGAGCGTGGCGGCGAGCAGTACGATCGCGACGCCGGCGATGATCAGCCCCTGCGCGGCGCGGCTGGTGCCGGCGATGAGGCGGCCCGAGAAGCCGGTCGTGGTGATGACGATGCCGCAAAGGCCGATCAGCACCTGGGCACGGTTATGGAGGACGGCGAACTGCCGCTCCAGGATGCCGTGCATGGCGTCCCAGGACTGGCCGGCGAGCTCGAGGATCCGATCCGCCTCTTCGTCCCGCGCAACCTTCTTCATCGCGGACGCCGTAGCACTGCGCCCCGCGGCGGGCGACGCGGTCGCGCCGTCGGCCGAAGCACAGGATCCCCGGCCCGGCACAGCGCGATGAGACCTATGGAGGTTGTCCGCGCGGTCCAGGAGATGAGGCGCCTGGGATGGCCCGGCAGATGTCGAGATCGGCCCGAGGCGCGGCCGGCCTCCTGGCGCGGAGCGGCGCCTGTCATGCGCTGTTCACCTGGCATGACGGCGGCGCCGCGTGGGCGCGGAACAGGCCGAGACAGAGGAGCGTGAGCGCCACCATGAGCGCGCCCGCGACCCACAGCACGGGGCGGTGCCCGTAGCGGTCGACGCCCATGCCCACGACGGGCCCGAGCAGCACGAAGGCGATGCGGAACAGGAAGCTGCGCAGCGAGACGCAGCTCGCGCGATCGTCGTCGGGCGCGAGCCGCTGCTCCTCGTGGTGGAGCAGCGGCATGTGCAGCCCGCGCACGAACGTGAGCAGGAAATAGAACGCGAACCCGAGCGCGTGATGGGAGAGCGCGAGGCCGAGGTACCCCGCCGCCACCAGGGCGAGGCACGCGAGCAGCGTCCCCGTCATGCCGAGGCGGCGGCCGGCGCGCTCGCTCACCATGGCGCCCAGCGCCGTGGTGAAGCTCGCGGCGGCCCACATGGGGCCGATCCACGCGACCTCGGCGCCGGCCTCTGTCGCGTACAGCGCGATGAGCCACGTCGGCAGGTACGCCGCGAGCGCGAACGCCACGCCGAGCAGCATCACCGCGCGCAGGTCGGCGCGCCTGACCAGCGAGTCGCGCACGATCGCGCGCATGCGGCCGAGGTGGTCCTCGACCCGCGGCTGCGCGCGCCGGGTCTCGCCGAACCGCAGGGCGATCCCGAGCGCGACCACCCAACATACGAGCTCCATCACGAACGGCAGGCGGGACCAGCGCGCGTAGAGGAAGCCCGCGAGCAGCGCGGCGGCCCCCGAGGAGATCTGCGCCGCGGAGCGCATGCGGCCGTACCAGCGGGCGAACTCGTGCTCCCTGCCCTCCTCGCGCAGCGAGTCGTAGAGCAGGGCGGCGTCCGCGCCCGAGATGAGCGAGAACCCCACGCCGAGCACGAGCTCCGCGGCCAGCACCGACCACAGCCCGCGCGCGAGCGCGTAGAGCAGCCACCCGATCACGATGGCGCCGCTGCCGAGCACGAGCGCGCGGCGGTGGCCGAGCCGATCGGCGATGTAGCCGGAGGGGAACTCGAAGAGCGCGATGCTCAGGCTGAAGAACGCCTGAACGCTCATCATCGTCGCCACGCTCATCCCGATGTCCCTGGTCCAGAACAGCGGGAAGATCGCCGCCGGGAACATCGCGGAATGCACGCCGTAGTAGGCGCAGATGAGCCAGGGGTTCTGCTTGACCGGCGACATGGCGACGGCGCGCGAGTCTACGCCATCCGGGCGCAGCGCACGCCGTCGATCCCGATCACCGGCCGGGATCAGTCGGGGATGTGGCGCAGCGTCGAGCCTGTCACGGGCATGTAATTGCCCATCACCATCGGCTCCTCGCTGGTCGTGAACTCGAACGGGCCGACAACGTGAATCACTTCCTCGCCGGGGCCGCTGCCGCCCTCGCCGCCCGCGCCGCCGGTGCC
>NZ_JEMA01000514.1 GCF_001589285.1 Sorangium cellulosum | reverse complement strand
GTCGACGGCGCGCGGCTGCTCGCGGGTCCGCTCGTCGACGGTGCGCGGCTGCTCGCGGGCCCGCTCNCGGCGCGCGGCTGCTCGCGGGTCCGCTCGTCGACGGTGCGCGGCTGCTCGCGGGCCCGCTCGTCGACGGCGCGCGGCTGCTCGCCGGAGCGGCGCCGCCCACCGCCGATGAGGCGCTGGGCGATGGCTCCGGGGTCGCCCGGGCCGGCTCCGCGACGATGACCCGGACCTGGGTGGGGTGGAGCACCTCCTCGGGCGGCAGGGTCGCCCGCTCGCTGGCGAGCTCGGCGTTCAGCTCGGCGATCTTCAACCCCAGCGCACGATCCGAGCCCGCGAGCACCGTGGCCTGCGCGAGGATCTGCGCCGCGCGATCCGGATCGCTCGACGCGTGCAGGCGCGCGAGCTGCATCAGCGCGCGCGCGCGGTCGATGCCCGAGCTCTGCGCGACCAGCTCCTCGAGCGCGCGCCGCGCGGCCTCGGGCTCGCCCCGGGCCGCCGTGAGCTCGAGCTGCCGGCGCAGCGCCAGCGCGCGCGTCTCCGGCTCCGCCGCGGCCTCCTCGAGCAGGCGCGCAGCCGCGTCGAGGTCGCCGGCGTTCTGCGCGGTCTCCGCGGCGGCGAGCGCGACGCGCCCCCGCGCGCGCATGCCCTGGAGATCGCCGCCGAGCGCGCGCTCGAACAGCGGGAGCGCGGCCGAGAAATTCCGCTTCAGCGCCAGGCGCTCCGCCATGCCGAGCGCGACCAGGGTGCTCGGCCCGACCTCGGCGTGGCGCCGGGTCAGCTCGCGCATGCCCGCGCCGTGGCCCTGGATGACGTCGAGCGTCTCGGCGAGCAGGAAGGCGTGCAGATCGACGTGCGCCGGGCGCAGGCGCGGCGCGATGCGGCCGAGCTCCTCGACGGCGGCCTGCGCGTCGCGCGGCGTCCCCGTCCCGCGCAGGCGATACTCGATGCGGCGCGCCTCGAGGACGGCGTCGGGCGAGTCGGGCGCGAGCTTCACGGCGCGGCGAGCGCGCTCGAGGGCCGTGACGTCGTCGCCGAGCATCGAGGTGGCGCGCGCCGCCTCAACGAGGAGCTGCGCGCGCCGCTCGGGCGCGTCGCGCGACGCGCTGGCGAGCTGATCGAGCGCCGCGGCGAGCGCGTGGCCGTCGCCCTCCCGGCGGGCGATCTCGACGCGCAGCTCGATCACGGCCTCGCGCGGCGCGATGCGCGCGACGCTCTCCAGGGTGTCCTTCGCGGACTCGACGTCGCCGCCGCCGAGGTAGCTGCTGCACGCGCGGAGGTTGTACTCGGCCCGCTCGTCGGTGGTGGCCGCGAGATCGCCCAGCCTGCACCAGAGCGGGGCCGCGCGGAGCGGCGTCCCGAGGCGCTCGTGGATGTCGGCGAGGAACCGCAGCGCGCTCACGTCGTCCGGCGACGCCGCGAGCAGGGCCTCCAGCTCGGCGCACGCCTCGTCGAGCAGGCCGAGGCGCTGCTCGAGCAGCGCAGCGCGCCGCAGCCGCAGCGCGCGCCGCGTGTCCGGCAGCGGCGCCGCCTCGATGCGGCGCGCGAGGAGCGCCGCGACCGCCGCGTGATCGCCGCGGTCGCTCGCGTCCTGCTCGACGACCTCGAGGGCGTGAAGGTCGGCCGGGTCGAGGCGGGCGATCGCCTCGTAGAGCGCCACGGTGGCGCCGCGATCGCCGAGCTCCTGGGCGAGCGGCGCGAGCTCGCGCAGCAGGAGCAGCCGCTCCTCGTCGCCGGCGGAGGCGCCCTGGAGGCGCGTGAGCACGTCGAAGAGCAGCCGGCGATCGTCGGCGCGCCGCGCGAGCCGGATGAGCTCGTCGAGGTGCGCCTTGTCGAACGGGGTCTTCTGCGCGGCGTCGAGGAGGAGCTCCAGCGCGCCGTGGAGATCGCCGCCGGCCGCGAGGATGCCCGCGAGCTCGCGCGTCATCTCGAGCCGGACGGCGTCGGGCAGGTCCGCGCGCGCGAGCTCGGCGTGCACGAGCGCCTCGAGGTCGCCGCTGCGCTCCTCGGCCGCGTACAGCCGCCGGAGCCGGGCGACGACCTCGGCGCGCGTGTCGCCCTGGAGCTGTCCGCCGGCGAGCGCCCGCTCCAGGGCGACCACGGCCTCCGCGCGCTGGCCCTCGCGCTCGTGCTTGTCGGCGAGGTGGAGCAGCGCCTCGAGGCGCCGCGCGACCGGCAAGGCGTCGTCCAGCGATCGCTTCAGCGCCTCGTCGCCGCTGGCCTCGACCGCCGCCTCCGCCTCGTACGCGAGCGCGTCGTCCTCGGGGGCACGGCGGGCCGCCTCGACCAGCAGGGCGGCCGCGACGGGCGGCACGTTGAGCGCGCCCGCGAGCTTGCTCGCCCACCGGAGCAGGCCAGGGCCGACGCTCGAGTGCGGCTTCATCGCGGCGGCGTACACCGCCGCGATGAGGTGCGACGCCGGCTCGGTATGTCGCGCGAGCTCACCGACGATGTCGAGGAGCGTCAGGAACTCGTCGACGTCGCCGTCGGCGAGCATCGCGCGCTCGATCGCGGCGAGCGCGAGCGTCGGCGAGTCGAGGACCTCGACCGCGATGCGCGCCATCGCGAGCCCCGCGCGAGCCCCATCGGGGCCCTCGAGCTTCGCGATGCTGGCCTTGACCGCGCGGTCGAAGCGGATGGCCTCGACCTCCGGCTGCCCGGTGCACGCGACGAGGTCACGGATCGCCGCGCCGACGTCGTCGACGATCGCCGCGTCCGGGCGCACGATCATCGCGCGGAGCAGGATGTCGAGGCGCAGCCGGAGGCCCTCCTCCGTGCGGCCGGTGAGGGCCGCGGCGCGCTTCAGCCACGCGTTGCGCGACGCCGGGTCCGCCGTCGCCGCCACCCGCTCGAGGGCGCGCACGGCCTCCGACGGCTCGTCGGCGTGCTCGGCGAGCCGCGCGAGCAGCACGTACGACGTCCCCTCGGTGGGCACCGCCTCGAAGCTGGCCACCGCGTGCGCGAGCGCGAGCTCGAAGGCGCCGCGCCGCTCCAGTTGCCGCGCCGCGCGGTAGTGGGCGGCGCGGCGGCCGTAGCAGCCCAGGGCCGCGTCGGCGAGCAGCCTGTACGTCTTGTCGAGGACGGCGACGCCGCCGTCGGCGTCCGCCGATTTCTCGACGAGCGCCACGGCGTCGGCGCGGAGGGGATCGAGCTCGATCGCGCTCGCCGCCGCGGCGAGCGCCCGATCGGGCAGGCCGTGCTCGTGGGCGAGGTTCGCGGCCTCGATCAGCAGGTTGGCGCGCCTCCTTCGCTCGGGCCCGACGTCGCCCGACCACCTGCCCTCCGCCGCGGCGGGCTGCGCTTCGCCGTCACCCCGCGCCTCGGCGGCGCGGGCGACGAGCGCCTCGATCGCCGCCTCGACGCCGGCGAACTCGCACATGTCCCGCGCGTAGCGCTCGGTCCCGCCGCTCGGCGCGACCTCGCTCGCCCGGAAGAAGGCCCGCTCGGCGCCGCGATGGTCCTCGGCGAGGTCCCAGAGCAGGCTACCGAGCTCGCGCCAGGCGGACGCGGCCTCCTCCGCCGCGTCGCCCCCCTGCGCGGCGAACGCCCGGGCCTTCGCCTCGGCCAGCGCGATCGCGCCGTCGGAGCTGAGCGCCTTCGCGTCGAGCAGCGACGCCTCGAGGCGCTGGACCCGTGCGAGGACCTCCTGCACGTCGGCCTCCGACGCGGCCGCGCGCGCGAGCTCCTGCGCCGCCCCGTCCGGGTCGCCGCCGTCGAGGCGGCAGTCGGCGAGCATCAGCATCAGCTCGACGGCGTGCGACGCCGTGAGCTCGACGGCGAGCCACCGCTCCAGCACGGTCACCGCGAGGTGAGGGTCGCCGGAGCGGCGCGCGAGCTCGAGGAGCCGCTCGCGCAGGAGCGGGTTCTGCGGGCCGAAGACGTCGAGCGAGCGCCTCGCGAGCGCCGTGCCGCGCTCCGGGTCGAGATCGTAGAGCGCGTGCAGGGCGTTCGCGAGCGCGGCCGCCATCTCGCCGAGCGGCTTGGGCTGCGCCAGGATCCACGCGAGCGCGTCCGAGAGACGGGCGGCGTCGCCCGCGACAGCGGCGCGGCGGATGAGCTCCGCGGTCGCCTGAGGGGACCCGGGCCGCAGCGCGAGCCAGCGCTGGGTCCACGCGAGCGCGAGCGGCAGCTCGCCGAGCGCCTCGAGCGCCCTCGCGAGGCCGTCGCAGAGCGCGCCGCGCGGGAACACCGTCGTGATGGAGCGCTCGATCGCCGCGACGACGGCCCGGTCGACCTCGAACGGCGGCGCCTCGCCCGCCTCGGCAGCGCCGGTGAAATCTGCCGTGAGCGTCGCGGCGAGCGTGGCCACCGCGCGGGTGCACGACGGATCGGCCTCGCAGGCGAGCACCGCGACCTCGCGCGCGAGCGGCGCAGCGCCCACCCGCACGTAGAGCTCCGCGGCGAGCGAGAGCAGCACCGCGCGCAGCGCCGGCCAGACCGGCGCCGCGAGCTGCACGATCGCGTCGGCGCGCTCCCGCAGCCGCCCCGTCCGCGTCGCCAGCACGAGCGCAGCGCTGGCCGCGCCGCGGTGCCCCGGCGCGTCGCTGAGCAGCGGCAGCACCTCGTCGAGCGCGCGGGCGTCCTGCCCCTGCCGCCGGGCGATCGCCGACAGGAGGAGGCGGACGCGCGCCAGCTCGACCCGCGTCAACGACGACGCGCGGATCGCCTCGGATCTTGCGGAGCGCGCGCCCTCGGTCTCTGCGGGCGACGGCCGCGCTGCCTCGGCGAGCCGCGCGCGCAGCAGGGCGTCGAACGCGGCGCCTCCCCCCGTCCGGCGGCTCAGCCGATCGAGCGCCAGCAGGCAACCGCGGTCGGTCGGCAGCGCCCGCGAGAGCCCCACGAGCGCCTCCTCGTAGGCGGCGCGCTCCTTCGGGCGGCCCCGGTAGATCACGACGAGCCGGCGGAGCGCGTCGATCCGCCCCTCGGCGGACTCCGCGCCGCGCAGCGCGCGTTGCGCCGCGACGAGCGCCTCGTCTTGCGCCTTGAGCCGCTCCGCGATCCGCTGGAGCCCTGCCGCGGCGCGCTCCGGGTCGCCGCCGACGCTCTTCAGCGTCTCGAACGCCCACTGCGCGAGGCCTGGGTCGCCGATCTTCTCCTCGGCGAGGCGCGCGAGGTCGGAGAGCGCGTCGATCCGCCCCGCCGCCTCCTCTCTTGCCCTCGGGTCCGAGCCCTCGCCGATGCGGATGAGGGCCTCGACGAGGGGCGCCATGTCGTGCAGGGTCGCCGCGTGCTCGCGCAGCGCGGAGCGGGCCACCGCGTTGCCGCAGTCGCTCGCCGCGGCCTCGATCCAGGCCTCCACGGCGCGGTCGGGGCTCGCGAGCGGGCCGGCGAAGAGCCGCGCCAGCGCCGCGTACGCCTCCGCCCGCGGCGCCCCCGCCCGCTGCTCGGCCCGGATCTCGATCCGCGCGGCAACGAGCTCGTAGAGCCCCGCCTGCTCGAGCACCTCGTCGATCTCGACGGCGGCGTCGCCGTCGACCTCCGCGTCGAGCCCCGCGTCGAGCACGCAGCCCACGGCGCGCGCCCAGTCGCCCTCGCTCGTCGCGCCCTGGAGCCGGTGGCCGTGAACCTCCCTCACGCGCTGCAGAGCGGAGCCCCCCGCAGCCCCGGCCGCGCCGCCGGACGCCCGCGCCGCGAGCGCTCCCGCGTGCGTCCGGAGCACCTCGTCGGCGGCGCCGTGCCTGCTGCGCACGAACAGCGCCGCGGCCATGGCCTTGGCGGCCATGTCGTCGTGGGGGGCGATCTCGAAGGCGCGCAGGCGATCCTCGAACGCCGCCTCCCGCTCCCGCGCCGCTTCGCGCCGCTTGGCAGCCTCGAGGTACGCCTTCGCCGCGGCCTCCGGCAGCACCTGATCCGACGCCCATGCGGCGATCGTGCCGAGCAGCTCGCTCGCCATCGCGTCGTCCGGGGCGAGCTCGCTGGCCTCCTCGAGCGCGTCGACCGCGCCCTCGACGTCGCTCGCGCGCGCGAGGAGCACGGCGATCTTCACCAGCAACCGCGCCGTCGCGCCGGGCGGCTGCGTGTCGTCGCGCACGCCGCGGAGCGCCGCCGCGGCCAGGGCTGGCTCGCCCAGCCCCGCCAGCCAGCCGGCGAGCTCGCTCCTCATCGCGGGGTCGTCGCCCAGCGAGATCGCGCGGCGCGCCAGCGCCGTGGCCCTGTCGAGCTCGACGCCGCGCGCGGCGAGGATCCTCGCCAGGGCGAGGGTCGCCTCGCGCTCGCCCTGCGTGTCGCCGGCGGCGCGGCGCTCGTCCATGCGCGCGCGCCAGTAGGCCTCTTCAGCCCGCGGGCCGCGGTGGCGCGACACCGGCGCGACCGCTCGGCTCCCTCCGATGAGGAGCTGCCCCGCAGAGGCGGGCCCCGCAGGATCCATCAGCTCCGGCGGCTGCGGCGCCCTCCGCACGCCCGACGCTGATGCTGCCCGATCCGGAGGTGAAGAGCTCATTTCGGCGACCCGCTTCGGGTATGCTGATACCGCTCAGCCTACCAGAACGACCGAGGTACAAGGCCAAACTTCCGGTGCGATTCTCGCGCTTACCGGAGCGTCACCGCGAACGGTAACACCGTGAGCGCCCGCTCTCCGGCCAGAAGCGGCGCCATCGAGGCGGCGAAGGTCCCGATCTCCGGCGCAACGCCGAGCCACTCGGGCAGGAGGGCGCCCGCCATCGCCCCCCGCGCGCGCTCCTTGAGCGCCGCGCGGTCGGGCGTCCGCGCGTCGCCCTCGGCGGTTTCGTCGCCAGCGGCCAGGAGCTCGAGCAACCCGCCATCGTCCTGCTCGACCTCGACAGGCGCGTCCTCGGGCAGCTCCGCCAGCTCGCGCGCGAGCGCGATCGCCCGCTCCAGCCCGCCGAGCTCATCGACGAGCGAGCGCCCGTGGGCCTCGGCGCCGCCGAAGATCCTCCCCTCGGCGGAGGGCGCGATCGTCTCCAGCGGGAGATTCCTCCCCTCCGTGATGCGCTTCAGGAAGAGGTCGTAAACCGCTTCCATGGAGGCGAGCACACGGGCGCGGGTCGGCTCGTCCCAGGGCGTGAGCGCCGACATGTACGCGGCGCGCGCCGCGCGCTGGGGATCCGGGTTGGCCGCGACCGTCTCCGCGTTGATCCCGATGTCCGCAAGCGCCTTCCCGACGGCGAACTTGCCGCCCACGACGCCGATCGAGCCGATGATGCTCGTCGGCTCGGCGACGACCTTGGTGCCGGCGCAGGCGAGATAGTAGCCGCCGCTCGCCGCCATCCCGCCGATCGAGACGATCAGCGGCTTCTCCTTCCGCAGCCGCATCAGCTTCTGCCAGAGCAGATCCGAGGCGAGCGCCGACCCGCCGGGCGAGTCGATCCGGAGCACGACCGCCTTCGTGCTCGTGTCCTTGGTCAGGCGCGTGATCACCCGCCCGAGCTCGCGCTCGCCGATCCCGTCCGAGGAGCCGAGGGGCACCCCGCTGGCGGTCATGCTGATGCCGCCGATCGCCGGGACCACCGTCACGTGCGGCGTCCCCAGCGAGCTCGCCCCGGCGACCGAGCGGAACACGTCCACGAGGCTCCTCGAGAGGCTCGGATCGCGCTCGACGCCGCCGAAGCGCGGCACGGAGCGCTCGGTGCCGGCGAGCTTCTTCGCGTCCTCGAGCGCGGCCTCGACGTCGCCGAGCTCGTCCACGAGCCCCCTGGCCTTCGCCGCCTCCGGAGCGAACGGACCGTCCTCGACGGCCTCGCGGAGCTCCTGCTTGCCGCGCCCCTCCACGATGGCCGACAGCCACGCCTCACGGAGCCCGCCCAGCGCGGCCTCGAGCGACTGGCGCGCCTCGGGGCTCGCCCCCTCCCGCGTGAACGGCTCGCTCGCTCCCTTGAACTTGCCCACCTGAAGGAAGTCGACGTCCACGTTGAGCTTGTCGAGGAGCCCCTTCGCGAACACGAGCTGCGCCGCGATCCCCACCGTATCGACCTGACCGGCCGGGCTGAGCCAGAGCTTGCTGCACGCAACGGCCGCCAGCAGCATCGACGCGTTGTTGTACTCGTCCGCGTGGCACACGACGGGCCGCCCCGCCTTGCGGACGTCGCCGAGGATCCGGCCGATCTCGTGGGCCCGCGCGAAAGCGATGCGCGAGGTCCCGAGCCGCACGACGAAGCCCTTCGCGCTCTCCGCCTCGGAGAGCGACCGCAACGACCGCACGAGCTGCGCGTGCGTCCTGCTGCTCGGCGGGCCGAAGAGCGACGCCGCCGCGCTCTCGGGGAGCCCGCGCGAGAGATCGATCTCGATGACCGCCGGCTCATCGAGCGGCCCGGCGGCGGGCGCCGGCAGCGACGCGGCCCGCTCTCTCCCGGTGCAGCCTGCCATCGACGCTGCCACCGCGAGGGCGCCGACGCCGGCCCACCCTCCTCGTCGAGCTCGGTGCTTACTCATGCTTTATCCCGGGCAGATCGGAGGTATCGATCTCGGGCGCGGTCGCGCCCGGCGAGGCGGTCGGCGGCGGGTGCACGCCGGGGAGGTCGCTCGTATCGATGGTGCCACCTGGGGCAACGTAGTCATCGGGCACCCGGCCGTCGTCCGGCGCCGGCCCGCGGCGGATGCGCCCGGGCGCGGCCGGCGCCGCCGAGGGGCTCGGGTCGGGAGCGCCCGCCCGAGGGCCCTCGCCGCGCGCGCTCGAGGCCGGCTCGGGGCCGCCGTCCGGCTTGCTTTGCGCCTTCTCGAGGCGATCGATGAAGGCCCGGAGCGGGTGCGCGAGCGGGTGCGGCCGGCTCGTGGCGAGCAGGCGATCGTTCTCGGTGCGCGCCTCCGCGAGATCGCCGGACCGCGCGAGCGCATAGACGAGCAGCGCCCGCGCCCGCCCGGGGCTCTGCTCGCTGCTCGCCGCCGCCCGGAGCCGCTCGACCACCGCGGCCCAGCTCGGGTAAGCCTCCGCGAGATCGAGCCCGGCCAGCGTCAGGGAGTTCTCCGGCTGCGCGCTCTCGGCCGAGATCGTGCCGACGAGGCGCCGCGCCGAGGCGAGGTCCCCTTGCATGCGGAGCAGATCGATCGCCGCGCGCCTCACCCCCGCGTCCTCCGGCGCGACGCGGCGCGCGTGATCGACGGCCTTGCGGGCGCGATCGGCCGCGACCTGGAGCTCGTGCCGCATCGTGTCCAGATCCGGATCCTCCGGGGCGAGGAGCTGCAGCCGGAGCCACCGCATGTCCGCGTTCACTGTCTCGAGCCGGGCCAGCGCCGCGGCGACGCGCGGGTCGTCCTCGGCGAGCGCGCTCGCCTTGACGAGCTTGTCCCTCGCCGTCTCGAGGTCCCCCTCCGTCAGGCTCCGCTCGCCGTCTGCGAGCAGGGTCGGCACGCGATCGTCGCGCGTCACGGGCGGCGCCTGAACCGCGGGCTTCAGGTACTTCGGCCCGAGGGTCGCGGCGCTCACCGCCACGAGGCCGACGACGATGAGACCGACGACCCACCGGGCGATCCCGGTCCTCCGCGTGGGCAGTATGGAGATCCGCGTGTCCCCGTCCGTGTCGTCGTCGTACGAGGGGCGCACCTCGGGCTCCGCCGGCGCGCTCTCGATCGGCGAGCCCGCTCGCCGCGCCGCGCGCTCCCCGCCGCGCCTCGCCGGCGGGGCGTCGTCTCCCTGGCCCTCGCCCGCAGATGCGGGCGCGGGCTCGGCGCGCGGCGGCGGGGCGCTGTTCGGGATCCGCAGCGGGGCGAGCCCAGCGGCCCGCCCCTGGGGATCGCTGCCCGCGTCCACGGGCCTCAGGCTGCTGCCCTGGCGCGCCTCGGCGACCCCGGCGCCGCGCAGCGTCCGCGGCTCCGGCCGCCGCGCGGGGTGCCCGTCCGGCAGCGGCGGCGCCTCTTCCGGCGGTACCACAACCCCGGGCAGCGCGTTCGGCCCGAGCATCGCGCGAGCGGGGGCGCCGGCCTCATCGTAGGTGGCGGGCGGCGTCGCGCGGCGCGGCGACGACCGCTCCCTGCCCGCCTGGATCTCCCGCACCTCCCGCACGATCGTCTCGGCGTCGTGGATGGACTCGGGGGAGCCCTCCGCCCGCGGGAGCGGGATCGCGACCGAGCCCTCGGTCTGCGCCGGCGCTGGACCTCCGAGCCCCTGGGGCGTGAGCGACCTCGCGCGGCCCGACAGCGGCGAGGGCCCTCCGATGCCGAGCGCGGTCCCGACCATGACCATGCTGCCCGGGCCCTTGAAGAACGGCTCCAGCTCCGCGATCGACCCGAGCCGCCGCGGCCTGGCGTTGCCGCGCGAGATCACGTCATCGCGGGTGATGTGGCCCTGGGAGATCGCTGCCTGGAGCTCCCGGAGCATCTTGAACTCGAGCTCCCGGCCGCCGAGGGTGCGCACCACCCACTTCTCGGGGAGGGCGCCGTCGGTGCGGCGCACCTTGAACTGGAAGCCGCAGTTCGTGCACTTGACCGTCGTTCCGCGCTCCGAAACGAGCGCGTCGTCGAACTCGTATTCGGTGCTGCAACGCTCGCAGGTGACATCCATCTGCTCGACCGGTCCCCGTGTCCTCGCGAACGGCTGGCCCCCAGGCGTCAGCCTGCCGGGTATCCTCGTTCGGAGGTGGCCGCCCGGAACTCGGCGGAACGGTAGCACGGGTTCCCCTGCGTGCCCCACGGCCTCGCGCCGCGCCGCACCATCGCCGTCGCACCGCGCCATCCTCCCCTGTCGCTCGCGAGCCTCCCCCCGGTCGCCCGCGAGCCTACCCCGCTGCCAGCGAAGTGGATCCACGCTGGCGAAGCGGTTCTCCAAGGGCATGGCCGCGTACACTCGCGCGCGCGGGCCACATGCCGACGTGAACGCAGCTTCACGGCGGCCGCGCGCAGCGCCCGGATGCGCGACGCCTGGCCGAGCTTGTGTGGGGCATGTCGCTTGCTACGCTCGTTCGGTCGCGACCGTCACGCGCGAGGGCGCCGCCCCTCGACGCCGGACGGCCGAATGCCTTCGGGAGACGGTGAATGAAGCGACTTACTCTGCTGGGTCTCGCGAGCGTGCTGGCGCCCCTCCTCGCGGGTTGCCCCATCTACGATGATGCCGACAGCCACTTCTGTGATGCGGAGGACTGCGGGCCCAGCATCTCGGACGGCTGCGAGGTGCCGGCCGACTGCGGGATCAACGAGACCTGTGGCGAGGACAACGCCTGCCACGTCGGCGACTGCACCACGTGGGGGTGTAGCCGCGGCTTCGAGTGCGTCGTCGCCGACGACCTCACCGCCTCCTGCGTGGCGAGCGGCTCCTCCGGGGAAGGCGGCAGCGGCGGCGCCGGCGGCAGCGGGGGAGGCGGCAGCGGTACGGTGTACTGCGGTAACCCGGACGACTGCGCCCAGGGCGAGACCTGCGCCCCGGACGGCACGTGTCAGCCCGGGAGCTGCGATGACGTCCTTCCGAGCGGCGACCCGCTCGGGTGCGTCCACGGGTATGTCTGCGAGGGCGACGGGGCCGACGCGACCTGCGTGCCGGCGACGCCGGCCGCGTGCGGCGCCGACGAAGACTGCGCCGGCCTCGGCGCGGACTACCTCTGCGTGAGCGGCACCTGCACCGCGCCTCAGGACCAGTGCTTCGACCAGACCCAGTGTCCGGTCGACGACAGGTGCGTCGAGGGCAAATGCACGCCGGCCTGCAGCGACCACGCAGACTGCCCCAGCAGCTACCGTTGCGACGCGGACCTCGGCGTCTGCTCCCAGCCTGCGCAGCCCTGCGTCATCACCGACGACTGCGGCGGCCCCTCCGCCGTCTGCGTCGACGGCGCCTGTGTCCCGAGGAGCGACGGCGGCGAGTGCCCCGAGGGCTACGCCTGGGTCGAGAACGGCTGCATCCCGGAGCAGTCGAGCAACTTCGTGTGCGGCGAGGACGGGGTGCAGGACCTCTGCGCGCCGGGCTCGATCTGCCTCCATCACAGCTGCTACATCTCGT
Organism: Sorangium cellulosum; assembly: GCF_001589285.1. Taxonomy (GTDB): domain Bacteria; phylum Myxococcota_A; class Polyangia; order Polyangiales; family Polyangiaceae; genus Sorangium; species Sorangium cellulosum_G. The sequence continues at coordinate 12,991 of NZ_JEMA01000514.1, read as the reverse complement.
GCGAGCAGCCGAACCCGAACGCCTGCGACAGCCAGTCGCCCTCGCTCAGCGAGTGCAGGACCGTGACGACGTTCTCCGGCGTGCACCAGGTGTGCGGATCGAGCGAGAACCTCGGCGGCGAGTGCGATCCCGAGACGCCCTGCAGCGAGGGCCGGGTCTGCATCGACGGCTTCTGCCGCTAGCGTCGCGGCTCCTCCACCGCTGCGATCGAGCCCCCCGGCAGCGCGCTTCTGGCCCTGCTCCCTCCGTGCGCAATATGCCCTTGGCATGCGCGCTGCCTCACGTCCCGCCGGTCCCTGTTCCAGCCACGTGAATCCACGCCGACGGACGCGCGATGCTCGCGCCCCGCGCGCGATGGGCACCGACGGAGCCACAATGAAGGCAACCGATCTCGTCAATTACATGGCCGACATTTTCCCCTACAGGAGAAGGAGCTCACTCGACTGGATCGTTCCCGTCGCGGTCGGGCTCGGCCTCGGCGTCGCCTTCGGCGTCCTGGTCGCGCCGACGTCGGGCGACGAGGCTCGCCGCCGGCTGCGCGACAGCGCAGGCCGTCTCCGCGAGCGCGCGGGTCGGATGCGCACCGACGCGGAAAGGGTCGCGGAGCGGGCCAAGGACCGCACCCTCGAGGCCGCGCAGCGGGCTCAGGAGCAGATCCAGGAGCGCACCGGTTCGACCGTCGGGGAGCGCTCGTTCGCCGACGATGTCGGCATCCGCTGAGCGAGCTCCAGAGCGGGCGTGAAGGCGCCGCACCGTCCCAGCGCGGTGCGGCGCCTTCCATCATTTCCCGGGCACGTTCCGGCGGCCGAGCGACATCTGCGCAGCCAGAGCGGCACAAGCGATGCTTTTCCGAGCGCGGATGGATTGAGCGAGACACCTCGCGAAGCGCGTCACAGGGGCCCTCGTCGATGATGTATTACCGGACGCTCACTGCATTCTTCCCGGGTCGCACGGAAGCCGCTGGCGCCCTTGGCCGCCTCCTCGCCCTGGGCGTCGCGGCCGAGGACATCAGCATGGTGCCCAAGCAGCACCCCCGTCTGGCCGAGATCGAGCTCACGATTCACAGCAAGGCGTCCGAAGGGGCCGCCCTGGGCGCCGTGATCGGAGGGCTCGTCGGGGGCACGCTCGCCGCGATCATGGCCGGAGGCGCGCTGATCATCCCCAGGCTCGATGCGTTCCTGGCGGGCCCCATCGTCGCGTGCCTCGCCGGAGCGGGCGCGGCCGGCGCGGCCGGCACCCTGCTCGGCGCCGTGCTCGGCGCTCGCGTGCCCGAGTACGAGGCGCGCTGCCTCGATGACGCCAGCAGCATGGGCGGCGGCGCGCTGCTCTCCGTCCGCTGCCTGCCCGACGTGTCCCGCAGCGTCGAAGAGGTGCTGAGCGAGAGCGGCGGACGCCGCATCCGCAAGACGTACAGCCGCAGGGCCTGAAGGACGCGCGACGCGGCCGGCGCCGGGAGACGAGCGCCGTCCCGGCCGGCGCCGCGCGCGATGGCGCGTCCGGCGTGAGCGCGTCCGGCGTGAGCGCATCCAGCGTGCGCGACGCCGCGCCGTCGAGGCATCGCGCCGTCGAGCGGCATGTCCTTGTCGGGGCTCGGTCGGAAGAGGGGGTGAGCCGGGCGGAGCGCGCCCAGCGAGGTGCGGCGCAGGTCGCGCCGCCAGCGCCCGGGCGGGCGCCTGGTGTCAGGGGGACGATCCGAGCTGGCTCTGGGCTCGCGCCTGCTCGTCGAGGAGGGCCCCGACCGCCTGGGCCAGGGTGCTCTTGACGTAGCTCCGGGTCGCGAACGACCCGAGCCTGCTGAGCACCCGCGGCGTCAGGCCGCCGCCGAGCAGGAACCCGAGCCCGGCCGCCGCCGCGAGCGCCACGTGCGGGTTCTCCCGCGCGAACGCCGACACCGCCCGGGTGACCTCCGTCGCATCGAGCCGGCCGAGCGCCTCGTTCGCCTTCTCCTGTCCGTCGCGCTCCTGTGTCGCATTGACCTCGCCATCCGTCATGGTGACCTCCTCAACCCAGCCGCGTGACGACCCGTCCGATCAGGTATCCCACCGCGGCCACCGCGCACAGCGTGGCCACGGGGCGCTCTTGCACGAGCGACACGAGCCTCTCGTCGGCGCGACGGACCTCGTTGAAGACACGAGGGACGACGGCGGAGACGTCCGCTTGCTGCCCTGCGCGCCCGGGCTCTTCTTCGATCCTTGCATCGTTGACGACCATCGTGAGCCGCTCTCCAGCAATGCCCGAACCACCCGAAACACGTGCATCGGCTGCACGATCCAGAGGCCGACGCCCCCGGACGGGGCAGCAGGCGAGGAGATCCAGGAGAGAAGAGCGCGCGGCGCGCGCGGGTCCGGGCGCCTCCCGGGACGTTCGTGCTCACCGACGGCGCGCGCGCGCAGACAGCGGAGCGCGAGGGAGCGTCGCCCGCGGTGAGCCTCGCGCGGCCGGCCCGCGGCACGACGGCCGGCGACGCGCGCGCGGCCAGGCTAGAAGCGCACGCCGAACGCCCTGAGCGCGCGGCGCAGCGAGCCCGCGTCGTCGCACACGGCGACGCGCTCGGCGCGGGGCATCTGCGCGGCCCTGTGGGGGTCGCCTTTGAACCAGACGGCCCGCATGCCCGCCGCGAGCGCGCCCTCGACATCGGCGGCAAGGGAGTCGCCGACGTGGACCACCGCGGCGAGCGGCGCGCCGAGGCGCTCGGCCGTCCACGCGAAGATCTCCCTCCCCGGCTTCTCGAACCCGAGCCGCCCCGAGTCCGCGACCGCCACGAAGCGCGCGGACCAGCCGAGCTCGTCCACCAGCTCGTCGAGCCGGCCCTCCGAGTTCGACAGCACAGCGACCGGCACGCCTGCCTGCGCGAGCTCGGCCACGACGTCGATCATCCCCGCGATCGGCCGGCGCCAGAGGTTCTTCCGCGGCTGCTCCGTCCAGAGCCAGTCGACGGCCGCGTCGAGCGCGCCGGCCGGGACGCCGCCCACCTCGAGGAGGCGGCGCATCATGATCTTCCACGGGTGCCCGCCGAACCCGCGCTGGATCGCCTCGTTGTACGCGCGCCAGCCCGCGTCGACGGCGCCGTCGAGCTGCTCGCGGGGCGCGGTGATGCCCCGCTCCGCGAGGCGGGCGGAGAGCAGCCCGGTGTCGAGCTCCACCAGGGTCTGGCCGAAGTCGAAGGAGACGGCTGTAGCAGGCGCGTCGCGCATGGTCACTCGACGTACATCGCCTCGATCTCGCGCGCAAAGTTCTGGTTCACGTTGCGCCGCTTGATCTTGAGCGTCGGCGTCAGCTCGCCGTCCTCGATGGTGAAGCCGCGCGGCAGGATCGTGAACTTCTTGATCGTCTCCACCTGCCCGAGCTGGCCGTTCACCTCGTCGACGGCCCGCTGCACGCTCTCCCGGATCGCGGCCGCTTCGTGCGAGAGCTCGCCGCTCAGCCCGCGCTCGGCCGCGACGCGCTTCGCGGCGTCGGGGTCGAGCACCACAAGGGCCGAGAGGAACCTCCGCCCATCGCCGATCACAACCGCCTCGGCGATGAGGTCGTGGCGCTTCAGCGCCTCCTCGATGTTCCTGGGCGAGACGTTCTTTCCGCCGGCGGTGATGAGGATCTCCTTCTTCCGCCCGGTGATATGGAGGAACCCCTCCTCGTCGAAGCTGCCCAGATCCCCGGAGCGGAGCCAGCCGTCGACCAGGGCCTGCGCTGTCGCCTCCGGATCCTTGTAGTAGCCGAGGAACACGTTCGGCCCCTTCACGAGGATCTCGCCGTCGTCGGCGATCCTCACGTCCACGCCCGGCACGACCGGACCCACGGAGCCGAGCTTCGTCCTGCCCTGCACGTTGTAGCTCGTCGGGCCGGTCACCTCGGACTGACCGTAGACCTCGGTGATCAGGACATCGATCGACGCGAAGAACTCGAGGACCTCCTTCGCGATGGGGGCCGCGCCGGTGCTGCACACGTGCGCCCGGTCGAGCCCCAGGGCGGCCTTCACCTTCGCGTAGACCAGCTTGTCGAAGAGGCGGTGCTGCGCCGCGAGCAGCGGCCCCGGCGGCTCGCCCCGGGCGCGGAGCTGCGCGTGCTGGAGCGCGACGCGCCTCGCCTGCTCCAGCGTGATCTTCTGCAGGCCCTTCGCGGCGGAGAGCTTCGCGCCGACGCCGGCCATCATCTTCTCCCAGACGCGCGGGACCCCGAAGAACGCGGTCGGCCGCGCCTCCTTGAGGTTGTCCGCGAGCGCGTCCATCGACTCGGCGAAGTACACGGCCATGCCGACCGAGGCCGGCAGGTGGATCGTGAACATCTGCTCGGCGATGTGCGAGAGCGGCAGGTAGGACAGGGTGACGTCCCAGGGCGAGAGCGGGATGATGCGCGCCGACACGTCGGCCACGCTCGTGAGGTTCTCGTGGCTCAGCATCACGCCCTTCGGCGGCCCCACGGTCCCGGAGGTGTAGATCAGCGTCGCGAGCCCCCGCGGCTCGAGCGCGTCGAGCCGCTGCTCGATCTGCTCGTCCGAGACGCGGCTGCCCCGCGCGAGGAACTCGTCCCACGACAGGACCCGCGGATCGCCCCCGGGCTCCGCGCCCCGCATCAGCACCGCCCACTCGAGCTGCGGCAGGCGGTCCCACTGGCTCAGGACCTTCTCGAGCTGGCGCCTGTTCTCGACCAGCACCACCTTCGACGCCGCGTGGTGAACGATGTGGCGCACCTCCTCGGGCGAGCACGTCGTGTAGACGCCCGCGGGGGCGCCCCCGACCGCCATGCAGGCCACGTGGAGCACCACCCACTCGGGCCGGTTGAAGCCGAGCAGGCTCACCGTCGCGCCGGGCTCGACGCCGAGCGCGATGAGCGACCCGGCGGCGCGCCGCACCTCGCTCGCGTACTCCCGGAAGCTGGTCATCCTCCAGAAGCCGCCCTCCTTGACGTAGTGGGCTGGCGCCTCGGGCCGCACCTTCGCCTGGCCCAGCAGGCGCCGCGGAATCGAGTCACAGGGCATCGGCTACCTCGTTCAAGAGCAAACGGCGCGAAAGCATAGGCGAACCTCCCACATCCTCCTCCGAGGACCAGGAGCCGCGCGGATCGTGATTTCCCTCACACTAGCAGGAATCGCGTCCCCTTGCGGAGGGCGGAACGGGCTCCGCTGCGCGCGGCTGTCCAGCACGCCTCGCCCCCACGCACAGCGGATGGCGCGCGATCCGCGGGTGGCGAGCCCGGGCGCGCGCGCGGATGCCGATCGAACAAGTCGTTGTTATTGCTGCGGTTGCCGGCTGGACGTCGGCTCGGCGTCGTGGACGCGCGATCGCCGTCCGCCCGCGGCCGTGCAGGCGATTTCCTGCGCTGCCGTCCGCTTGACTGCACGTCGTTGGATCAGGACCATTCGGCGGTGAGCGAGCAGAAGAGGACGGCCCCGGACGCTGACTGGGCGGTGGACTCCGCCCGCAGCGACGAGCTCGCCGCCTCTGGCCCGCCGGATCATGTGCAGGCGTCGATCGAGGGCCTGACCCTGCGGTCCAACCAGCTCCAGATGCCCGGGTCCGCCGAGCCCCCGCCGACGGTCCCGATGCGGCGCCCGGAGCGCGACGCACCGACGGCCGCCGGCCGGGACGCGCCGCCGGACCCGTCCCCCTCCCCTGCCGACCGGCGCTCGCGGAGCCTGGGCAAGTACCGGTTCATCGCGACGCTCGGGCGCGGCGGCATGGCGGACGTGCACCTGGCGGTCGCGGTGGGGCCGGCGGGCTTCAGCAAGCTGCAGGTCATCAAGCGCCTCCGGCCCAACATCGCCGACGAGCCCGAGTTCCGGGACATGCTGCTCGACGAGGCCCGCCTCGCCGCGCGGCTGAACCACCGCAACGTGGTGCAGACCAACGAGGTCGGCCTCGCGGACGGCGAGTACTTCATCGCCATGGAGTACCTCGACGGGCAGCCGCTGAGCCGGGTGATCTCCCGCGCGCGCGAGCAGGAGCGCGCGATCCCGCTCGCCGTGCTGCTCTGGATCCTCGGCGAGGTGCTGGCCGGCCTCCACTACGCCCACGAGCTCGCCGACTACGACGGGACCCCGCTCAACGTCGTCCACCGCGACGTCAGCCCCCACAACATCTTCATCACGTACGACGGTCAGGTGAAGATCGTCGACTTCGGGATCGCGCTCGCCGCGCACCGCGTCGTCGAGACGCAGGCGGGGACGCTGAAGGGCAAGGTCGCCTACATGGCGCCGGAGCAGGCGTTCTCGCGCTCCTCCGAGATCGATCGGCGCGCGGACATCTTCTCTGTCGGCATCATCCTCTGGGAGATGGTCGCCGGCCGCCGCCTCTGGCGCGGGCTGTCGGACCCGCAGATCATCACGCGCCTGATGGGGGACATCCCGGACGTGCGCTCCGCGCGCCCCGAGGTGCCCACCGAGCTCGCGCACATCTGCAGCCGGGCGCTCGCCCACGCGCGCGACCAGCGCTATCCGACGGCCGCCGAGCTCCGGGCGGAGCTCGATCGCTACGCGGAGCGCCTCCGGGGGCAGGTGACGGCCGAGCAGGTCGGCGGGCTCGTGCGCGAGCTGTTCGCCAGCGAGGGGGCCGAGATCCGGACGATCATCGATCGGCAGCTCAGGCGGCTGCAGGAGCAGGGGCCGGACGCGGCGGGGGGCGCGGAGCCCGGCCACGCCTCGAAGCTGCCGGCGCTGCCCGTGCGCGGGTCGAACGACTCGTACCCTCCTCCCCCGGACGACGCGGCGGCCACGGGCTCTTCGCCCTCGGAGCCTGCCCGTCGTGTGCAGCGCTCGAGCCCTCCGCAGGGGACGCTCCACGCCGTCGTGCGCACGGAGCGGATCGCCGCCGCTCAGCCCGGGCCGGCGCAGCGGCGCTCCCGGCTGCCGCTCCTCGCGGCCGGGGCGGTCATCGCGCTGATCGGCGCGGGCACGCTCTACGCAAAGCTGCGCGAGCCGGTCCGGCAGCGCCTCGTCACGACAGCGGCGCCGGCCGAGAGCGCGGCGCCGGCGGAGAGCGCGCCGCCCGCGCAGGCGCCGTCCTCGCCGAGCGCCGCGCCGTCCCCGCCAGCGGCCGGGAGCAGCGCTCCGGTCGCGGAGGTGGACACCGCGCACCTCCACGCGTCGATCAGGGCGCGCCCCGCCAGCGCGAGGATCTTCCTCGACGGGGTGGAGCTCCCCTCGAACCCGTTCGAGGCCAAGCTCGTCAAGGACGGCGCGGCGCACCGGATCGAGTTCTCCGCTCCGGGACACGTCACGCAGCGGCGAATGCTCGTGTTCGACAAGGACCTCGATCTCGAGGTGACGCTCTACCTGGCGCAGCGAGGGCCGGCCCCCTCCCCCAGGACCACGGCCACGGCGACCTCTCAGGGCACCACGCCCCCCGCCGAGATCGATCTGACCGCCCCGCCGCCGAAGCCCGATCCGTACTGACGGCGTCAGCAGCCCGCTCCCCGGGAGGAGCATCGCTGTAACCTGGCGAAATATCTTGATTTTTCCGGTCCCCGTCCCGGCCCGGCGCCGCCCCGCGGCGGCTACAGATCCCGGTACCCGGTGGGCGGATCGACGAGCTTCGCCGCCTTCGCGACGCCGCGGAACACGTAGTCGGAGTAGCTGTACGGCCCGTCCGACCACACGAGGAAGTCGTCCGCGAGCAGCCCGTTCGGCGCTCCCTCGCAGAGCTCCGGCGCCGCGAGCGCGGGGCCCTCGTTGTAGATCGGCGCCGACGCGTTCACCTCCTCCTCGGCCTCTTCCATGGCGGCCAGCGCGCCGGCGTGCCGGTCCGCGTCGAGCTCGTCCACCGGGTACAGCTCCCAGTCGAGCAGCACGAGCTCCGGGTGCGGCGGCTCGTTCGGCGGGGACGCGAAGGGCGCATGAGCGGCCTCGGGGAGGCCCGTGCGCGCGAGCGCCTCGAGCAGGCGGCTCCGGTAGCGCGCCGCCGCCTCGTCCGGCGTCCAGAAGGCCGAGAGGACGGCGATCACCTCCTCGGTCCTCGCCTCGCGCCACAGCGAGGGGTCGCGCGAGCCGAGCTCGAGCCCGCGCTCCTTCCTGAGACGCGCCTCGAACGCCGCGGCGTGCGGCGCGAACTCCGGCAGCTCGGCGAGGGCGTGATCGACGGACCAGTGGACCCGATGATCGACCTCGCGCACGTACCGGTGCTTGCCGAGGGCGCGGAGGAGTCGGGCGATTTCGTCGGGTGTGCGCGCAGCGAACGACCAGGCAAGCATCATGGGGCAGGGCTCATCGATCCGTGCAGGGGACCGTGCGGGGAATCATGCAGAACATCGCGCGGGGACAACGCGCCGAGCTGGCCCGCCGGCGCCGGTCAGGCGGCGGCGGGCGCGAGCGTCGAGCGCCTCGGCAGCGTGAATTTCCATCGCGCGGCCGCGGTGTCGATCACTTCTTGCCGGGCACGTGCCAGACCCCGGCGAACCACACAAGGGATCCGTCTGCGCGGCGCACGGTGGCGTTGGGAGCGAAATACGCGCCCGGCGGCACGGGCTCCCAGCGGCCCGGCTGCCACGCCCAGCGGCGGCTCCGCCACTGCCACTCGCCGTCGATCCAGACGAGGCCCGGCTTCTCGGGCGGCGAGATGATCTCGACCCGCGCCGGGGGCGGCGGGTAAGGCACCACCACCGCGGGCTCGCTCGGCAGGTGGGGGCCGGTCGGGGGCACCGGGAGCGAGCTGCCGCAGCCGGCGAGGAGGAGCGCGAGCGGGAGCCCGGGCGCGCGGCGGAGCAGGGCGTTCATCCAGCGTCGATCCATGTGAAATACGCCTCGAGGACGTCGCGCCCGACGAGCAGGTACTCCAGCGTCGCGAGCGCGAGGAACGGGCCGAACGCGATGCGGGCCTGGCCGAACCCCTCGCCAGGCTCCTCCGCGAGCGGATCTCGCGCGAGCTCCTCCTCGGCGGCGGCGCGCTCCTCGGGGGACATCCCCGCGAGCTCGGCGCGGATCTGCTCCCGCTCGAGGCGCACCGCCTCGGGCTCCTCGATGCTCCCGCGCAGGAGCAGCATGGCAATCGCCACGAGCGAGCCCTGGACGGCGCCGGCGCCGAGCACGAAGAGCGCGCCGCCCCAGCCGAACCAGGCGCCCGCCAGCATGAGGAGCTTCGCGTCGCCGAGGCCCATGCCGACGCGGCCGCCGCGGATCCGCGGATAGAGCACGACGAAGGGGAGCCAGACGACGGCGAAGCCAACCGCCGCGCCGAGGAGCGCGTCGGCGAAGCCCATCGAGCGCAGCGACGCGGTGGCGACGCCGAGCACCGCGCCGCCGATCGTGATCCCGTCGGGGATGTACATGTGCTCGAGATCGATGAACGTCGCCGCGAGCAGCCCGAGCGCGAGCGCGAGGTCGGCGGTGTAGATCGCGAGCGCCCGGAGGATCGGCGTCGTCTCGGGGAGCCGGAGGATGATGACCTCGACGATCGCGAGCGACAGGACGCCGCCCGCCGCCTCCACGAGCGGGTACCGCGGCGACACGGGGGCCCTGCAGCAGCGGGCGCGGCCGCGCAGCAGCAGGTAGCTGAGGACCGGGATGTTGTCGAAGGCGCGGATCGGCGTGCCGCACGCCGGGCAGCGCGAGCCCGGGCGGACGACGCTGAGCTCGCGCGGGACGCGGTGGATGACGACGTTGAGGAAGCTCCCCCAGAGCAGGCCGAGGCAGATCGCGAAGGCGCGGAGGAACCACGGGGGGAAGTCGGCGAGCATCACCGGCGGATCATGTCCTGGAGGCGGCGAGCTTGAGCATCATCGTGAGCGCCTGCTCGAGCTCCGCGGCGGTGGGCTGCACGGGGTTCTCGGAGAGCGCGGCCTTGAGGTCGACGAGGCGGCCGCCGAGCTCCTGGTAGTGGCGGCGTGCGCCCTCGGTCGGCGCCTCGGCGACCCACCGCTTCACGATCTCGCGCAGCTCGTCGAGATCGCTGCCGGCGAGGAGCTGCGCCATCTGCGAGGCCATCGGATCCGGTGCGCCGCTCACGCCCTGCGCCATGGCGGCCAGCATAGCGCGGGCACTTTGACGGGCGAGGGCTCCTGCGACATAAGGCGGAGCGCTTTCGAGGACGTTCGAGGAACAGTCGAGGAATGGTGCCGACGAGGACGCCTGCCTTTGTCCTGAGCCTGATGCTCGCCGCCGGCGTCGCCGGAGGGGCCGGGTGCGGCCGCGCAGAGCAGCAGCAGCAGCAGCAGGAGGCCGGGGAGAGGCGCGCGGACGGAGGCGCCCCGGTGGCGCTCGCCCCGACGGGCAAGGTGCTCGAGGCGGCCGAGAACGAGTCGCCCGCTGCCAGCGCGACGCCGCGGGCCGGCGCGGCGGCGGCGGGGCCGGCGCGCATCGAGATCCCGGCCGGGAAGCTCGTCGCGGGCAGCACGCCCGGGGACAAGGGGCGCGATCCGGCGCTCGAGCCGGCGCTGCTCGAGGTCGAGCTGGGCGGCTTCACCATCGACCGCGCCCTGTACCCGAACGATCCGGCGCAGCCCCCGCTCACGGGCGTGACGCGGTCGCGCGCCTCGGAGCTCTGCCAGCAGGCCGGCGGGAGGCTGTGCACCGAGCTGGAGTGGGAGCGGGCGTGCAAGGGCCCCGAGGGGACGCCCTACGCGGGCGGCGCGGCGTGGGATCCGGCGTGCGCGAAGGCGCCGGCGTCGTGCGCGTCGGGGTTCGGCGTCGTCGGCATGGGGGGCGCGCTGCGCGAGTGGACCGCGAGCGACGTCGCGCCGATCGAGAACCTCCAGCCCAGGGCGGCCGCCGTGCGAGGGGCCACGGCGAGCGCGAGCGGCGTGGATCACCGGTGCGCGCACCGCGCGGCAGTCGATCCGGGCGCGTCGGGCGACGACATCGGCTTCCGGTGCTGCCACGGCGCGCCGAACGCGGCGTCGATCCCGTCGCCGCAGTGGCAGCAGACGTTCCGGCGCGCGGAGATCGGGCCGCAGCAGGTCGCGGAGCTGCTCGCGTCGGTGCCGCAGCTGCGCGATCTCGGCGGGGAGATCTCGTTCTTCAAGGAGCCCGACGACGTGAACCTCGTGCTCGGCCGCGGCCGGACGCGGCTCTCGCCGGGCGGGACCCCGGCGGTCCAGTCCGACGGAGGCCCGCCCCCGAACACGACGCTCACCACGGCGCCGCTGCTCTGGAACCCGGTCCCGGGCGAAGAGGTGCTCGTGGTGACGGGGAAGTCCGACGAGGACGCGTTCATCGTCGCGTTCCTGAGGCTCCCCGGGGAGCGCTACCGGATCGCGTCGTCGCTGCTGCTGAAGGGCGATCGGGGGCCCATCGCGCTCGGCTTCAACGGCTACGTGCGGCGGCGGCTCTCGTGGGCGACCTGCTGGGACTGCCGCGGCGAGGCGGGCAACGTCACGTACCGGGACGACAACCGCGTCGTGATCACGCAGAAGTGAGCGCGCGGCGACGCGGGCGTGGGCGCGCGACGGCGTGGAGGCGAGCGCGCTGCGGCGCAGGAGCGCGCCCGCGGCCGAGCAGCGGCTGTCCCGGGTCGCTCAGGCGGCGGGGCCGAACAGCGCGCGCCTGTACGTCGCGGCGTACTCGATGATCCGCTCGACAGCGTCGACGAACTCGGAGCGATCCAGCGACTCGGTCGGCAGCTCGGCGCACAGCAGGATCTCGTTTCGCTCGTCGAGCGCGAATTTTGCGATGCGCATGTCCCGGTTCGCCTCGAGCAGGTGGCGGAGCAGACCGACAACTTGGCCGGTGTCCTCGACCAGGGGAGCCAGGGGGGCGTCGCCCTCGGCGCCGCCCTGCGGCTCGATCCGATCGAGCACGCCGAACATCGAGAGCACGATCCAGTTCTCGGTGCACTGGACGTAGAACGGCGGGAGCTCGACGAGCCCCTCCTCGCGCGGGCGGATGCGCAGGGTCGACGGCTTCTCCAGCTCCGCGCTGTAGCCGATGTCGTCCGTCCAGCGCTGCAGGATCGTCACGTCGATCACGGCCCGCGTGATCGCCCTGCGGCCGCCGGAGATCAAGATGCGGCGCGCGGGAGAAGCCAGGTGCCGGTGAGCGCCGGGCGAGCGACGTCCGACCACGCTGGAGCCGACATACGCAGGTACGGAGCGGGCGGAGCTCCGAGGGGCCCTGGCTCGCGCGCCGCGGATTTCACCGCGCCGGCGCGGCAGCTCGCGCCGCGGCGGCAGGGCGCGGCGCTACAGGCTGAGGACGGCGTCCTCTCCCCGGTCGGCGACCTTCGTCTCGATGAGGCTGAGCAACGCCTGCCTGCGCTCCTCGAGCTCGACGAGGGCGCGCGGCGGCACGAGCTCCTCCTCGATGCCGCCGGGGCGCAGCGCCGCGGCGGCTTCCTCGGGGCCGAAGCGCGCGAGCGCGTCGCGGAGCGCGCGGGGGAACCGCGCGGCTTCGACCAGGCGCTCGAGCTGCCGATCGAGCTCGCGCGCCCTCACGTGCAGCGGGAAGGCGCTCGCGTTGGCCTCCAGGCTCAGCGCCCCGGCGCCGACGTCGATGACGATCTCCTTCCGGAGCCCGTTGCCGGCCAGGTAGTCGAGCGCGAGCACCTCCAGGTAATCGCGGAGGATCGGGGCGCGCTCGCCGCGCGCAGGCGACGGCGAGCGCGCCCAGCGCGCCCACACGTCGAGCTCGGGCGCGTCGTCGAAGCGTATCGACCGGCGGCGAGGCGCGGCCCAGCGCGGGCCCGGTGGACCGGGAGCTGGCGCGAGGACCAGCGCGTCGACCGTCCCGTCGTTCATGACAGCGAAGCGACGCAGCAGCTTGCGAGCGGCCGGATCCCGGCCGATGAGCGACGCGAGCTCGCCGATGCCGATCCGGCGCGCCGCAGCCGCGGGCACGACGTGCGCGCCGAGCGCCCTCGCGAGGCGGTAGAACGCGACCGGACGACGGAACGCGAGCGGGTTCTTCTTCAGCGCCGGCGCGAGCTTCACCTTGACCTCGCGCGCGGCCGCGCCGCCCTCCGCCGCGCCGAGCGCCAGCGTCGCCTCGAAGCGGCCGTCCGTGGGCCTGCCCGTGACCCGCAGCGCGCGCAGCGGCGAGCGCTGGAGATCGCGCGCGGTGCGCGCGTCCCCG
>NZ_JEMA01000513.1 GCF_001589285.1 Sorangium cellulosum | reverse complement strand
GCGATCTCAAGCCCGAGAACGTGTGGCTGCGGTCCGAGGGAGGGGTCGCGCTGATCGACTTCGGCCTCGCGGCCCTGGCGCGGGGTGCGCGCGACGCGGACGACGCGCAGGGCGCGCTCGGCGCCGAGCTGACGCGCACCGGCGCCGTCCTCGGGACGGCGGCGTACATGGCGCCGGAGCAGTGCCTGGGCGCGCGCGGCGTGGACCCGCGGGCGGACGTCTACGCGCTCGGCGCGGTGATCTTCGAGCTGCTCACCGGCCGGCCGCCGTTCGTTGGCGAGGTGGCGGAGGTGCGGCAGGCGCACGTGGCGCGCCGCCCCGCCCCGCCGTCGTCGTTCGCGCGGCTCCCGGCGGCCGTCGACGAGGCCGTCCTGCGCTGCCTGGCGAAGGACCCCGGGGCCCGCCCGGCCCGCGCCGGCGACGTGGCGCGCGCGC
>NZ_JEMA01000512.1 GCF_001589285.1 Sorangium cellulosum | reverse complement strand
GCGTCGTCGAGCGTGAAGGACGCAACGGGGATGCGGCCGGCGANCTCGGCGTCGTCGAGCGTGAAGGACGCAACGGGGATGCGGCCGGCGATCGGGTCGACGTGGCGGTCGAGGCGGTGGACGTCTTGCTCCACGCTGCGCTTCGGCTTGACGTGGTCGGGGGACATTCGCGCGAGCTCACCCGAGGTCCAGAGCTCGCCGAACTGCTGGACGGTGACCTGCTTCGGTACCGAGCCGCCACCGGGAGCTACCTTCGCTTGTACGCCGCCTCTGCAGACGACGTCGACGGCCTCGATGACGTCGCGGAGCGCCCTGCCCTCGCATACCGCCGCACGCTCCAGCAAGGCGACGATCGCGTCGCGCGTGACGTTGCGCGAGGCGCGCCGCCGCGTGGCGAGCTCGGCGACGAGCTCCTTGCGCTGCTCGGCCTGCTTCTCGGTCAGCTTGGGATCGAGCGGGAAGCTCTCGCGGTCGTTGTCGCCGACGAGGACGCGGACGTGGAGCCGGTCAGCGGCGTTGCGGAAGAGTGATCCCGTGGGCCTGCAGGGCATGGCGTTCCTCCTCTACCGCGATTCGCGGCCCCGCTCACGCCTGCGGCGGCCCGCCAGCGTAGGGGCCCGACACGAGGCCGGCCTCACGGAGCACCGCCGGTGCGCCGCCCCCTGGCTCGGCGTCATCCGCCGCGCGCTCCGGGAGCGCGGCGGCGGCGTCATGCTTCGTCTCGATCCGGGTCGAGCCGGGCGATGAACGCCGCTCGCCCGACAAGACGCAGCGCTCCGGGGTGCATCACCAACAGTGGGAAGGTCGGATCGAGGGCCGTCGTCGCGGGGAGCTCTCGAGGCGGAAGACCCGCCGTTCCGTCGAGAATTCCGCTGTTGCCCCCCCAAAGAGGGGCAGCCGAGGACGGGTCTCATGCACGGCAGCCGGATACTGACGAGCGGCACCTTGGTATACTTCTCGTTTACGACGTCACCCCGCAACGCTGGTATGCTCGTAATATGCGCTCCTACCGCCGCGCCCGCTCCGCAGCCGAGATCCTCCGCTCCGTCCCGCCGCGCGACCGCGCCCGGATGCTCCGGTTTGGCCTCGACCTGGACGACCCTGAGCACGCGGCGCTCTTCGTCTCGGGTGTCCGCGCCGCAGACGACACGATCGCGGCGCAGGAGCGCTGGGAGCGGGAGAACGCGTTACGTTGAGGTGGAATCTCGCACGAAGAGATCGTCGCCAAGGGAAGAGCGCGCCGGCCTCGATGACCTGGACCTTCCGCCGCTGCTCTCGAAGCTCGGCATGGAGCCCTGCTACGATGCCAGCGTGCCCAGGCGCAGGACCGCTGAGATCACTTCTGTAAACGTCGCTGCGCTTGCCAGCGCCGCCCGACGCGGCGAGGTCCATACCGATGTCGAGCTCGCCGTCGTCGGCGCGTGCCTCGTGCTGGCCGGGACGATCACCGTACAGCTCGAGACGACCCGCGTGGCCTCCGGCGGCCTCCCGCTCTGAGCGCGTTGTCCCGGATGCTCCGCGCAGGCGGCCGTGCTCTACCTCGCTGCGCCGGGCCTGGTCCGGCAGCCGCTGCGCCGGGCTCGTCTATCCTGCGACACGGCAGCGCCCCGAGGAGCGTGTCCTCGAGCTGGCGCTCGCACGCCGGACGAAGGCGCGGGCTGCGCTCGGCGCTGGGCCAGACCCGCGGGAGCCGGATCCCGCGACGACCGCCGGGCGCGCGCTTCTCGACTTGGGTACGTCGCCTCGACGAGCTCCACGAAGCCCAGGCCGCGGTGCAAGCCGCGCTCGCCGCGCTCGCCGGCCGGCTCGGTGTCCGGTCCGGAGCGCTCGCTCAGGAGGCCGGCTCCCCTTCCCCGGCGCCGCCGGCCGCGCTCACGCCTGAGACGCCTTCGAAAGAGGGCCGGCAAGGTCGCGGAACCACGCCCAGAGGAACCTCCGGAGACCTCGAGCGAGCATGGCGGTGCTCCACCTCGGGGCAGTGACGGGTGTCGGAGATCATCGCGTCCCACGTCCGATCGGTGAAGACCGCGGCCACGTGTTCGGCGGCGTTCACCGTTCACCGCCGGCACCCACGCCGTTCTGGACCGCGCTCGCCTCCGCGGCGTAGACGGCTGTTACCGAGCCCGGCAGGAACCCGAAGCTCGACCCCAAGGACCGCCGCACCGCCGAGCTCGAGGCGCGCTGCACGGTTCGGCAAACTGAGACACTTCTGAAACAGTTGCGCACAGATGAGGTTCTTCAACTCTTGTAGCTGATCCGAATCTCGGGCTGGAGCCCGCTCAGGAGCACCGATTTTCTCCAATGCGCCAGTTTCATGAGAAAGATCAGCGAATTAATGTCACTGATTCTCTTAATATGCTTTTGTCGATCCAAGAACAGCCAAAGGCAGATTCTACGCACAGTACACATCGCACCCTGCACCGGAATCTGAAATGCTCGTCGCTCGAGGACCCGGACGGCCGCTAACGCTTGGTCAATAGCGTAGCTTAGCTTCTGCGGAATACCGATCTTGACGACATAAATTGTGTCACCCTTAAAAAGGTCCGAAATTTCCGCCGAAGCGCCCTCAAAAATATCGAGAGAACGGTCGTGGTTTACGTAATTAAATTTTGCCTCCAGAAGACTGTTCAGATATCGCTCTCGATAGTGCTTCTCCTTTTGAACCGCGAGCCAATTAACGTAAGCACTCTCGTCAAATGTCGGAATTTCTGTTGAAAAATCTAAAGGAATTCTGTTCACCTCATTACGCACGTTACCCAGATAGTTCCTGTCAAATTGGTACCATTCTCCACCCTCCAGGTAATGGTTCTCCTGAGTATCTATGTAGTCAACAAACTCCATAAATGGCTTAGAGTAAGCCGTAACACCATCCTCTTGTGCCTCAACAGTGGCGTTGAGGAGCTCCTGATAGTCGCCATCGAAGTGACTCGCGACGAGCGTGCGCAGCTGCACCAAAGATAGATTCTCATCGATCTGAACCGAATCCCCATTCACAAAGCAGACGAACTCATAGTGGTCGGCAAAGAGGAAGGCCACTCCAGACAATTGCTGTTGCGAAATGGAGACCATGTAACGGTCATTTCTCATATCCGAAATAAGCTTCTGATTAAGAGCCTGACACTTGACAGGATCTTTGACCGCCGCAGCCTTTGGGATCTCTCGTCGAACAGGCAGCAACAGCGCACCTTCAAGCTGGGCGCACACCTGGTGAGCATTCTTCAGTGATAGAGTTCTTTTCCGCAGATGGACAGACTGACCGCAGCTGACGTTATTCCCCCAAACCGACACGTCAATTGGTACGCCTTTGATGTAATTAACAGCTTCGCCCGCTTCGAAAGACAGATCTTCACTGGAGATATAGGTCTCGATGCTCTTTATTCTTACTCCACCAAATTCGCGCGAATTCTTTGTTTTGTAGCGCTTGAGAATCCTCGACGCGATATCGATTCCGAATTCCAGGTCAGCAAACCTCGACACGAGAAAGTGGGACGACCCAAAGCTAATAGCGTAGACGTGGTCGAGAAAGCTGACAATTACGACCGCCGAGTAGTGCTCCGTGTCGAAGCTTCGCACATTAAACTGCTTTTGAATCTCCTTTATCCACTTCACGGGTCGCCTGGGTGGTGTCTCGGCGAAATATAGATGATAATGAAACGTAGTTCCTCCTTCGACCACGTCCTTCTTCTCGATGAGGTTCATGCCCTTGGACCTCAGGTGTGAGACCAGGTGCGCCCTCTGCTGTTTGTAGATCCGAAAAAAATTGAATCCAGGCATGGTCGAGCTCCTTGGTATGTTAACACTCTTCGCCAACGAAGGCGTACCGACGTCACGACGGAGCCACGGTAGTCATCAGAATGACTATCCGGCTTGTCCCGAGTCGCGCTCCTCTTTCCCGAGCCGCCGATGACTGCAAGGCGTGTTTTGCCGCCCCTACAGATTTGCCTTCAGCCGCGGCGCGAAGCCCCGCCGGCTTCAACACCGGGCTAGGCAGCCTCGTAGGGAGTAACTTGCGCTACAGAGGTTCGTCCACGGCGACGGACACGGTCCGCCTTCGCCCCGAGGCAGCTTGGCGCCTTTGCCTCGGGCGGGGCACGCGCCGGCCTCCTCAGGATGAAATTCGACCGTGTCGCTCGGTTCGAACTCCTCGGCCTGTTCTGTGGGACACGTGATTGCCTTGGCGCGTAGGTCAATCTTGAAGTCGCGCTTGCTGGACAAATCGGGGCTGCGACCCCACTGCGCCCAACGCTTCGAGAACACCTGCTCCCTCTCACTTGTCTTGCATGTGGAACACGAGGTGCTCGGCTAGCCATCCTTCGCCCCACCGATCGAGTACCATGCAGCGACCCCGCTCCAGCGCAGCGGAGTCGGGCATGATCGCCTCATCGAGCATCGGTTCGACCAAGCTGCCGCCGCGGCGCGCGGACGGGCCAATATGCAACAAAAACTGCTCGATCCCGCCCACGCCGTCGAGCTCGATCTCTATCGCCGTGGGTCTCGAGGCGAGCAGCTCCTTACCTTCGACGAGGATAGTCGGCGCCGGCGAGCCCCCTGGTCCATGGGTGACGAGCAGGACACTGAGCGTACCGGCGCACTTCGAGGTGAGCTCGATGCGAACCCGATCGCCGCAGGCGAGGGAGAGGATCTCCCCAGATCCAGCGGGGAGCCACGCGCCTTGATGGCGGCCGAAGACCGCCGACGTCGCCGGAGGCCATAACGCCACAATGCCGCGCGCGATTCTTTCGATCAAGCCGTGCCTCTCCAACAGGTCGATATTGCCGTCGAGCGTACGCCGATCGCGCGCCCCCAGCACCGCCTGAACTTCTTCCAGAGAGAGCGGCTCGGGAAAGACGTCGAGGAGGCGGGACGCGAGTTCCAACGACCCTTTCCGAGACACCGCGGTCTTGGGACGGGCCCCGCGCCCCGCAAGCTCGTGAATCATCCCCGCGTATCGCTTTCGGTCGGCCAGCGACGGGCTAACGCTCGGCGTGAAGGCGGTGAGGCGCTCCGCGCTCTCGGAAGTCCGCCGGCGCGCCCACTCGGCGAGGATCCAGCGTTCTGCATCTTTCACCTCGTCGAGCTGGCAGCGCTTCACGAACGTGTCGAGTTCACGGATGTTGCCCGGCCACGCCGCTGGGTGACGGGCCAGACGTTGCACTGCTGACAGCACTTGGGCCGCCCGCTCCAGAGACATGATGGAGGTCTTCACTATCTCCGTTGCGATCCGCGTGGCCCGCTCCGGCGCGTCGCGCAGCGGGCCCAGCGCGATGGGGAGGACGTTGATGCGATGATAGAGATCTTCGCGAAAATGCCCCTGGTTGCACAGCTCCAGCAGATCCCTGTTCGTCGCCGCGATGAGCCGGAAGCTCGCATGGAGATCGTCGACGCTGCCCACCCGACGATAGGAGTGCTCTTGAAGCAGCGTGAGCAGTTTGACCTGCACCGCGAGCGGGAGCTCGCCGATCTCGTCGAGGAAGAGGGTCCCGCCGTCCGCCGCCTTCACGATGCCGTCGACCGCCTGGTGTGCGTGCGTGAACGCCCCGCGCTCGTGGCCGAAGAGGGTGCTCTCCTCCAGCCCCTTGGGTATTGCGCCGCAGTTTTGAACGACGAACCGCTTACCCCGGCGGGCGCTCTGCTCGTGAATCCACTGGGCCAGCGCGCTCTTGCCCGAGCCGCTCGGACCGGTGATGAGCACGTCGTCGTCCATGCCGGCCAATTGCAGAGTCCGCTTTTCGACCTCGGGGTCGAGGTCGAGCTTGGTCTTGTGCGCCATGCTGGTTCTCCTAGGCGTCGAGAGGGACGCCGCCCCCGTCGGCGATGAGCTTAACAGCTCTGCCGATGCGTCGTACGGCGGCGTCGGCGAGGGTTAAGCGGCAGCGGAGCGCGCATCCCGCAGCGCCTGATAGGCGAAGATGAGCTCGAGGCGCGAGTGGACGCCGAACGCGCGGTAGATCCTCTCCGTGTGCGTCCGGACGGTCCCCTCGCTCCGGTCGAGCTGGGCGGCGATCTGCTTGTAGGACAGCCCGGTCCCGACGAGCAGCTCGACGACGTCGCGCTCGCGAGGCGTGAGCGCCGGGATCGCCGACGGATCGGTGGGCGCGCGCGAGGAAGTGCGTTCCTGAGCATTGCGCGCCCGGAGGTCGCAGTAAAGCTCGGACGTAAAATTCCGCTTGGTTCTCATCGATCGCATGCTGTTCGCTCCCGGGCACCGGACGGTCGACCCGCCGGCGCCGCTCTCACCAGGCGACCATGCGTCCCCCGGCGTAAAGAAACCATCCTTCGTTTGAAGTAAGGAGCGGGGCCGGTGGGCCCGCTGCGTGCTGCTGCAGCCTGCAGCAAATCCGGCGCCGAGCGCTGGCCCCGTGAGAACATAACTATTCGATTTTACTTGGTTTCGTCGGTGGCCCGCAGGCTGCTCTAGGGGTCCCCAGCGACGGCGAGAGCGACGGGCCCAAGGGAGGGCTCCCGCTCCGCCGTCCGGGAGACATCACGTCATGAGAGACCTCGTTTTCCGCCTTGATCGAGAGACAGACAAGCTGATCGCAAGTCTCGACAAACATCCCGTCGCGCGGACGCTCCTCGCCGGGACCATCGCCGCCAGCCACTATGCGGCCTTCCTTGAGCAAACGCAGCACTATGTCGGGGTGGCCCACGAGCTGCTCCGCGCCTCGGGCGAGCGCCTGTTGGCCACGCGCCAGCATCCGTCCCTCGCGCGCCTGCTGCTCGAGAAGTCCGAGGAGGAAGCCGGTCACGACGCGTGGGCGCGCAACGATCGCGTGGCGCTCGGATTTGGGGCGAACGACTCGGGCCCGAACGTCGCCGTCCAAGCGTACATCTTCGCTCACCGCTTCGAGGCGCAGGAGGGCTCCGGCGCGGCCTTCCTCGGCACTGCGTACGTGCTCGAAGCGCTCTCGGCGCGGCGGGCGTCCGGCATCGTCCAAAACCTCCTCCAGAGGAGCCGTATCCGCGGTATCCGGGGGGCCGTGACCTTCCTGCGTGCACATGGCGAGGAGGATCGCGGCCACACCGAGCGGCTCGCCGGCATCCTGCGCGGCATCACCGCGAAGGCGGACATCGAAGCGATCCTGCGCTCGGCGTGCCGTACGCGGCAGTTCTTCCCCGGATTTTTCTCGTCACCTCGCTGAGTCGGCGGCGCTCGACAGCCACGAGCGGTCGCCGCGGGGGCG